>NZ_JAUTAU010000001.1:3283245-3592280 GCF_030818775.1 Bacillus sp. SORGH_AS_0510 | reverse complement strand
CAAATGGAAAAGGTTATGTAGCTAAGCAAAGTATCCAACCGAAAGCAGCTCTTAAAGAAGGCGATTTCCTAATAGTAGATTTAAAAACACCTGAAGAACAGTGGAATGAAGAAAAGAAAGTTTCAACGGATGAGAAAGATCAACCGGATGAAACAAAAGAGAAAGTAAAAGATTGAGTAAAGAGGCTGAAAAGTGTTTCAGCCTCTTTTTACGTTGTTTTTTCTTCAAAGGCTTGTTCTATAGAAATGTGTACAAGCATATATATGAACGATAATGGAATGCAGGAAAGAGGAGGATCGTTCATACTATGCGTGTTTCTAATGTAACTGTCCGTAAGAGGCTAATGATTGCACTATTCGTTGGATTTCTGACCTTCTTGATTATTGATGTCAGGCTTGGATATGTACAATTTGTACTAGGGGATATGTTAACCGACCGAGCAAAAGGATCTTGGAGCAGGAACATCCCTTTTGAGCCTGAACGGGGACAAATTGTTGATAGAAATGGTATACCGTTAGCCGCAAATATAAGTGCCCCAACAGTATATGTCATTCCACGGCAGGTGAAGGATCCTGCAACGACTGCTGAAAAGCTGGCAGCGGTATTGAACATGCCGAAAGAAACAGCTTATCGCGAGATTACGAAAAGTGCGTCCTCTGTGAGAATCAAAGAGGGTAGAAAAATTTCTCACGAGAAGGCCAAAGAGATTAGAGCCCTGGGACTTGAAGGTGTATATATTGGGGAAGACTCAAAACGACATTATCCGAATGGCAGCTATCTTTCTCATGTCCTAGGATTTACTGGAGTAGATAACCAAGGGTTAATGGGACTTGAAAAGTACTATGATAAAGAATTAAGCGGTGAACGTGGAGCTGTGAAATTTTATGCGAATGCCAAAGGAGAACGTATGAATAGTATGGCGGATGACTATGAGCATCCGGTTAATGGGCTTGATTTAAAATTAACAATAGATTCAAAAATACAAACCATTGTCGAGAGAGAACTTGATATTGCTGAAGCTAAATATAATCCAGATGGAATCGTAGCGATTGCAATGAATCCAAATAATGGGGAAATCCTTGCGATGTCTAGCAGACCCACATTTGACCCTGCAAATTTCCGCAATGTGCCACAAGAGATTTATAACCGAAATCTCCCAGTCTGGTCAACATATGAACCTGGGTCGACTTTTAAGATTATCACTTTGGCAGCTGCTTTGAACGAAGGGAAAGTGAATCTCGAAAAAGAGCATTTTCATGATTCTGGTTCTGTACAGGTGGCGGGTGCACGGTTGAAGTGTTGGAAAAGGGGCGGCCACGGGGATCAAAGCTTTTTAGAGGTAGTGCAAAACTCTTGTAACCCAGGGTTTGTAGAATTAGGTGAACGCCTGGGTAAGGATAAACTTTTTAAGTATATAAAGGATTTTGGTTTTGGTCAAAAGACTGGAATTGATTTGCAAGGAGAAGGAACAGGTATTTTATTCAACTTAAATCGAGTGGGTCCTGTAGAACAAGCCACCACTGCTTTTGGACAAGGGGTTTCTGTTACTCCTATCCAACAAGTAACCGCTGTTTCCGCAGCGATAAATGGTGGAATATTATATAAGCCGTATATCGCTAAGGAATTAATAGATCCTGTTACCAAAGAAGTTGTAATGAGAAACACGCCTGTTGAAAAGAGAAGAGTTATAACCGAGGAAACATCGAAGGAGATTCGCCATGCTCTTGAAAGTGTTGTTGCACAAGGAACGGGAGGAAAGGCCTTTGTAGAAGGTTACCGTGTTGGTGGTAAGACTGGGACGGCACAAAAGGCTCAAAATGGCCGTTATTTGGAAAATAACTTTATCGTATCATTTATGGGTTTTGCCCCGGCTGATGACCCGCAGATAGTGGTCTATGTAGCGGTGGACAATCCAAAAGGTGTTACCGCATTTGGTGGTACTGTAAGTGCTCCAATTGTAGGGGCGATTATGAAGGATAGTTTAAGTGCAATGGGGATAGAACCACGAAAAGATCAAATTGAAAAAGAAATTAAGTGGCCAGATACACCTTTATTGAAATTACCTGATTTTGTAGGTCTTACAAAAGGTGAACTCCAAGAGCAAATGATTAACTTAAGAATCGATGCTAGTGGTGAAGGGGATGTAGTTGTAAGACAATCCCCGAGTCCAGGAACAAAAGTTAAGGAAGGATCAAAAATTAGATTGTACTTTGGTAAAGGGGAATAAGAAAAGCGGAAGCGACTTGATCAGCCCCGACAGGCAAATGTTCTTCTGCAAAAAAAAGTCGCTCTTTGACTTTTATTGCAGAAGGTTATTTGATCCGAGGGGCTAGGCGCAGGAGCTAGACAGTCCTCAAAGTTAAATTTAAACTTTCGTTTCATGTGAAAATAAGTAAATAGTCATCCTTATGGGCGGTCGGAATATATTCCGCCGCCTAATTTTTTTAAAACCTACATAACAAATAGCAAAATAAAATAATTTAATGTAAAATAAGATGGAACTTTCGCTAGTAGTCTCACTGAGGTAAATACTGGCATTAAGTATGTACTGTCATGAGAGGATTTGAGGTAAAATGAAACTACAAGAGCTGCTAAAGTGTTTGCACCCTATTGTTCCCTATAAGGGGGAAAACCCGGAAATTACATCAATTGAAAATGACAATCGGAAGGTGCAAAAAGGGAGCTTATTTATTTGCATTAAGGGCTACACAGTTGATGGCCATGATTTTGCTGGATCTGCAGTGGAAAATGGGGCTGTCGCAGTATTAGCTGAACGCCCATTAAATATTGATGTTCCTGTTATCTTAGTTCAGGATACTATTAGGGCAATGGCTGTTGTTGCAGATGCTTATTATAGCCAGCCAACGAAAAAGCTACACTTAATTGGAATTACAGGCACAAATGGGAAAACAACCACCAGTCATTTGATTGAAAAAATATTTGCTGATGCAGGTAAGAAAACAGGTCTGATAGGTACAATGTATACGAAAATTGCGGATCAGATTTTGGAGACGAAAAATACTACTCCTGAAAGTTTGACATTGCAAAAGACGTTTCATCAAATGGTAGAAGCCAAGGTGGATTTAGCCGTAATGGAGGTTTCTTCACATGCCCTTGACATGGGGAGAGTACATGGCTGTGATTATGATGTTGCCGTGTTCACCAACCTATCGCAAGATCATTTAGATTATCACCAGACGATGGAAGAATACCAGAGGGCTAAGAGTTTATTGTTTGCACAATTAGGAAATACATTTGACCTAAATAAGCCTAAATTTGCAGTATTAAATTCAGATGACCCTGCATCAGATATGTACAAAAGGTCAACAGCTGCACATGTTGTTACATACGGAATTGATCAGCAAGCTGATATTCAAGCTCAAAACATACAAATGACGCCAAAGGGGACTACATTTACCCTTGTAATGGGGGAATACAGCTATCCAGTTCAAATGCAACTGATTGGGAAATTCAGTGTTTATAATGTACTGGCAAGTATTGCTGCAGCTTCAGTATCAGGGATCGGGATGAAAGATATCATACGTTCAATTGAAGAGGTTCAGGGTGTTGCAGGAAGGTTTGAATTGGTTAATGCTGGACAGGATTTTACAGTTATTGTTGATTATGCGCACACTCCAGATAGCCTTGAAAATGTGTTAAAGACGATTCAGCACTTTGCAAGTAAAAGGGTTTTCGTTGTTGTCGGCTGTGGAGGAGATCGAGACCGAACGAAACGGCCACTAATGGCACAAATTGCATGCAAATGGGCTACAAATCCAATCTTTACTTCAGACAATCCACGAAGTGAAGATCCGAACGCTATTTTAACAGAAATGGAAGCAGGCGTGGCGGGGGAATCCTATCAAGTCATTCCTGATAGAAAGGAAGCCATTTTTACAGCTGTGAAACATGCTGAAACTGGAGATATCATTTTAATTGCCGGAAAAGGACATGAAACCTATCAGATAGTTGGAAACGTAGTTCACGATTTTGACGATAGGTTGATTGCTCGGGAAGCAATCGAGGGGAGATAGGTATGTATTTAGCTTTAAAAGACTTAACCCAATTGTTTTCTGAAAGACAAGGTATACAGGATGATATGTTGTTTCATACCCTGGCTGATCAATCAGACGTGGCACAACCTAGAGGATTGTTTGTACATTTAAATGAAAATTCTGGTTCGTTATCAGAAGCGATTACTAATGGTGCGATTGCAGCTGTTTGGGATTCTGAAAAGGAGATACCATACTATACGCCCAATCATTTCCCAATATTTATTACAAACGATCCTATTTTGGCAATCCAAAGCATTTTAAATCTTTATAAAGAAAAACTAGATGGAGAAACAGACAAGATTATGGATATAACCAACATCAAATTATCAAATAAAAAACTTCTTAATAAAAATCAAGTGTCATATGATATAGCTGTGATGTTAAAAAAAATCACGGACCATTCTGATAACCATTCTGAAAGGAGGGGATAAAATGAAGGAGCAAGTTATATTTTTCACAATCGTAATGGGATTCCTCATCTCAGTTTTACTTTCTCCTATTTTTATTCCCTTCTTAAGAAGGTTGAAATTTGGACAAAGCATTAGGGAAGAAGGTCCTAAATCGCACCAAAAAAAATCAGGAACTCCAACAATGGGTGGAGTAATGATTTTGTTTTCTATTATCATTACAACATTGGTTATGATTGGGAAGTTTTCTGATCAAATTTCTACGACTACTTTTTTATTACTATTCGTTACTTTTGGTTTTGGACTGCTTGGCTTCTTAGATGATTTTATCAAAGTGGTTTTAAAACGAAATTTAGGATTAACTTCAAAGCAAAAATTGTTAGGTCAGATTATTATTTCTGTTGTTTTT
The DNA here is from genome assembly GCF_030818775.1 of Bacillus sp. SORGH_AS_0510. Classification (NCBI taxonomy): domain Bacteria; kingdom Bacillati; phylum Bacillota; class Bacilli; order Caryophanales; family Bacillaceae; genus Bacillus; species Bacillus sp. SORGH_AS_0510. Next base: position 3,587,409 of record NZ_JAUTAU010000001.1, on the reverse strand, counting down.
TATCTTATCTTTAAACATACTGGACAATCTACGGTAATCACACTGCCATTTGGAGATTTTTCTTTTGATTTGGGTTGGACTTATGTTTTGCTTATTCTTTTCTGGCTTGTTGGATTCTCCAATGCAGTCAATCTAACAGATGGACTAGATGGCTTGGTTTCAGGAACTGCGGCAATTGCATTTGGTGCATTTGCTGTATTGGCTTGGAATCAAAATAACTTTGAAATTGCCGTATTTTCAGTGGCTGTAGTCGGTGCTGTCCTAGGGTTCCTAGTTTTTAATGCACATCCTGCGAAGGTTTTTATGGGGGATACTGGATCCTTGGCGCTTGGTGGCGCGATTGCTGCGATAGCTATTTTAACTAAACTTGAAATTTTGTTAATTATCATCGGTGGTGTGTTTGTTATAGAAACACTCTCAGTAATTTTGCAAGTAATTTCGTTTAAGACCACAGGGAAACGAATTTTCCGTATGAGCCCTCTACATCATCATTATGAATTAGTTGGGTGGTCTGAATGGCGAGTTGTTGTTACTTTTTGGAGTGTGGGATTAATTTTTGCAGTACTTGGAATCTATATAGAGGTGTGGTTGTAATTGAAACAGATCGAAACTTATCGTCATAAAAAAATTCTAGTTCTTGGTTTAGCAAAGAGCGGTGTAACCGCTGCTGCACTCCTTCATAAGCTTGGTGCATTCGTTACAGTTAATGATAAAAAACCACTTTCAGAAAATCCAGAGGCACAAGGATTACTAGAGCAAGGGATAAAAGTAATTTGTGGTGATCATCCTATTGAACTCCTTGATGAGGGGTTCGAACTACTCGTAAAAAACCCTGGTATTCCTTATCACAATCCAATGATTGAAGGGGCGATCGAAAAGGGGATTCCTGTCATTACTGAAGTTGAGTTAGCATACCAAATTTCCGAGGCGCCATTTGTAGGCATCACAGGAACGAACGGTAAAACAACTACGACAACGCTAGTTTATGAAATGCTAAATGTAGGGAAAAAAGCTCCGTTAATTGCTGGGAACATTGGAACTGTTGCTTCAGGTGTGGCGCAGTCGGCAACCGAAGAAAATACAATTGTGATTGAACTATCATCCTTCCAGCTAATGGGGATAGATACATTTACACCGTCCATTGCAATCATTACAAATCTATACGATGCCCATTTAGATTATCATGGGACTAGAAAAGAGTATATCGAGGCAAAAGCTAATATTACCAAAAACCAAACCGAATTAGACTATTTAATTGTTAATGCGGATCAAGAAGATACGATGGAAATCGCTCGTCATTCAAAAGCTAGTATTGTTCCTTTTTCTACAAAAAAGAAGCTGACTAATGGTGCATACATGGATGAAGGCTGGATCGTGTTTAATGGTGAAAAGGTAATGGAAATAGAAGAAATTGCATTACCTGGAGTACATAATCTTGAAAATATCCTTTCTGCTATGGCAGCTGCCAAGCTATCGGGTGTAGACAATAAGGCTATTCAAGAAGTACTGCGAACCTTTACAGGAGTTAAACATCGTCTGCAATATGTGACTGAACTGAATGGTAGAAAATTTTATAACGACTCAAAAGCGACCAATATTTTAGCAACTGTTAATGCCCTTGCCGCATTTGATGCCCCAATTATTCTTCTTGCTGGGGGACTTGACCGTGGTAATGAATTTGACGAACTTCTTCCGTATTTGAAGAACGTGAAAACAATGATTACCTTTGGCCAAACGGCGCCTAAAATGGAACGAGTAGCAAAAGAGGCTGGAATAAAAACAATAAAGCGTGTCGATAATGTTGACAAGGCAGTGCCTGAAGCTTATCGATACTCTGAATCTGGTGACGTAATATTGTTATCCCCAGCGTGTGCTAGCTGGGATCAATATAAAACTTTTGAAGTCAGGGGAGACATTTTTATCGAAGCGGTGCATAAGCTTAAGTAAGGGCTTGTCCCACTTCGTGTCTCACAGGTGGTGCTGCTAAGCCCTAAAACACGTAGTTGAGGTGTATAGTGGTGCCGACAAAACGAACAACTCCTGATTTTATTTTAATGATTGTAACTTTCACACTGCTGGCAATAGGGCTTATTATGGTTTACAGCGCGAGTGCTATATGGGCTGAATATAAATTTGATGATTCCTTTTTCTTTGCGAAAAGGCAGACCCTATTTGCCGGAGTCGGAATTGCAGCTATGTTTTTTATCATGAACATAAATTACTGGACATGGAGGACATGGGCTAAAACAATTTTGATCGTTTGTTTTGTCTTGTTAGTGTTGGTCTTAATTCCTGGTATCGGAAATGTCCGCAATGGTTCTAGGAGTTGGATTGGGGTTGGTGCATTCTCCATTCAACCATCTGAATTTATGAAACTTGCAATGATTGCCTTTTTAGCAAAATATCTTTCTGAACGGCAAAAGCTGATAACATCCTTTAAGAAGGGGCTTGTACCATCTTTAGGGCTTGCATTTTTGGCTTTTGCAATGATTATGCTGCAGCCTGATTTAGGAACCGGAACGGTCATGATGGGGACTTGTATTGTTATGATATTTATTGCTGGCGCACGCATTCGTCATTTTGCTTTCTTAGGATTAATAGGTATTGCAGGGTTTGTGGGATTAATTGCATCAGCACCATACCGAATAAAAAGGATTACCTCATTCTTGGATCCTTGGTCAGACCCTTTAGGAAGCGGGTTTCAGATCATTCAATCCTTGTATGCGATTGGTCCAGGCGGTCTCTTTGGGCTCGGTCTTGGTGAAAGCAGGCAAAAGTTTTTTTACTTACCAGAGCCACAAACGGATTTCATCTTTGCTATTCTTTCCGAAGAATTAGGGTTTATAGGTGGTTCGTTTATCCTTTTATTATTTGCGCTATTGTTATGGCGTGGGATTCGTATTGCTCTTGGGGCACCTGATTTATATGGCAGTTTTCTAGCAGTTGGAATTATTGCTATGGTTGCCATCCAAGTCATGATTAATATTGGAGTTGTAACGGGATTAATGCCAGTCACAGGTATTACGTTGCCATTTTTAAGTTATGGAGGATCTTCATTGACATTAATGCTAATGGCAATCGGTGTCCTCCTAAATATAAGCCGTTATTCAAGATACTAAAAATGATACCCTGTTCAGCGGCAGGGTTCTTTTTATTTAGGTTGTGTTTAATAATATTAAAATTCTTTATCCTGTTAATTGGAGTGGAAGGCACGAAGACTCCTGTGGGAGTATGGTCCAGGGGAGACCCCGCAGGCGCATGCGTCGAGGAGGCTCGCCGAAACACCCACGAACCGCTCGTGCCTGGAATGGAAATCAACAGACTAGTTTAAGTGAGCGTTATTTAAGGGCTTTCTTTTACATTTACTTAACAATCTTTTATCATTTGCTTTATTTCTATAATTTTTATAGTAATATAGGTATGCAATTAGGTTTTAAATAGTTGATGAGGTGGAAAACATGAGAATAGCAGTAAGCGGTGGAGGGACTGGCGGTCACATTTATCCTGCTCTTGCACTAATTAGAGAAATACAAAAAGAAAACAAAGACGCAGAGTTTTTATACATAGGTACTACAAACGGTCTAGAAAGCAAAATCGTCCCAAGAGAGAATATTCCTTTTCAGTCGATATATATTACTGGGTTTAAACGGAAGCTGTCCTTTGAAAATGTAAAAACAATCATTAGATTTCTAAAAGGTGTACAGGATAGTAAGAGAATTTTGAGGGAATTTAAACCAGATGTCGTTATTGGCACTGGTGGATATGTGTGTGGTCCAGTGGTATACGCTGCCGCTAAACTTCGCATTCCTACTATCATCCATGAGCAAAATAGCGTTCCTGGTTTGACTAATAAATTCTTAAGCCGATACGTGAACAAAATAGCTGTTTGTTTTGAGGAGGCAAAAGAATATTTTCCAGAAAATAAAATTGCCTTCACAGGTAATCCAAGAGCTTCGGAAGTGCTTGGGCAGGATGGAATTCGTGGTCGGCTATCCACAGGACTTAGCACGACTAAGCCTGCTGTTTTAATCTTTGGCGGAAGCCGAGGAGCGAGACCAATAAATGAAGCGGTTGTCAAAGCCTTGCCAGAGTTTGCAGAAAAAGATTACCAGGTTCTTTACGTTACTGGTGATGTCCATTACGAGGACGTAAAGAAGGAAGTAGAACTAGTTGGAAATCCTAAGAATGTAATAATTAAACCGTTTATTCATAATATGCCAGAGGTGCTAGCAGGCATTGACTTAGTTGTTTCAAGAGCGGGAGCTACAACCTTGGCGGAATTAACATCACTTGGTATCCCAAGTATTTTAATTCCAAGTCCCTATGTAACCAATAATCATCAAGAGAAAAACGCAAGGTCTCTAAGTGATCATGGTGCAGCTGAATTACTGTTAGAAAAGGATTTAACAAGTAAAAGCCTTGTCACACATATTGACCGTATCCTTTTAAATAATGAAAATCTAATGGATATGAAAACAAAGGCTAAAAAAATGGGTGTACCAGATTCAGCAAGAAGGCTCTATTCACTAATGAGAGAGCTTGTAAATCGAAACGCAAAGTAGCCCAATTAATTTTTTTGCATAAACTGAGATAATAGCATCTAGGAAAGTTAGGTGGTAAGTATGGACGAAATTATGAAAGAATTACAAGAACTGAATATAGGAAAGGTGAAGGAAAATGAACGCCTTGCCAACCATACCACTATGAAAATTGGAGGTCCTGCAGACCTTTTTATTGAACCTTCATCAATTGAAAACTTAAAAAATGCGATGACTGTAATAAATAAACATGGCGTCAATTGGCGAGCCATAGGTCGTGGATCCAATCTTTTAGTATCTGATAAAGGTATTGAGGGAATCGTTATCAAACTTGGGGCAGGAATGGATCGCCTTGAAATTGAAGGGACAACGATTACTGTCGGTGGTGGTCATTCTTTAGTAAGTTTAGCCACACTAATTAGTAAAAAAGGTTTAACAGGACTAGAGTTTGCCAGCGGAATCCCGGGATCAGTGGGTGGAGCAGTTTATATGAACGCTGGTGCGCATGGATCAGATATTAGTAGAATTTTATCACGCGCTCATATTTTATTTAATGATGGAACAATGGAATGGCTTTCAAATGAAGAAATGGAATTCTCCTATAGAACTTCTGTTTTACAAAACAAACGACCTGGAATTGTCGTGGAAGCCGTTTTTGAACTTGTCACAGGTGATCGAGCAGCCATTGTAGCACAAATGCAAAAGAATAAGGATTATCGAAAAGAAACACAGCCATGGAACTTCCCTTGTGCCGGCAGTATTTTCCGTAATCCACTTCCAAACTATGCAGGAAGACTTATTGAAACAGCTGGCCTAAAGGGTTTTAGTATTGGTGGAGCAAAGATATCGGAAATGCATGGAAATTTTATTGTAAATGCAGGAAACGCCACTGCTGCCGACGTATTAGCATTAATTCAGCATATTAAGGATACGATTTATAACCTTTATGGCGTGGAAATGGAAACAGAGGTTGAAATAGTCGGTCGAAAATAAGAAAAGTAAAATGTGATGAAAGTCATTGACCTTGACATTTATATAAGTAAAATATCCTTGTTTTTCTTGTAGAAAATCTCTTACTAATGACAAATATTGTGTTATAATTACTGATAATATTACAGGTGAAACTAGGAAGAAAATGAATGACGGCATGAGTTTTCGTGCCGTTGTTTCACTTTTTTGAACGAACAGTAGTAAACTTTTGTGGACATGCTTTATGGTGTAGGGCAACGAGCGCTCTCACGCGCTTAGGCTTTTCATTTTTGGAGGAATTTTGAATGGAAAAAGGGAAAATCGTTGCTCTCGAGGATCGGATACCTAAATTAAAGGAGCAAAGGCGAAGAAAAGCAAATAGAAGGCTGGTGCTCCTGTTATTTCTGTTTTTTACAATGATAGTAATAATTGCTTATTCACAATCCCCGTTGAGTCATATAAAGACGATTACCGTAGACGGTAATGAAGTATATTCAGACTCTGAATTAATCAGAAAAAGCGGCCTTACAAAAACTACGAATATATGGAAAGTCAGCAAAAATGATGTCTCTTCCAAATTAAAGAAATTATCAGAAATTAAACAAGCTGATGTAAAGATTCATTGGCCAAATACTATTAGCATTCAAGTAAAAGAACATAAAAGAATTGCTTACCTTAAGCAAGATTTAAACTATTATCCAGTGATGGAAAATGGGAAAATATTAAGAGATAGAAATGAGGAAAAAATTCCAGTTAATTCTCCTATTCTTTTCGACTTTAAAGAAGGCGCAGCCTTAAATGAAATGGTAAAAGAGTTAGAGAAACTCCCAAGTGAAATAGTAAACTCCATTTCTGAAATTCATTATTCTCCGAAAAAAACAGACCAGTATCACATTTCCTTATTCATGAATGATGGCTTTGAGGTAAGTGCAACGCTTAGAAGTTTTTCGGAAAAAATGGTGCATTATCCCTCAATTATTAGCCAATTGGACCCTAATAAAAAAGGGATCATCGATTTAGAAGTCGGTTCCTATTTTAAAGCTTTCGAACCAGAAGCGGAGGAAAAAGAAGTTGAAAAGAATTAAGGTAAGGGGGAAGCATGTTATTTTGTCCCTTGTCTTTCTGGTACTAGGATTCATGATTGCCTTCTCTTATCATTTGACTCAACTGGAAAATAAAGAAGAAAAGCCTAGCTTGTCAGATAAACAATATGAAAAAACTCTTGGACTAAGAAATCAATTGATTGCCCAGGAGGAGACAAATCGTAAGCTTCAAAAGGAATTAAATCAGAAACAAGACAAGGTACTAAAAAATGAAAAGGACCTTGCCAAAGAAACACAAGTGTTTACAAACTTGGCAGAGGATACAGAAAAATATCGAATGTTTCTTGGAAAGGTCAAGGTGAAAGGAAAAGGGGTAAAAATTACTTTGACAGATGGTGCTTACGATCCAAAGGAAGATAATGTGAACAATTATCTAGTACATGAACACCACGTCTTTAAAGTAATTAATGAATTATATATTTCTGGTGCAGCTGCGGTTGCTATAAATGGCCAAAGGCTTACCAGTCATTCGTATATTGTTTGTAATGGACCTGTAATAACGGTTGATGGTGTGCAACACCCTGCACCTTTTGTTATTACAGCCATTGGTGACCCCGATGTACTATCTTCTTCATTAAATTTGACTGGCGGTGTAAAAGACCAGCTTGTAAACGATAATTTGATTTTTTCTTTGGAAAAAGAAGATGAAATTATCTTAAATCCAATATTAGGAAGTTAAACTGAGGGTATTGAATGTCCACGTAATGATTAATTAAAAAGGTTAGGTGAAAAAAGTGGACAAACCAAAATTTAATGTTAGCTTCACATTGATTGCAGCAGTAGTTGGTTTTATGATTGCGGTACAATTTCAAACGGTAAAGAAGCCTGAAGAACGTGATACACGTGATGTATGGCAACTCCGTGAAGCCTTGTTAAAAGAAAAAGAACTGCAGTCCAATTTACTAAAAGAAATACGTTCAAATGAAGAAAAACTTTCAGCCTATGAATCTAAGAAAAAACAAAGTAAAGAGCAAGCGCTAAGGGATACATTACAAGAGCTGAAAACAGAGGCAGGCTTGACAGAGGTTACAGGACCCGGAATTACCTTGAAAATTGAACCTGCCATCGAAGATATACAGTTAGGAACTCCTGTATCAACAGCTGTTGTTTCCCCAGAATTGCTAAAAAGGTTATTGAATGAGCTAAATATGTACGAAGCAAAATATGTTTCCATTGATGGTCAGCGAATTATTAATACAACGGTGATAAGGGACATTAATAGGGAAACAAAAATTGACGGCCATTCGATTAGGAGCCTTCCTGTAGAAATTATTGTTGGTGTAGAGTCAATGAATCGAGCTGATAAATTATCAAACCAAATGAAGGTTTCAAGAGCAAAGGATGAATTCTATGCTGAAGGCTTGAAACTCAGCGTTTCATCGCCTAATCCGAATATTACTGTTCCTGCTTACGATAATCCAATTCGTATTAAGCATATGGAACCAATCAAGGAAGGAGGCAGTTCTTAATGTGGCTTCCATTTGTAGGGCTTGTTCTTGGAATCATACTTGGACTCTTAACGGAAATAAGGATCCCGGAAGAATACTCAAATTACTTGTCCATTGCTGTATTAGCTGCTTTAGATACATTATTCGGCGGGATTAGAGCATACTTGCAAAATATTTATGATGAAAAGGTGTTTGTTTCAGGCTTCTTTTTTAATATAATGCTTGCAGCAAGTTTAGCTTTTCTCGGTGTTCATCTTGGTGTAGACTTGTATTTAGCAGCAGTTTTTGCGTTTGGTGTCAGGTTGTTTCAAAATATCGCTGTCATAAGACGAATATTATTGACAAAGTGGTCTACAAACAAAGAAAAAATAGAAAAAAATTGAACTTTTTTAAAGGGAAATATGTAGTTGTGACGAATAATTTTATAAGATATTACTATGAAAATCTATTAATGAACAAAAATGAATTGTTGTTCTACCCAAGGAGATTAAAAGGAGGTGCCAAAGAATGAACAGCAATGAAATATACGTAAGTCTTGACATCGGTACATCCAGTGTAAAAGTTATCATTGGTGAAATGGTCAATGACTCAGGTAAAGACTCTTTAAATATAATTGGTGTTGGCAATGTGAAATCTGAAGGACTACGTAAAGGTTCAATTGTCGACATGGACGATACCGTTCATTCTATTAAGCGGGCGATTGAGCAGGCAGAAAGAATGATTGGCATGGAGATAAAAGAAGTAGTAGTCGGAATTTCAGGTCATAATGTAATGCTTCAGCACTGCCATGGGATTGTAGCAGTATCCAGCCAAAACCGAGAAATTACGAATGAAGATGTCGTTCGTGTTATTGAAGCGTCACATGTGGGTTCTATACCACCTGAAAGAGAAAACATTGGTGTAATTCGAAAGCAATTTATCTTAGATGGTAAAGACGAAATCAATGATCCCCGTGGAATGATTGGTGTTCGTCTAGAAATGGATGGAACCCTTATAACCGGGTCTAAATCGATTATCATAAATACATTGCGTTGTGTAGAACGAGCAGGGCTAGAAATATTAGATATTATTCTTCAGCCATTGGCAGCAGGCGATTATGCCTTATCGAAGGATGAAAAAAATCTAGGAGTTGCCCTCATCGATATGGGCGGCGGTTCAACAACTATTGCTGTTTTCGAAGAAGGATTTTTGAAGGCGACTAGTGTTATTCCTGTTGGTGGGGACCTACTTACAAACGACCTTTCAAAAGTTCTACATACCTCTACAGAGGATGCTGAAAAAATTAAGGTGAAATATGGACATGCCTTCTATGATAATGCATCTGAAGATGAATTTTTCAGTGTTCCAATCATAGGCAGTGATCAACATCAACAATTTAATCAACTTTATGTTTCTGAAATCATCGAAGCAAGAATGGAAGAAATTTTTGAGCTAATAGTCAATGAGCTGAAGCGCTTAGGCGTAACAGACTTACCAGGTGGTTTTGTATTAACAGGTGGAAGTGCAAAAATGCAAGGAGTATTGGAACTTGCACAGGATATGTTCCAAAATCCTGTTCGCCTTGCGGTACCAGACTATATTGGTGTAAGAGAACCTCAGTATACTACGGCGGTTGGTTTAATTAAATATGCTTACAAGAATGCTAGATTACCAGGTGGAACCATTGGGCAAACATCATCGGTATCAGAGCCAATCGAAAAAAGAGTGCCGAAACAACATCAACCTAAACCAAAAGTAGAAAAACATCCGGAAGAAAAAATGTCATCGAAAGTAAAAAAATTCCTAGGTTACTTCTTCGAATAAATCATTTCGAATGAGAAAACCGACGAATTAGGAGGATTTTGTCATGTTAGAATTTGATACAAATTTAGATTCTCTTGCAACAATAAAAGTTATTGGAGTTGGCGGCGGAGGAAACAACGCGGTAAACCGAATGATTGAACACGGAGTGCAAGGTGTTGAATTTATTGCTGTAAATACAGATGCACAAGCATTAAATCTTTCAAAAGCGGAAGTAAAAATGCAAATTGGTGCTAAATTAACCCGTGGTCTTGGCGCAGGAGCTAATCCAGAGGTTGGTAAAAAGGCTGCAGAAGAAAGTAAAGAACAAATTGAAGAAGCACTGAGAGGTGCTGACATGGTATTCGTTACTGCGGGTATGGGTGGCGGTACAGGTACAGGTGCAGCACCAGTTATTGCACAGATCGCTCGTGACCTTGGTGCTTTAACAGTAGGTGTTGTGACACGACCATTTACTTTTGAAGGTAAAAAGCGTTCAAACCAGGCTTCTGGTGGAATTGGTGCAATGAAGGAAGCTGTAGACACATTGATTGTTATTCCAAATGATCGCCTTCTTGAAATTGTTGATAAAAGCACTCCAATGCTTGAAGCTTTCCGTGAAGCTGATAACGTTCTTCGTCAAGGGGTTCAGGGGATCTCTGATTTAATTGCAGTACCAGGATTAATCAACTTAGACTTTGCTGACGTAAAAACAATAATGTCTAACAAAGGCTCTGCCTTAATGGGTATTGGTGTATCTGCTGGTGAAAACCGTGCAGCAGAAGCAGCAAAGAAAGCAATTAGCTCTCCATTATTAGAAACGTCAATAGATGGAGCTCAAGGTGTTCTTATGAATATTACTGGTGGAACTAACCTAAGTCTTTATGAAGTTCAAGAGGCAGCTGATATTGTTGCTACAGCATCTGATCAAGAAGTGAATATGATCTTCGGTTCTGTCATTAATGAGAACTTGAAAGATGAGATTATTGTAACTGTCATCGCAACTGGATTTAACGAAGAAGGAATCCAACAGAAAGTAACGCGTCCATCTTTTGGACAAGCAAAACCTGCTGTTGGACCAGTTAAGAGAGAGCATAAGCGTGAAGAAGCTCCTCAGGAACCAGTCCGTACTACACATGTAGCGCAAGAAGAGACGTTGGACATTCCAACCTTCCTACGTAACCGCAACCGCAGAAGATAATTATAGTAATCTAATGAAGAGAGCATGGTCCAAAAGAGGGCCATGCTTTTTTGTTCAATTATAAGAAAGTATAAAATTCGACTTAGAGAATTGTCTAGCTCCAGCGCCTAGCCATTTTCATCCTGATTAATCTTTCTTGAGTATCTTGTAACAATCATGGCTTGATAAAGCGATGATTGTTACAGCTCGGGTCAAATAACCTTCGGCAAAAAAAGTCAAATGGCGGACTTTTCTTGCCAAAGAACATTTGCCTGTCGGGGCTGAACAAAGCGCTTCCACTTTTCTTACAATATGACAAAATCCGTAGGGAATAGTGGAAATTTCTGTTTTTTTGATTACAGAAAGTGACACACTTCAGCCATACAAGTACGTTATACTTTTCCGTAAACAGATTATTACTCACCTTTTAATAGAATAAAAGGAGGAAGATTATTGACTGTTTATTTGGATGTAATTTGGGCTCTTAATTTTTTATTTGACAGTCTTCTCCTCTATCTAACTGCCATATTTCTTAAACGAAGAACACATCTATGGAGGATACTTGCTGGGGGATTTATTGGTTCGTTAATTATCATATTGTCGTTTACACCACTAAATGTATATACAGGACATCCAATTTCAAAATTAATATGTTCTATTTTTATGGTAATAGTTACTTTTGGGTATAAGCGATTAAAATTCTTCCTTAAAGCATTAATGACTCTTTATGTGTCGACGTTTTTAATTGGTGGGGCCTTAACGGGAACCCATTATTTTATACAATATGATTCTGAGTTAACAACAAGGGTGCTGATGTCCAGTGTAAAAGGTTTTGGTGATCCTGTAAGTTGGCTGTTTGTTCTCATTGGGTTTCCAATCGCCTGGCATTTTTCAAAGAAGAATGTGGAAGGTATGGAAATGACCAAAATTCAGTTTGAACAAATCGTCAATGTAAGGGTGAATATTGAAAACATATGCTTGGTCTTTAAGGGGTTAGTGGATAGTGGCAATCAATTGTACGATCCGCTGTCAAAGCTTCCTGTCATGTTTGTATCAATTAAGAACCAATTAGATGCTCTTCCTGAACCAATAAGAAAGATGACGGTCGACCCTGAACAACTAATCATGGGTAATGAGGAGTTTCCTCCTGATTGGCAAAATAAAATTAGGATTGTCCCTTGTAGTGTGGTGGGACAAGAGCATCAACTCATTGTTGCCCTTAAACCCGATTTAATCTTGATTGAACAAAATGGTTCACAATATTTATGTGAGAAAGGTCTTGTATCTTTTACCACACAGCAACTTTCACCGGATGATGCTTTTCAGTGTATTGTTCATCCGAAAATGTTAACTGGGGCAAAGCAGTCAGATGAATCAGTGAAAGTGAGTTAATATTACTATACTCAGAAAAACATATTTTAGAAGGAGGAACATGCATGAAAAAATGGAGACTTCGCTTATCCTACTATTGGTATAAGATATTAATCAAATTGGGTCTAAAAACGGATGAAGTTTTTTATATTGGCGGAAGCGAAGCATTGCCGCCTCCTTTAAGTAAAGATGAAGAAGAAATGTTATTAAACAAACTTCCTGGAGGTGATAAGGCAGCTAGATCGATGCTAATTGAACGAAATCTTCGCCTTGTCGTATATATTGCAAGGAAGTTTGAAAATACAGGAATTAATATTGAAGACTTAATAAGTATCGGTACAATAGGTCTAATAAAAGCAGTTAATACCTTTAATCCTGAGAAAAAAATTAAACTTGCTACATACGCATCAAGATGTATTGAAAATGAAATACTTATGTACTTACGAAGAAATAATAAAATCAGGTCTGAAGTATCCTTTGATGAGCCACTTAACATCGATTGGGATGGGAACGAATTATTATTATCAGATGTTCTAGGAACAGATGAAGATATTATTACTAAAGATTTAGAAGCAAATGTTGACAGGAAATTACTTACGAAGGCGTTGCATCAGCTTTCTGATAGGGAAAAGCAGATTATGGAACTTCGTTTTGGCTTAACTAACGGTGAAGAAAAGACCCAAAAGGATGTTGCAGACATGCTTGGGATTTCACAATCCTACATTTCGCGGTTGGAAAAAAGAATTATTAAACGTTTGAGAAAAGAATTCAATAAAATGGTATAAAAAATAAAATTTTTTCAGGGTATAAAACCCTATAATTTCCTGTTTATAATGCATTTTTCGACAAATATGCACATGTCCGATTCCATGGACATGTGCATATTTTTCCTTCTCAAGGAGATACTGTTTTTTGTACAGCAGCTCCTGTGAGGAGGGAAAAGGATTGACTCGAAATAAAGTTGAAATTTGCGGTGTAGATACATCTAAACTTCCTGTGTTAAAGAACGAAGAAATGAGAATACTCTTCAAGCAAATGCAAGAGGGCGATATAAGCGCCAGAGAGAAGCTTGTCAACGGAAACTTACGACTCGTATTAAGTGTTATCCAAAGGTTTAATAACCGTGGCGAGTTTGTTGATGACTTATTTCAGGTTGGCTGTATTGGACTAATGAAATCAATTGATAACTTTGATTTAGGTCAAAACGTAAAGTTCTCCACTTACGCCGTTCCAATGATTATTGGAGAAATACGAAGGTACTTACGTGATAATAATCCAATTCGTGTATCTCGTTCTTTAAGGGACATTGCTTATAAAGCCCTTCAGGTTAGAGAACGATTAATGAGTGAAACCTCACGTGAACCAACTGCTGAAGAAATCGCAAAGGTCTTAGAAGTACCCCATGAGGAGATTGTATTTGCCTTGGATGCCATCCAAGACCCGGTTTCCTTATTTGAGCCAATTTATAATGATGGCGGCGACCCAATCTACGTAATGGACCAATTAAGCGATGAAAAAAATAAGGATATACATTGGATAGAGGAAATAGCCTTAAAAGAAGGTATGCGCAGATTAAACGAGCGTGAAAAGTTAATTTTACGTAAGCGCTTTTTTCAGGGGAAAACGCAAATGGAAGTTGCTGATGAAATCGGAATCTCTCAAGCGCAGGTTTCACGTTTAGAGAAAGCTGCCATTCGTCAAATGAATAAAAATATTCAGAGCTAAAGCTGTCCTTGGGGGCAGCTTTATTTTTGCTTTTTAAAATAAAATTCTAAGCATGCACATATATTCTTTATAGTAATAAAACTGGGAGTGGTGTATGTGGTCAAGATTTCCGAATTCCAGATAAAAGACGTTGTGAATGTATCGGATGGAAAAAGGTTAGGTAATATTGGTGATATTGAGATCAACCTAACTACTGGAAAGATTGAAGCAGTTGTGATTTCAGGTGGAGGCAGAGTACTTGGATTTTTTGGAAAAGATGAAGACATTGTGATTCCGTGGCAAAATATTATAAAAATTGGTCAAGATGTTATTTTGGTCAGATACAAAGGGATAAAGGAAAGAATTGCTGAAGAAACAGAAGTTTGACCATATTGTTTTGCGGTGACCAAACATTCTTTTCATGGTAAACTATAGAAAAACATAAGAGGTATTGAAATGGAACCTTTTGTTTTACACAATGAATCGTATTTAACTATTGATAGCTGGATGCAACAATTTCCTGGTTTGACAGCAGGGTTCACTACCAAACATGGTGGAGAAAGCAAGGGCTATTTTCAGACACTGAACCTTGGTTTTCATGTTGGAGATGATAAAAAAGATGTATGCGGTAATAGGGAAAAAGTATCTGAACAATTAAACTTCCCATTAAATTATTGGGTTGGTGCAGAACAAACCCATAATATCATTCTTAAAAAGGTAACAAAAGTTGATCGCGGGAAGGGGTCTAATTCCTATGAAGATTCCTTTAAAGGCACGGATGGTTTTTATACAAATGAAGAGGGCATCCTGTTAACACTATGCTTTGCTGACTGTGTCCCTCTTTTTTTTATTGCTCCTAAGAAAAGAATGATTGGCACCGCACATGCCGGTTGGAAAGGCACTGTAGGACAAATTGCTAAAGAAATGGTTACAGCTTGGGGCCGAGAAGGAATTAAGCCTGACCAGATTTTTGTAGCAATAGGTCCATCTATTTGCGAAAAATGTTATATTGTAGATAAACGTATTATTCAGCTAGTAGAAAATACACTAGAAGGTAGTGGAAGTTTACCCTATAATGTAGTGTCAGAAGGACAGTATTCCTTAGATTTGCGTGAAGTAAACAGGCAAGTCCTTATGGCATCAGGTGTTCCTGATGAAAATATCCTTCTTACGAGATTTTGCTCTAGTTGTAATCATGAGGAGTTTTTCTCCCACCGCCGCGACCAAGGAAAAACAGGCAGAATGTTAAGCTTTATTGGTTGGAAGGAGACAGCAGACCATTTATGAGAGTAACAGATAATTTAAGTCAAATTAAACAGCAAATAGATGATGCATGCATGAAAGGCAACAGGAATCCTACTGAGGTAAAATTGATTGCGGTAACGAAATATGTCACTGTTGAACGGGCCCAAGAGGCATTAGAGGCTGGTGTTACTCATTTAGGAGAAAATCGCGATGAAGGCCTGCTTGCTAAGTGGGATGTACTTAAGGACAAGCCCCACTGGCATTTTATTGGTTCTTTACAAAAGAGAAAAGTAAAGAATATTATTGATAAAGTGGAATACATTCATTCATTGGACCGCATTTCTTTAGCAGAGGAAATCAATAAAAGAGCGAGACAGAAGATAAAATGTCTTGTTCAAGTAAATGTTTCTGGTGAAGAATCTAAACACGGACTAGCCCCAGAAGAAGCCCTTTATTTTATTGAGTCCCTTCGTCCATTTGAAAATATAAGTGTGGAAGGTTTAATGACAATGGCTCCTTTCACCAATGATGAACAGGTAATCCGTGATTGTTTTCGAAAACTAAGAGAACTTCGTGACCAAGTACAGGCTTTACAGCTATCTTATGCACCTTGTTCAGAGCTATCTATGGGGATGTCTAATGACTTTACGATTGCGATAGAAGAAGGGGCTACAATGGTTAGAATAGGGACAGCGCTTGTCGGTGAAGAAGGTTAGGAGAGAAAAAGATGACGATCAAATCAAAACTTAAAACATTTTTCTTTTTAGATGAAGAATATGATGATAATGATGATGAATATGTAGAAAAAGTGCAGCCCAAAAAGCAGAAACAGCAACTACCTGTCAAATCTCAAAATGTAGTTAGTCTGCAAAGTGTTCAGAAAGCCGCAAGTCCTTCAAAGGGATCTAAGGTCATTTTAGTGGAACCACGTGCGTATTCAGAGGCTACTGAAATTGCTGACCACCTTAAAAATAGGCGTGCAGTTGTAGTAAATTTACAGAGGATAGATAATGAACAGGGACGACAAATTATTGATTTTTTAAGTGGCGCTGTTTACACAATTAGCGGGGATATTCAAAAAATAGGTAGCAGTATCTTTTTGTGTACTCCTGATAATGTAGAAGTTTCAGGAAATATTTCGGACCTTATAATGGACCCCGATAACCAAAGTGCGAGGTGGTAATTAAATGGCATTTGTTTTTGGCCTTTTACAACAGATTATTCAATTATATTCTTGGGCATTAATCATTTACATCTTAATGTCTTGGTTTCCAAATGCGAGAGAAACGACAATTGGTCGATTCCTAGGGAGAATCTGTGAGCCATATCTAGAGCCATTTAGAAAAATTATTCCACCAATTGGGATGATGGATATTTCTCCAATTGTGGCATTCCTAGTGTTAAACTTTGCGGCCCAAGGTTTACACCGAGTTTATCTGTGGCTTATTTAAATAATGTAACTAGGTTGTGTTTTTTTAATGAACATATATCAGCATTTCCGACTAGAAGAACGGGAATATATTGATCAAGTTTTACAATGGAAAGACCAAGTGGAATCTCAGTATGCTCCAAAGCTGACAGATTTCCTTGATCCACGTGAACAACATATACTTAAACTTCTAATCGGTGAAAATAATGAGGTAAAATATCAGCTTTTTGGTGGGAGTCTTGCTGGAGAACGAAAAAGAGCCCTTCTCTACCCTGATTATTTAATGGTAAGTGAAGAAGATTTCCAAATTGCTCTTTTTGAAATCCAATACCCTTCAAAGTTTGTTACCCTCGAACACAGGCAGGTTTTAGGTACACTCATGTCCCTAGGGCTTAAACGGGGGAAATTTGGAGACATACTTATGAAAGATGGAAAGGTTCAATTTTTTGCTGCCAAGGAGGTTAGTTCGTACATTCAAAATAATGTTGAATCGATTGGTAAGGCAGGGGTAAGATTAGATGAAATAAGTTCCGACGAACAAATCTCTAACAGAGAACTATGGGAAGAGAATGATCTAACTGTGTCTTCTTTACGACTGGATACGGTTATTTCAGGAGTTTATCATCTATCAAGGCAAAAATCCCAAGCCCTAATTCAACATGGTCTTGTAAAAGTTAACTGGACGTTGACAGAAAATCCCTCATTTGATTGTGATGAAGGTGATATGCTATCAGTCCGTGGATATGGCAGAGCAAAAATTGTTGGTATTGAGGGAAAGACGAAAAAAGATAAATGGAGAATTATTGTCGGAAAACAAAAATAATTCAATGATAAAGCAGGAATTTCGAAAAACTTGTCGAATACTTGCTAATACATATACATGTATAGATTGTATGGAGGTGGCACCAATGCCGTTAACGCCGTTAGATATTCATAATAAAGAGTTTAATAAAGGTTTTCGTGGCTATGACGAAGATGAAGTAAATGAATTTCTTGATCAGGTGATTAAGGATTATGAATTAGTTCTTAGAGAGAAAAAGGAAATGGAAGAACGTTTAAATGAAATGAAAGATCGTCTTGGTCATTTTGTAAATATCGAAGAAACACTTAATAAGTCAATTATTATAGCCCAAGAAGCGGGTGAAGAAGTAAAGCGTAATGCCCAAAAGGAAGCGAAGTTAATAATTAAAGAAGCAGAGAAGAATGCCGATCGAATTGTGAATGAGTCCCTTTCTAAAGCAAGAAAGATTGCGCTTGAAATCGAGGATCTAAAGAAACAATCGAAGGTATTCCGTACTCGTTTTAAGATGCTGATTGAAGCACAGCTTGATATGTTAAATACGGATGATTGGGATCATTTATTGGATTATGAAGTAGATGCTACAGAATTGAAAATTCATCAAGAAGAAGATTCATTAGCTTGACGAATTCCATTTAGTTAGCATATAATTTTTAGATAGTTATATAGAATGGCAATGACGATGATAGGGACAGTACAGTTTTTTATTAGCTTTAAAATTAGCGAGTCGGGGATGGTGAAAGCCCGGTAAAGCAGAAAATTGGAAAATCACCCTTGAGTTCCGGACCGAACCTCTATAAATGGGTAGTAGGCTCAGGCGTGTTATTCACGTTACGAATGCTTAAGAGGATAGTACGAATCGGTATTATCTATCAGGGTGGTACCGCGGGAATAAAACCTTCTCGTCCCTATTTGGGATGAGAAGGTTTTTTTTATTTGTCTATTGGCTATTCTGTTATATGAAGTGGATGATCAGGAGGAAGAAAAATGGAGTATAAAGATACGTTATTGATGCCGCAAACTGAGTTTCCGATGCGGGGTAATCTTCCCCAAAGGGAGCCCGAGATTCAGGCTAAATGGGAAGAAATGAATATTTATCAAAAAGTACAGGAACGGACAAAAGGCCGCCCGATGTTTGTCTTACATGACGGACCACCATATGCAAATGGTGATATTCATATGGGTCATGCCCTAAATAAAATCTTAAAAGATATGATTGTCCGCTATAAATCAATGAGCGGCTTTCATTCCCCATATGTTCCAGGTTGGGATACTCATGGTCTGCCAATTGAGCAGGCATTAACAAATAAGGGTGTTAAGCGTAAAGAAATGACAGTTGCTGAGTTCCGACAACTATGTACTAAATATGCACTAGAACAAGTGGATAATCAACGCACCCAATTTAAACGCCTTGGTGTTCGCGGCGATTGGGAAAATCCATATATTACGTTAAAACCTGAATATGAAGCACAACAAATTAAAGTATTTGGCGACATGGCCAAAAAAGGATACATCTACAAAGGTAAAAAACCTGTGTATTGGTCCCCATCAAGTGAATCAGCTTTAGCTGAAGCAGAGATTGAATATCAAGATAAACGTTCAGCATCCATCTATGTTGGGTTTAAGGTGAAAGATGGTAAAGGTGTACTTGACACTGATACGCAAATTGTCATCTGGACTACAACGCCATGGACGATTCCAGCGAATCTTGGAATTTCGGTACATCCTGACTTAACCTACGTGGTGGTAGCAACGAATGGGAATAAGTACCTTGTTGCCGAAGCTCTTTTAGAAACAGTTACAAAAGAAATTGGCTGGGAAGAAACAACCGTTGTTCAAAAAGTAAAGGGTGCAGAATTAGAATTAATCCTCGCATCACATCCATTATATTCCCGTGATTCTTTAGTGATGTTAGGTGAACACGTAACTACTGATGCAGGTACTGGCTGCGTTCATACAGCTCCAGGACACGGGGAAGATGACTTTTATGTAGGTCAGAAATATGGATTAGAAGTCCTTTGCCCTGTTGATGATAAGGGTGTGATGACAGACGAAGCACCAGGCTTTGAAGGCTTATTTTATGATACTGCCAATAAGCCAATTGCTGAGGCTTTAGAAGAAGCAGGTGCATTGTTAAAATTATCATTTATCACTCACTCTTATCCACATGACTGGAGAACGAAGAAGCCGGTAATTTTCCGTGCCACTGCTCAATGGTTCGCTTCAATTAAAGATTTCCGTAATGAACTGATGGAAGCTGTAAAAGAAACGAAATGGGTTCCAGCATGGGGAGAAACACGACTATTTAATATGGTCCGTGACCGTGGAGACTGGTGTATTTCCCGTCAGCGTGTTTGGGGTGTACCGATTCCTGTTTTCTATGCAGAAAACGGTGAAGAAATTATAACTGACGAAACAATCAACCATGTATCAGAACTGTTCCGCGAACATGGCTCTAATATTTGGTTTGAAAGAGAAGCCAAAGAATTACTACCAGAAGGCTTTACACACCCTGGAAGTCCAAATGGAACTTTCACAAAAGAAACAGATATTATGGATGTTTGGTTTGATTCAGGTTCTTCCCATCAAGCAGTTCTTCTTGAAAGAGAGGACTTAGTTCGCCCGGCTGACCTTTATTTAGAAGGCTCTGACCAATACCGCGGTTGGTTTAACTCATCTCTATCTACTGCAGTGGCAGTAACAGGAAAAGCTCCATATAAAGGAGTATTGAGCCACGGTTTCGCACTTGATGGTGAAGGTAGAAAAATGAGTAAATCATTAGGTAACGTGGTTGTCCCTGCTAAGGTTATGAATCAATTAGGTGCAGATATTTTACGACTTTGGGTTGCCTCTGTTGATTATCAAGCAGATGTACGTGTTTCTGATGCGATCTTAAAACAAGTTGCAGAAGTATATCGGAAAATCCGTAATACTTTCCGTTTCTTACTTGGTAACCTTGCTGACTTTAATCCAGCTACAGATGCAGTTGCCTATGAAAACTTACGCGAAGTTGACCAGTTCATGCTTGTAAAATTAAATAAACTGATCAAATATGTTCACCATGCTTATGAAAACTATGAATTTGCAGGAATTTATCATGCTGTAAATAATTTCTGTACATTAGATTTAAGTGCTTTTTACTTAGATTTTGCAAAAGATGTTCTTTATATTGAGGCATCTAATAATCAAGAACGCAGAGCTATTCAAACCGTTCTTTACGAATCATTAGTGGCATTAACTAAATTAGTTTCACCAATTCTCTCACATACGGCAGATGAGGTTTGGAAATTTATCCCTAATGTGGTGGGAGAAAGTGTTCAATTGACTGACCTTCCAGAATATAAGGAGCTTGCAGGAGCAGCGGCTTTAGAGGAAAAATGGACTGCATTTATGAAGCTTCGTGATGATGTGTTAAAGGCATTAGAAGAAGCTAGAAATCAAAAGGTAATTGGAAAATCCTTAACAGCAAAAATTACATTATACGTGAATGAAAAGTCAAAAGCTTTGTTAGATTCAATCGAAGAAAACTTAAAGCAGTTGTTTATTGTTTCTGGTTTTGAGGTGGCTGGTTCCTATGAGGAAGCACCTGAAAATGCCCTTAAACTTGAGGGATCAGCGATTGTAGTAACAAAAGCTGAAGGAGAAACATGTGAGCGTTGCTGGATTGTGACACCAGAAGTAGGTCAAAACGTAGAACACGAAACCCTTTGCCCGCGCTGTGCAGAGGTAGTAAAAGAAAACTATTCTCACTTAACATAATAAACAATAAACGCCCTATGCAAATATGCATAGGGTTTTTTAATTAAAATTTCCCTTTTTCGTTAATTGTTGTTGTGGCTGTCAAATGTTTAACGGTGTCATTTGTTTCTTGCCGGAAATAATAAGTCAAATGATTCACGGAGGTAACAACTATGAATGCCACGCAGGAAAAGCTGTTTTTAGAACTCCGTCAAACAAAAGAAGAAATTGAACAGTCATTACAAATTAAAAAAAGGCAGGATTGGCTGATATCTATTCTAGAGGAGGAGCTTGCAGACATAAATACTGCAATCCTCAAGTTCGAGAAAGGAAGCTTTGGCCATTGTGAAATTTCAGGGGAACTAATTCCGGAAGATTTACTGTCGATGATCCCGACAATGAAGTCGATGGAAGAATCTCAAAATTTGCAAACGTATTACAAAAAAACGATTTCTACTTCATTTTTATGAGGTTACATTGTCGTTTCGCGAAAAAGTATGCTAAAATGCTTAAGAAGTAAGTCAGTTTAGACTTGGGGGTATTTCTTAGTGTTTTATTACTTAATCGC
This sequence comes from Bacillus sp. SORGH_AS_0510, assembly GCF_030818775.1. NCBI lineage: Bacteria > Bacillati > Bacillota > Bacilli > Caryophanales > Bacillaceae > Bacillus > Bacillus sp. SORGH_AS_0510. The sequence goes on along the minus strand of NZ_JAUTAU010000001.1, from coordinate 3,565,538 downwards.
ACTTTTTGTTATTTTATTAGATCAAATTACAAAATGGTTAATTGTAAGTAAAATGAATTTAGGTGACAGTATACCCATCATCGACAATATTTTGTATATTACTTCTCACCGTAATCGTGGTGCAGCATGGGGAATTTTACAAGGACAAATGTGGTTGTTTTATGGAATTACAATTATAGTCATAATTGCTATTATGTATTATATTCATAAAGCTGCAAGAGGAAAATGGTTATTAGGGGTATCTTTAGCTTTAATGCTAGGTGGAGCAATCGGGAATTTCATAGACCGTGTTGTTCGGAAAGAAGTGGTGGATTTTATTCACACTTATATTTTCACCTATAATTTTCCTGTCTTTAATATTGCAGACTCAGCATTAGTCGTTGGAGTTATCGTATTAATGATTCAAATGCTGCGTGAAGAGAGAGAATCAAAGGAGAAATTACATGGAGAAAATGGAACACACCATTCTTGAAGAGCAAAAAGGTGATCGTATTGATAAGGTTATTTCTAGCCTTAATGAAGAGTGGTCAAGGTCGCAAGTTCAGCAGTGGATTAAAGATGAGAATGTCCTTGTAAATGGGCAATCCATTAAAACAAATTATAAATGCAGTACGAATGACAGGATTGAAATTACTATTCCTGATCCAGAAGAATTGGATGTTGTACCAGAAGATCTAAATTTAGAGATTTTTTACGAAGATAAAGATGTTTTAGTTGTTAATAAACCAAGAGGGATGGTCGTCCATCCTGCACCTGGACATATGACAGGAACATTGGTTAATGGTTTAATGGCTCACTGTAAAGACTTATCAGGAATTAATGGTGTCCTACGACCTGGAATTGTTCATCGTATTGATAAAGACACTTCTGGTTTATTAATGGTTGCCAAAAATGATATGGCGCATGAGAGTCTTGTTAATCAGTTGGTTGAAAAAACAGTTACAAGAAAATATAAAGCGATTGTACATGGGGTTATTCCACATGATTTTGGTACGATTGATGCTCCGCTAGGAAGAGATCCAAAAGATCGTCAAAGTATGACTGTGGTTGATAAAGGTAAGCATGCTGTTACTCATTTTCATGTCATTGACCGCTTTAAGGACTTTACATTTGTAGAATGTCAATTAGAGACAGGCAGGACTCATCAAATTCGTGTGCATATGAAGTATATTGGCTATCCATTAGCCGGTGACCCAAAATATGGTCCGAAAAAAACGTTAGATATCGATGGACAAGCTCTACACGCTGGTGTTCTTGGATTTGTGCATCCACGAACAAACGAATATCTAGAGTTTGAAGCGCCGCTTCCGGAGGATTTCGACCAGCTTCTTCAAAAATTGCGAAATAACCGTTGACGAAAAACGAAATATCTAGTAAGATGACTATAGTTTATAAGTCCTTTAATTTGGTCCCGTGAGGCTGAGAAGGAACGGTTAATGGTGTAGGCTAGGTATGCCTATATCTAATGAAATTAACTCGTCAACCTCTCGCCAAAATCGGTGAGAGGTTTTTATTTTATAGACTGTGTTAAAGAACAGTGTTGGTTTATACATCCTGTTGATTGGAGTGGAAGGCACGAAGACTCCTGTGGGAGTATGGTTCAGGGGAGACCCCGCAGACGCTTACGTCGAGGAGGCTCGCCGAAATACCCACGAACCGCTCGTGCCTGGAGCGGAAATCAACAGGCAAGTTTAACAGAGCCATTTTATTTTATAAAAAAGAAGGTGTGTCATATGAACCAAAAAGCGATCGTTCTTGATGAACAAGCAATAGGGAGAGCACTAACAAGGATCGCCCACCAAATTATTGAAAAAAACAAGGGTATAGAAGATTGTATCCTTGTGGGGATTCGCACACGAGGTATTTATATAGCTAACCGACTTGCTTCTAGAATTGAAGAAATCGAAGGCAGTCCGATTCCAGTAGGTGAAATAGACATTACCCTATATCGTGATGATCTTTCGAAGAAAACGGACAATCAAGAACCACTCGTGAAAGGTTCTGATATACCAGTCAATATTAGTGATAAAAAAGTCATTCTTGTAGATGATGTTTTATATACAGGTAGAACGGTAAGAGCGGGTCTAGATGCATTAATGGATATAGGTCGTCCGGGTGCTATCCAGTTGGCTGTCTTAGTGGACAGGGGCCATCGTGAGCTTCCAATCCGTGCAGACTATGTAGGAAAGAACGTTCCGACATCAAGCGAAGAAAAAATTGTTGTTGAATTAGCAGAAGTCGATAAGGTGGATCAAGTAAGCATTTTTGACAAATAAATAGCAGCCCTTTTTAAAGGCAGTCCTGTGAGGCTGACAAAGGGGAGAACGCCGAGAATTATTCATTACGGCATTTCCATACCCTCTTTGTACCCTCCGTGGCAAAAGAGGGTTTTTTTTATGGCAATAGTAGAAAATAAAAGATAATCGAAAATAAATTAGGGGAGAAAACAATGAATAATAAACCTATCCTAGATGTAACAGATAAACCAAAACCATCCCAATTGCTTACTTTAAGTTTACAACATTTATTTGCAATGTTTGGGGCAACAATCTTGGTTCCATACCTTGTAGGTTTAAGTCCAGCGATTGCGCTAATCTCAAGTGGACTTGGAACGTTAGCCTTTTTACTAATTACAAAAATGCAAGTACCAGCTTACTTGGGTTCATCATTTGCCTTTATTGCTCCGGTAGTTGCAGCCAAAGCGGCAGGGGGACCAGGAGCAGCAATGGTGGGTACATTTCTTGCAGGTCTCGTATATGGAATAGTTTCTTTAGTTATTAGTAAGGCGGGACATAAATGGATTATGAACTTACTGCCACCTATCGTGGTAGGTCCAGTTATTATCGTCATTGGCTTAGCACTATCAGGAACAGCTGTAGGAATGGCAATGAATAATCCTGCTGGTAAGTACAGCATGCTTCATTTCTCTGCAGCCCTTGTAACATTAGCAGCGACGATCATCTTCTCCATATATGCGAAAAAAATGTTGAGTATTATTCCGATTTTAGCGGGGATTATCGTTGGGTATATATACGCACTTATAGTAGGAATTGTGGATTTCTCACCAGTCTTGAAAGCGCCTGTGTTCGAAATGCCACAGTTTATCATTCCATTTGTAAGCTATAAAGTAAAATTCACATGGGATTTAGTCGCATTAATGGTACCGGTAGCGGTTGTGACTTTGTCAGAACACATCGGACACCAGTTGGTTTTAAGTAAGGTAGTGGGCCGTGACTATATTAAAGAACCAGGACTTCACCGCTCTATTCTTGGAGATGGAACAGCAACCATTATTTCAGCATTAATTGGCGGACCGCCTAAAACAACGTATGGTGAGAATATTGGTGTCCTTGCTATCACACGGGTATACAGTGTATATGTTATTGCAGGAGCAGCCGTGCTCGCTATCATCTTCGGATTTATTGGAAAAGTAACAGCCCTTATCAGTACCATTCCTACTCCTGTAATGGGCGGGGTTTCAATCCTTCTGTTCGGTATCATTGCTTCATCAGGATTAAGAATGTTAGTCGATAGTAAAATTGACTTTGGAGATAAACGTAACCTAGTGATCTCCTCCGTTATTCTTGTCATAGGAATTGGCGGAGCAATAGTAAAGCTGCCATTTAATATTCAAATTCAAGGAATGGCCTTAGCTGCAATCATTGGTGTGCTTTTGAATCTAATTCTTCCAGGGAGACAATCTGCTGAAGAGAACATGTTTGAAAAAGAAGAAATGGAAAACAAAAAGAAAACTGCATAAATAAAAACCTTTTAAAGGAAGTCCAGAGAGGCTTATAAGGGTGTGAATACGAATAACCAAGCAGGAGTATTACATTGGTTACTTAGTATGGACGTTCAACACCCTAATCATGAGATTAGGGTGTTTTTTCTTAAATAAAAGAGAGGCGGGGACCATGAATGTTACGTCACTTACTAACAACTAACGAGTTGAAAGTTGAAGAGGTTGATCAAATATTGGTTGATGCAAACAAGTTTGCTGAAGGAATAAAATGGCAGCCCGACAGACCGGTTTTTGTAGCAAATTTATTTTTTGAAGCAAGCACAAGAACAAAAAGCAGCTTTGAAGTAGCGGAAAGAAAATTAGGATTAGAAGTCATTCCCTTTGAAGTACAAACGTCGAGTGTGCAAAAAGGTGAAACGCTTTACGATACAGTGAAAACCCTTGAAACAATTGGTGTAAATACGATGGTAATCCGGCATGAACAAGACCGCTACTTTGATGAATTGGTTGGAAAAGTAAGTATTCCCATTATTAATGGGGGAGACGGGTGCGGTCACCATCCAACACAATCATTACTTGATTTGATGACGATTAAGCAAGAGTTTGGGCAATTTCGTGGGTTAACCATTGCCATCATAGGCGACATTCGTCATAGCAGAGTAGCGCGATCCAATGCAGATGTATTAACCAGACTTGGAGCAGAAGTGATTTTTTCTGGACCAGAGGAATGGTTTGATGGCCATAGTGTGGATATTTCCAAGTATAGGCCCATTGATATAGCAGTAAAAGAAGCTGATGTAGTTATGCTTCTCCGCGTTCAACATGAACGCCATCAGCAAAAAAGCAGCTACATGGCTAACGAGTATCATAAGCAATTCGGTCTTACATTAGAAAGAGAAAAACTGATGAGACCAAAGAGTATCATCATGCATCCAGCTCCAGTTAATCGCAATGTAGAAATAGCTGATAGCTTAGTAGAATGCACGCGATCAAGAATTTTTAAGCAAATGGAAAATGGTGTATATGTCAGAATGGCAGCTATTAAAAGAGCGATTGAAAGTCTTGAAGGGGGAAAAAGATATGAAACTACTTATTCAAAACGCATGTTACATAGCATTTGATGGAGTGAAAAAACAAGGTGATATTTTAATAGAAGACGGAATCATTACAAAAATCGATACAAAAATTGATACAAGTGTGGATCGAAAGGTCGATGCATCAGGAAAGCTAGTTTCACCAGGTTTTGTTGATTTACATGTTCACCTACGTGAGCCAGGCGGTGAAAAAAAGGAAACCATCGCAACGGGTACCCTTGCTGCAGCTAGAGGGGGCTTCACAACCATCGCTGCCATGCCGAATACAAGACCGGTGCCTGACACCAAAGAACAAATGGAATGGCTGCAAACCAGAATCCAAGAGACAGCAAAGGTAAGAGTATTACCATATGCATCTATCACCACTAGACAATTGGGGCAGGATCTGACTGATTTTGAGAAGCTGAAAAAAGCTGGAGCATTCGCATTTACAGATGACGGAGTGGGTGTTCAGTCCGCTGAAATGATGCTTGCTGCGATGAAAAAGGCTCGAAAGGTCAATATGGCGATTGTTGCACACTGTGAAGAAAATACTTTAATTAATAAAGGTTGTGTCCATGAAGGATCCTTTTCGGCAAAACATGGATTAAACGGAATCCCTTCTGTGTGTGAATCCGTGCAAATTGCAAGGGATGTTCTATTAGCAGAAGCGAGCGGCTGCCATTACCATGTCTGCCATATTAGTACAAAAGAATCTGTCCGAGTCGTTAGAGATGCAAAACGAGCCGGCATACATGTTACTGCAGAAGTAACACCCCATCACTTGTTATTATCTCAAGACGATATCCCAGGGCTCGATGCTAACTTTAAGATGAACCCGCCGCTCCGGGATCAAGCAGACAGGCAGGCATTAATCGAAGGATTGCTTGATGGGACAATTGATTTTATAGCAACCGATCATGCTCCACATACTGAAGAGGAGAAAAGTGAGGGGATGCTATTAGCACCATTTGGAATCGTTGGTTTAGAGACGGCGTTCCCGCTTATGTATACACACTTTGTACAAAAAAATATCATCACACTAGAGCAATTGATTGAATTTTTAACGGTTAAGCCAGCGGAAGCATTTGGTCTTCCATATGGGAAAATTGAAGTGGGATCACCTGGGGATTTAGTCCTTCTAAACTTAGAGGATGAACAAGTTATTAATCCTGAAGAATTTCTATCAAAAGGTAAAAATACTCCATTTGGAGGTTGGAAATGTAAGGGATGGCCTGAAATGACAATCGCTGAAGGGCAAATAGTTTGGGAAAAAGGATGTGTACTAGCATGAAGAAACAGCTGATATTAGAAGACGGTACGATATTTATTGGAAAAGGCTTTGGTAGTGATACAGAAATCATTGGTGAAGTGGTTTTTAATACAGGAATGACCGGCTATCAAGAAATTCTTTCAGACCCATCCTATTGTGGTCAAATTGTGACACTTACCTATCCGCTTATTGGGAATTACGGGATTAATCGTGATGATTTCGAATCGATAAATCCTGCTGTAAAGGGCTTTATTGTGAAGGAAGCATCGGACTTTCCTTCCAATTGGAGAAGTGAATATACTTTAGCAGAATACTTTGAAATGAAGAAAATCCCTGGAATTGCAGGGATAGACACAAGAAAATTAACAAGAATCATCCGTCAATACGGTACCTTAAAGGGTGCAATTTGTGGCATAGAAAAAAATGCAGAGGAAGTTTTGAAGCACCTGCGAGGGGCATCCCTACCGACCAATCAAGTAAAGCAGGTATCAACAAAAAATGCTTATCCAAGTCCTGCACGTGGGAAAAGAGTTGTCCTCGTAGACTTTGGAATGAAACACGGGATATTACGGGAGCTAAACCAGAGAGACTGTGACGTAATTGTTGTTCCATATCATACAACTGCTGATGAAATTCTTCAGTTACGACCAGATGGAATTATGCTTTCAAATGGACCTGGAGATCCAAAGGATGTACCCGAAGCCATTGATATGTTAAAAGGGGTTTTAGGGAAGGTTCCTCTTTTTGGAATTTGTCTTGGACATCAGCTATTTGCACTAGCATGTGGGGCTAATACCGAAAAAATGAAATTTGGTCATCGTGGTTCCAACCACCCGGTCAAAGATTTATCTACCGGAAAAATTGCAATAACATCTCAAAACCATGGGTATACGGTTGAAGAAGATTCAATAAAAGATACAAGATTAGCAATCACTCATATCGCCGTTAATGACGGAACAGTTGAAGGACTTAAACATTTAGATTATCCCGCCTTTACAGTTCAGTATCATCCGGAAGCTTCACCAGGACCGGAAGATGCCAATAGACTATTTAATCAGTTTCTTGCAATGATGGAAAAGAACAAACAGGAGGTTACAGCAAATGCCTAAACGTAAAGATATTCACTCCATTCTAGTAATTGGTTCAGGACCAATCATCATTGGCCAGGCTGCCGAATTTGACTATGCCGGTACACAGGCTTGTATTGCTTTAAAAGAAGAAGGCTATAGGGTTATTCTTGTAAACTCTAACCCTGCTACGATCATGACAGATACAGAGATTGCTGATGCAGTTTATATAGAACCACTTACAGTAGAATTTGTGAGCCGAATCATTCGTAAGGAACGTCCAGATGCACTATTAGCCACCCTTGGCGGGCAAACAGGCCTTAACCTTGCAGTTGCATTATCAGAATCTGGAGTTTTAGAAGAATGTGAGGTTGAGATTCTCGGTACCAAACTTTCAGCCATTAAACAAGCAGAAGACAGAGATCTTTTCCGTAGCTTGATGAATGAGTTAAATGAGCCGGTTCCAGATAGTGAAATTATCCATGAATTAGCTGAGGCAAAGGCATTTGTTGAAAAGATTGGTTTTCCAGTTATTGTTCGTCCTGCATACACGTTAGGCGGGACAGGCGGAGGCATTTGTCATAACCCTGAAGAATTAGAGGAAATAGTTTCAAGTGGATTAAAACATAGCCCCGTAAATCAATGTTTACTAGAAAAGAGCATTGCTGGATTTAAGGAAATTGAATACGAAGTGATGCGCGATGGAAACGACAATGCGATTGTTGTTTGTAACATGGAAAATATTGATCCGGTTGGCGTACATACCGGGGATTCAATTGTAGTTGCTCCAAGTCAGACATTAAGTGATCGAGAATATCAGCTTTTACGAAATGTTTCCCTTAAAATCATCAGAACGTTAGGAATTGAAGGGGGATGTAACGTTCAGCTTGCCTTAGACCCAAATAGTTTTCACTATTATATTATCGAAGTAAATCCTCGAGTAAGCCGTTCTTCGGCTCTAGCCTCTAAGGCTACAGGTTATCCGATTGCAAAGCTTGCTGCGAAAATTGCGGTTGGTTTAACACTTGATGAAATGTTAAACCCAGTTACAGGGAAGACCTACGCTAGCTTTGAACCAGCACTTGATTATATCGTTACGAAAATTCCAAGATGGCCGTTTGATAAGTTTGAGTCTGGTAACCGTTCATTGGGCACCCAAATGAAAGCAACAGGAGAGATTATGGCAATCGGCCGAACGTTTGAAGAATCACTGTTAAAAGCGATTCGTTCATTAGAGACTGGTGTTTACCACTTTGAATTAAATGGTGCAGAGGAAATCAATAATGAGTTACTCGAGAAACGAATTCGTAAAGCAGGAGACGAAAGGCTATTTTACATCGCAGAAGGGTTAAAACGTGGAATTACCATCGAAACCATCCATCAATGGAGTAAGATAGATTTATTTTTCCTAAAAAAAATGGAGGGTATCATTGAACTAGAAAGACAGCTTGCAATGAATCCACTAGACCAAGAAATTTTAAGCGAAGCAAAGCAAAAAGGCTTTACCGACAAAAAAATTGCTGAACTATGGAATTTGTCTGAGAGCGATATTAATAACCTACGGAAACGCAGTGGGATCGTCCCTGTATATAAAATGGTGGATACCTGTGCGGCAGAATTTGAATCAGCAACCCCATATTATTATGGAACGTACGAAGAGGAAAACGAGTCAGTGGTAACAGATCGAAAAAGCGTTATCGTTCTCGGCTCCGGACCTATCCGCATTGGGCAAGGGATCGAATTTGATTATGCTACCGTTCATTCCGTAAAGGCAATTAAGGAAGCGGGATATGAGGCCATTATCATTAACAATAATCCTGAAACAGTATCTACGGATTTCAGTATATCAGATAAGCTATATTTCGAACCGCTTACGATTGAAGATGTAATGAATGTCATTGAGTTGGAAAAACCAATTGGAGTGGTCGTTCAATTTGGTGGGCAAACAGCTATTAATCTTGCTGCAAAACTTGCTGAAAATGGTGTGAAGATTTTAGGAACTAGTCTTGAGGATTTAGATCGTGCAGAAAATAGAGATAAATTTGAACAAGCTCTTGAACAGTTAAACATTCCACAGCCTCTAGGGAAAACAGCATTATCGGTGGAAGAAGCACTGGTGATTGCCAACGAAATCGGGTATCCCGTCCTAGTCCGACCATCTTATGTGCTTGGTGGAAGAGCAATGGAGATTGTCTATCAAGAAAATGAACTGCTTCATTACATGAAGAATGCAGTTAAGGTAAATCCAGAACATCCAGTCTTAATCGACCGTTATCTAACAGGAAAAGAAATCGAAGTAGATGCGATCTGTGATGGGGAAAATGTATTAATACCAGGTATTATGGAACATATTGAGCGAGCAGGTGTCCATTCGGGTGACTCGATTGCTGTGTATCCGCCTCAAACACTATCTGAAGATGTGAAGAAAACACTTGTTGAATACACAATAAGAATGGCTAAAGGCTTAAATATCGTGGGATTGCTGAACATTCAATATGTATTGTCTCAAGGACAAGTGTATGTTCTCGAAGTTAACCCGCGTTCAAGTCGTACAGTACCATTTTTAAGTAAAATAACCCAAGTACCAATGGCAAAGATTGCAACAAAAGCAATTTTGGGAGTTTCAATAATCGATCAAGGCTATTCAAATGGACTGGTTCCAGAGAAATCAGGGGTGTATGTAAAAGTTCCGGTTTTCTCATTTGCGAAGCTAAAAAGTGTGGATATTACCTTAGGACCAGAAATGAAGTCAACAGGAGAGGTAATGGGTAAGGACATGACCCTCGAAAAAGCTCTTTACAAGGGATTGGTTGCTTCTGGCATGAACATTCAAAAATTCGGCACTGTATTGTTTACTGTTGCAGATAAAGATAAGCAAGAAGCATTAAAGCTTGCGAAGCGTTTTGCATCAGGGGGCTATCGATTAATGGCAACAAGCGGTACTGCAGAAGTGTTGAAGGCAGCAGGACTTCAGGTGAAAGTGGTTGAAAAAATTGGGTCTGAAGGGAAAAACCTCTTAGATGTCATCCATAATGGGGAAGCCCAGTTTATCATCAACACGCTGACAAAAGGAAAGCAGCCGGAACGAGATGGATTCAGAATTCGTCGTGAAGCGGTTGAAAATGGAGTTCCTTGCTTAACTTCTTTGGATACAGCGGACGCAATCCTAAAGGTGATTGAATCGATGAATTTTTCAGCAGAAGCGATGGCTGTAGAAGAGAAAAAGGAGGCCGTTTTTGCATGATTAGAAAGGAATTATGCAAAATCGTCAGCCAAGACGAAATTGCCCAAGATATTTATGAGCTCGTAGTCGAAGCTGAATTGGTTAATGAAATAACGGAACCAGGTCAATTTGTTCATATTCGGGTCTCAAACAGCTGGGATCCCTCTTTACGGAGACCAATTAGTATTTCTTCTTACGATAAAAAAAGCAAACTACTGACGATGATTTATCGGAAAGAAGGAAAAGGGACTTCACTACTTGCGAACATGAAACCTGGGATGGACCTTGATATTCTGGGACCGTTAGGAAATGGTTTCCAGGTTGAAGAAGTAAATGCAGGAGAAACAGCACTATTAGTTGGCGGCGGGATTGGTGTCCCGCCTTTATATGAGCTGTCCAATCAACTGAAGGCTAAAGGCGTAAATGTCATTCATATCCTAGGATTTCAAACTGAATCTGCTGTCTTTTATGAAAGTGAATTCATGAAAAATGGAGAAACTTTTGTTGCAACGGTAGATGGAACGTATGGAAGAAAAGGATTTGTCACGGATGTGATGAAAGAAGTAGACTTTGACACTATTTATACGTGCGGACCTACTCCGATGCTTAGAGCCATTCAACAAAATTATCAAGATAAGAAACTATTTTTATCATTAGAAGAGCGTATGGGGGATGTGGAGTAGGTGCTTGCTTTGCCTGTGTCTGTAAAAGCGTAGACGATCCACAGGATGTTTCGTATAGAAAAGTTTGTAGCGATGGGCCGGTATTCCGAGCAGGGGAGGTTTGTATATGAGTCGATTAAAGATAGAGTTGCCGGGATTAACATTGAAAAATCCAATTATGCCTGCTTCTGGCTGTTTTGGATTTGGCAGGGAGTATAGCCAGTTCTATGATTTGAGTGAGCTGGGAGCTATCATGATTAAAGCGACAACTGCTGAACCTAGATTCGGAAATCCTACACCAAGAGTAGCTGAAACTTCTGCAGGGATGTTGAATGCAATCGGCCTGCAAAACCCTGGTCTGGAAAAAGTCATGTCCAATGAACTACCTTGGCTTTCACAGTACGATGTGCCTATCATTGCAAATGTGGCTGGTTCGGTAGAAGAAGATTATGTAAGAGTTGCAAAGGAAATATCACAAGCTCCTAATGTACATGCGCTAGAACTAAATATTTCGTGTCCAAATGTGAAAACAGGGGGAATTGCATTTGGGACACTTCCTGAAGTGGCTAAACAGTTAACGAAGAAGGTAAAAGAAGTTTCTGAGGTTCCTGTTTATGTAAAATTGTCGCCAAATGTAACTAACATCGTGGAGATGGCTCGGGCAGTTGAAGAAGGCGGGGCTGATGGATTAACGATGATTAATACACTAGTGGGGATGAGATTGGATTTAAAGACTGGTCAACCGATTTTAGCAAATGGGACGGGTGGTTTATCAGGTCCAGCAATTAAACCAGTGGCGATTCGAATGATTCACGAAGTAAGTCAAGTTGTGTCTATACCAATTATTGGAATGGGTGGAATTCAATCCGCAGAGGATGTAATTGAATTCTTTTATGCTGGGGCAAGTGCGGTTGCAGTTGGGACAGCGAATTTTGTGGATCCCTTTATTTGTCCAACGATAATAAGGGAACTCCCGGACCTCTTAGATAAATTAGGTTTCGAACATATTAGTGAATGTAGGGGAAGGAGCTGGATGAGGCATGAACAACTCGCTTATCATCGCGCTTGATTTTTCAAACAAGCAAGAGGTAGAACAATTTTTAATTCCTTTTAGCGGGAAAGAGTTATTTGTAAAAGTGGGCATGGAATTGTACTACCAAGAAGGTCCTTCAATGATTGAATTTTTGAAAGAAAAAGGGCATCGAATTTTTCTAGATTTAAAGCTTCATGATATTCCTAATACGGTTAAAAGTGCGATGAAGGGCCTTGCTCGAATGGAATGTGACTTGGTCAATGTTCATGCTGCGGGTGGTAAAGAAATGATGGAGGCAGCAATTGAAGGGCTGGTGGCAGGAACTGCTGCTGGAAGAACACGTCCTGCTTGCATAGCTGTCACTCAGTTGACAAGTACTTCTCAAGAACAAATGAATAGGGAACAGCTCATTCCTGTTCCGTTAAAGGAATCTGTCCTTCATTACGCAGGTTTAACGAAAGAAGCAGGACTAGACGGGGTAGTCTGCTCTGCATGGGAAGCTGCTGAAATTCGGGAAAAGCTAGGCAGGGAGTTCTACACCGTGACACCGGGAATTCGAATGGTATCCGATGAGGTAGGAGACCAAAAGCGAGTTGCGACCCCGACTTTTGCTAAAATTGCAGGGGTAAATTCCATAGTTGTGGGACGTTCCATAACAAGGGCAGTTGACCCATTAGCAAGCTATGAACTATGGATGAAGGAATGGAAGGGAGTAAGATTATGAAACATTACATCGCTGAAAAACTATTAGAAATAAATGCAGTTGCCCTAAAACCACAGGAACCATTTACATGGACCTCTGGACTTCGCTCACCTATTTATTGTGACAACCGATTAACACTTTCCTTCCCATCTGTTAGAAAAGATATTGCACAGGGGTTGAAAAAACTCATTCTTGAAAATTTTTCTGATACAGAAGTAATTGCGGGAACAGCTACTGCTGGGATTCCTCATGCTGCATGGGTAAGCGATTTGCTAGATTTACCGATGTGCTATGTCCGTTCCAAGCCAAAAGGGCATGGAAAAGGAAATCAAATTGAAGGAAGAGTAGTTGAGGGGCAGAAAGTGGTCGTTGTTGAGGATTTGATTTCGACTGGCGGAAGCGTTATTACGGCTGTTCAAGCATTACGGGAAGCGGGCTGTGAGGTCCTTGGGGTGGTATCTATCTTTACCTATGGACTTGAAAAAGGGAAAGAGGCCTTTGCACAGGAAGGAATTAAAAGTGAATCATTAACTGATTTTCCTTCATTAATAGAGGTTGCTATTGAAAAGGGTTATGTTAGCGAAACAGATCAAGCTAGCCTGTTGGATTGGAGAATGGATCCTCCTGCATGGAGCGAGAGAATTAAGTAAAATGAAGAGAAAAAGCCCCGGAAATCCCGGGGCTTTACTAGTTTTTCTTTAGTTTCAACACCATTTCTTCATCAGGGGTGACATATAGTGTCTGTTGGTTGTCATAGATGACAAAGCCTGGCTTTGCGCCGCTTGGTTTTTTAACATGGCGAACCTTTGTAAAATCAACCGGTACAGAGCTTGAATTGCGTGCTTTACTATAATAAGCGGCCAAAGTCGCAGCCTCTCGAAGGGTTTCCTCAGAAGGTTCCTTGCTGCGAATGACCACATGTGAACCAGGGATGTCCTTTGTATGAAGCCAAATTTCGTCTCTAGCAGCTAACTTATTGGTTAAATAATCATTCTGCTTATTGTTCTTCCCTACAATGATGTTTGTTCCATCAGAAGAGACAAAGTTGTCCAAAACTGGCTTAGTATTCTGGATTTTTTTGCCGTTCCTTTTCTTACGGTCACGGATATACCCACCTTCGACCAATTCCTCACGAATCTCTTGTAAATCCTTCGGAGAAGCCGCAATTACTTGCTGCAATAAATTATCAAAATAAGCCACTTCTTCCTGGGATTTTTCGATTTGCTCCTGGACAATGGCCACTGCATTCTTTGCTTTTTGATATTTAGAAAAATATTTTTGTGCATTTTCAGAAGGTGTTTTCCTTGGGTCTAGCGGGATCGCAATCATGCCACTGTTTTCATCATAATAATTAAGGACTTCAATTTCCTTCATCCCTTTTTTGGCTGCATAAAGGTTGGCCGTTAAGAGCTCACCATAACGCTGATATTGTTCTGCGCGTTCTGCCTCTTTTAACGTATCCTTTAGCTTTTCAATTTTCTTCTCATTCTTTTCCTTTTCATTGCTAATAAATCGTTCAATATCATTTCCCTGCTGCTTCACCCGGTCGCGTTCCGCTTTTCCGAAATAAAAACGGTCAAGCAATTCGCTAAGGCTCGGATAATTCTTAGTTTCTCCATTTAAATGCTCAAGTGGAAACAAATAAAATGCTTCCTTTCCACCTGTAGATATAATAGACGGAGAAATGTCACCAGATTCTACTCTTTTTATCAACCGAATAAAAGTTGAAGGCACAGTCGTACGATTCGCTAAACCGCTTTGATATAGAACTTCTTTAGCAAAAAGAGGGGAGGTACCAGCAAAATGCTCAACAAGCTGCCGGTCAATCTTGCCGGCATTAAAGTCAATCTTTCGTAAAATATCCTCTTCAACTGCTTTAAATGGGTTTGCTTTGTTTTGCTCCGGAGGGAAAACGTAAGGCTGTCCTGGTAAAATCGCTCGATGGCTGTTAACAGCAAACGAAACGTGCTTAATGCTATCCAGGATAACATTTCGTGTTTTATCTACTAAAACAATATTGCTATGCCTACCCATAATTTCAATGATTAATTGTTTATAGCTGATATCACCGATTTCATTTCGGCCTTTAATTTCAAAAATAATCATTCGATCGGTTTCAACTTGATATATATCCTCTAAAATATATCCCTCGATATGCTTCCTTAGCAGCATACAAAACATTGGCGGTTCACTTGGATTTTCATAGGCTTCGTTTGTTAATTGTACTCTTGCATAGCTTGGATGTGCAGAGAGGAGAAGCTTTTGATTCACACCATTTGCCCGGATTGTAAGAATGACTTCATTTTTATAAGGCTGATGTACTTTGTTTATTCGGCCGCCCTTTAAGGAGCGGGAAAGTTCATCAACCATTGCTTTTGTAAATAAACCATCAAATGACATTTGAAAACATCCTTTACACTTTCATATATGAATTAATTATATCATAGCATTTTTTTGGACGACCCTGAATAAGCTTTCCATAGAGCATGTCAATAAAGGGGGAAGTGAGATGGTCGGATGAAATTCCATGAAATGAAGATAGAACAAGTAGAAAAGGCCTTAGAAACCGACTTTTCTTCTGGATTATCACAGGAAGAAGTAAAAAAACGGATAGACCAGCACGGGCTAAATGAATTAGAAGAAGGAGAAAAGCAATCTGCTTTACTCTTATTTTTTAGCCAATTTAAAGATTTTATGGTCTTAGTACTTCTTGCGGCAACCTTGATATCTGGATTACTAGGCGAATATATCGATGCCATCGCTATTATCGCCATCGTCATTATAAATGGTTTCCTTGGTTTTTTCCAGGAGCGGCGAGCTGAGAAATCACTTCAGGCTCTTAAGGAATTATCCGCGCCGCAGGTTTCTGTTCTAAGAAACGGGAAATGGATAAAAATTCCTTCTAAAGAAATTGTCATCGGTGATATTTTAAAATTTAGCAGCGGAGATCGAATTGGCGCAGACGTCCGTGTCATCGAATCAAAAAGCTTGGAAATTGAGGAATCCGCCCTTACAGGTGAATCTGTTCCCGTTTCTAAACATATCGATAGCTTAGCCAATCCTAACCTTGGAATTGGTGATATGGAAAATATCGCTTTTATGGGGACAATGGTAACACGGGGGAGCGGGCTGGGAGTTGTCATCGGGACGGGTATGAAGACGGCCATGGGGCAAATCGCTGATTTACTCCAAAGTGCCGAGGCGCAGGATACTCCATTGCAGCGCCGTTTAGAGCAGTTAGGAAAAATACTAATTACCGTTGCATTATTATTGACCGTCTTAGTTGTAGCTGTCGGTGTTCTTCGTGGACATCAATTATATGAGATGTTTTTAGCAGGCGTTTCTTTAGCTGTTGCAGCTATCCCTGAAGGTCTTCCGGCAATTGTTACGGTAGCATTATCACTAGGTGTACAGAAGATGATCAGGCAAAAAGCCATTGTTAGGAAGTTACCAGCTGTCGAAACCCTTGGGTGCGCTTCCGTTATATGCTCTGATAAAACGGGAACAATGACTCAAAATAAAATGACTGTCACTCATTTATGGAGTGGTGGTCAGACTTGGACGGTAGACGGGGTTGGTTATCAGCCACAAGGTAATTTTTACCGTGAGGAGATAACGGTACAGCCTAAAGATGAGAAAGCCTTACAACAGATGCTGATTTTTGGAATGCTCTGTAACCATTCAGACTTAATCGTTAAGGATGATGAATTCACACTTGATGGTGATCCGACCGAAGGGGCCTTATTAGTAAGTGCGATGAAAGCGGGTTTTGAGCGACCAAAGTTATTAGATGAGTTTACCATTGTGAATGAGTTCCCGTTTGACTCTGCAAGAAAAATGATGAGTGTACACGTGAAAGATAAGCAAGGAAGGCATTTTATCATAACGAAGGGTGCCCCGGATGTAATTTTAGGAATTTGTGAAACAATCCTTTGGGATAGTAAAACGCAATATTTAAATAGAGAGACACAGGGTAAGGTTCAGGATGCCATTAATGGTTTAGCTTCACAAGCACTTCGGACTATTGCTATTGCTTTCAAACCGATATCAGCGAATACCGTTATTTTAAGTGAAAAAGAAGCAGAAAAACAATTAACTTTTATTGGTGTCCAAGGAATGATTGACCCGCCAAGACCTGAAGTAAAAGCTGCTGTGAAAGAGTGTAAAGAAGCGGGAATAAAAACGGTCATGATTACTGGAGATCATGTGATTACTGCAAAAGCGATTGCCTCTCAGCTTGGGATATTAACTAAGAAAAGTAAGGTGTTGGATGGCAAGGCACTCTCTGAGATGTCCGTTGAAGACCTTGAAGATATCGTTGATGATGTGTCTGTATTTGCGAGGGTTTCACCGGAGCATAAGCTGAAAATTGTAAAAGCGTTACAAAATAGGGGCCATATTGTAGCTATGACAGGCGATGGAGTAAACGATGCACCTGCAATTAAGGCTGCAGATATTGGTGTCTCCATGGGGATTACGGGTACTGATGTGGCCAAGGAAGCTTCGGCGCTTGTTTTACTCGACGATAATTTTGCTACCATAAAATCTGCTATTAAAGAGGGCAGGAATATATACGAAAATATTCGTAAATTTGTACGTTATTTACTCGCATCCAATGTTGGTGAAATATTAGTCATGTTGTTTGCTATGATCTTGGCTCTGCCGCTTCCGCTCGTACCAATTCAAATTCTTTGGGTTAATTTAGTTACGGATGGACTCCCTGCAATGGCACTTGGACTTGACCGTCCAGAGGAAAATGTAATGAAACGGAATCCGAGAAGCCCTAATGAAGGTGTGTTCTCACGTGGATTAGGCTGGAAGGTTGTATCAAGGGGATTCCTTATTGGGGTTGTCACTTTATTAGCATTTATGATTGCTTACGGTAATGACCCAAGTCAACTTCAATATGCACAAACAGTTGCCTTTGCTACGCTAGTTATGGCCCAACTTATACATGTATTTGATTGCCGCAGTGAAAAATCAGTACTGTCAAGAAATCCATTTGGAAATCAATATTTGGTTTGGGCTGTTATTTCTTCCTTATTATTAATGTTTGTTGTTATTTATTATCCACCGTTGCAGCCAATATTCCATACGCTACCGATTCTTGCGAAAGATTGGCTGATAATTGTAGGACTATCCTCTATTCCAACTTTTTTACTAGCAGGAACATTTTTATTAAGAAAAACAAAATAAAGTATGTTATAATCCAAAAGGTAATAGATGCCACTCTATTACCTTTTGTCTTTTTTAATAGAAAGCCGATCATTTCTTAAGGATTGGATGTGCACGTGATGGTTATAAGTATGACAGGCTTTGGAAGAGCGAAGACTGAATCGGAGTTTTTTTCTGTTAATGTAGAAGTAAAAACGGTTAATCACCGCTTTTGCGAAGTGAATATCAGAATGCCGAGGCAGTTATTAAAAATAGAAGATAAATTAAAAAAGAAACTAAACCAACATATTCGCCGTGGTCGAGTCGAGGTTTATGTAAGTGTAGAGGGTGAAGGAGTCGTTACCCGAAAGGTTCACGTGGATTGGAATTTAATTGATGAATATTATCAATTTATTAATGAAGCGCGAAGTAAATATAGTGTTGAAGGAACCATAACCATTCACGATTTACTTGGTCGAAGCGACCTTTTACATATCGAAGAAAGTGAAGTGGGCAACGAAGAGCTTGAAACTCTGGTTTTGACTGCTACCGAAGAGGCAGTTCAATTATTGTTACAAATGCGAATGGCAGAAGGAGAAGAAATAAAGAAAGACTTAATTGCCATTTTAGCACAATTAGAAAATGATGTTTTTGAGCTCCAAAAATATGCTCCCCTCGTTGTTCAATCTTTTAAGGAACGTCTAACGAAAAGAATGCAGGAATTCTTAAATGGACAATTGGACGAAACAAGAATTTTAACAGAGGTAGCTGTTTTTGCTGATAAAGCGGATATTAATGAAGAAATTACTCGATTAAAAAGCCATATTCAACAATTCTTACAAACGTTAAAAAGTAAAGAGCCGATTGGAAGAAAGCTTGATTTTCTTGTACAGGAAATGAACAGAGAGGCCAATACCATTGGTTCAAAAGCGAATGACTCAAACATAGCGAAACAAGTAGTAGAGATCAAGAGTTTGCTTGAAAAGCTTAAGGAACAGGTTCAAAATATCGAATAATTAGTTTAGAATCTGTTTGCCACGGTCAAAATATACTAACGATGATTGGATGATGACCATGTCGATTAAATTAATTAATATTGGATTTGGAAATATCGTTTCGGCCAATCGGATTATTTCAATTGTAAGCCCCGAATCTGCACCAATTAAAAGAATTATTCAAGATGCCCGCGACAGGGGGTCTTTGATTGATGCTACATACGGTAGACGTACTCGTGCGGTCATTGTCATGGATAGCGACCATGTGATACTGTCAGCTGTTCAGCCAGAGACGGTTGCTCATCGATTAACTGACCGTGATGAAACTATAGATGAAGGGTAGGATTATTACTAATGCAGGAAAAAGGATTGCTGATTGTACTTTCAGGGCCATCTGGTGTGGGAAAAGGAACGGTTCGAAAAGAAATTTTTTCTCATCCAGACACAGCCTTTGAATATTCTATTTCGATGACTACCCGCTTACCACGTGAGGGTGAAGTGGATGGTGTGGATTACTTTTTTAAGACTAGAGATGAGTTTGAAGCACTAATCGAACAAGGGAAATTGCTAGAATATGCTGAATTTGTAGGAAATTATTATGGTACCCCTGTTGATTATGTCCGTCAAACCTTAGATTCTGGTAAAGATGTTTTCTTAGAAATTGAAGTAAAAGGTGCCAGACAGGTTCGTGAAAAGTTTCCGGAAGGACTATTTATTTTCCTCATGCCGCCAAGCCTTTCCGAATTGAAAAATCGGATCGTTACGAGAGGAACGGAAACCGAAGATATTATTCATAATCGTTTACTCTCTGCTCGCGAAGAGATTGAAATGATGGAATTATACGATTATGTTGTTGAAAATGATCAAGTTGAACATGCATGTGAACGAATTAAAGCTATCGTCACTGCAGAACATTGTCGGAGAGAACGAGTAGAGCATCGCTATAAAAAATTATTGGAGGTTGAATAGAATGTTATATCCTTCTATCGATTCATTACTTGAAAAAATTGATTCAAAATACTCACTAGTTTCAGTTGCAGCTAAGCGTGCCCGCGTCATGTCCCAGGCTAGAGATGAAAGATTAGCGAAATATGTGTCTTATAAATATGTTGGTAAAGCACTAGAAGAAATTTATAGTGGAGAGCTTACCTACCGCATTGCAAAAAAAGAAACACCTGCTGAATAATCGATAACGGTAATAAACATGATTGAAGGCCTGACGAAAAAGGAAATTCCTTACGTGTCAGCCTTTTTTATTTGGCTCATATAAATAAAGTTGAAATTTGTCGACATGTAGTAGGAAAAACGTGAAAAATTGTTTCTATTCCAGCATAATAGAAGGAAAAGACAAATTGTACGGACGCGAAATGGGGGATTCCAATGATCATTAAAGATAAGAAAATATTATTATGTGTGACAGGTGGTATAGCTGTTTATAAAGCAGCAGCCTTGACAAGTAAGCTTGTTCAAGCTGGAGCACAGGTGAAAGTCATTTTAAGTGAATCTGCTGAAAAGTTTGTTACCTCATTAACCTTTCAGGCATTGTCCCGCAATGAAGTTTATACAAATACCTTTGAAGAAAAGAATCCTCAGGTGATTGCCCATATTGATTTGGCCGACTGGGCTGATTTAATTTTAGTTGCACCTGCTACAGCTAATACCATTGCAAAATTAGCCCAAGGGATCGCTGATAATATGATCACGACTACGTTGCTAGCAGCTACCGCACCTGTTTGGATTGCTCCTGCAATGAATGTACATATGTACGACCACCCCGCAGTAAAGAAAAATATTGGTACCTTAGCTGAGTATGGATATCAATTCATTGAACCAAGCGAAGGCTATCTTGCTTGTGGATATATTGGTAAAGGACGACTTGAGGAACCAGAAAAAATCGTAGAATTAGTACAAGCTTTTTTTAATAAGAAAGAATTAAAGTTAAAGGGAAAAACAGTATTAATAACTGCTGGACCCACACGCGAAAAAATAGATCCTGTACGCTATATTTCTAACCATTCTTCTGGAAAAATGGGTTATGCAATTGCTGAAGAAGCAAAAAAACAAGGTGCCCATGTTGTATTAGTATCCGGTCCAGTCCACTTACCTGCTCCAGCAGGAATAGAAGTGATTCGTATTGAGAGCGCTGAGGAAATGTATAATGCGGTGATGAACTACTATGACAGTGCCGATGTTGTAATCAAAACGGCTGCTGTCGCCGACTACCGCCCAAAAACAACCTTTGACCATAAAGTGAAGAAGCAGGAAGGTGACTCAAATATTGAGTTAGAAAGAACTAAAGATATTTTGTTCGAGTTAGGAAAAAGGAAGAAAAATCAGATACTGGTTGGGTTTGCGGCAGAGACCGATCATATTGAAGAATATGCTACGAAAAAATTGAACAGAAAAAATGCAGATATGATAGTTGCTAACAATGTCAAAATGGAAGGTGCTGGGTTTGGCACAGATACTAATATTGTGACACTCTTTAAGCGTTCCGGAATGGTTACTGAATTACCGATTATGTCTAAACAAGCGGTAGCGGAAAAGATTATTGGTGAAATTACTTCTCTTATTGAAGGATCTGGAAAATAATGAATATTGCAAGTGTTATTGTTGATGTTCCAACAAAACAGACGGATAAGACCTTCGATTATCTAATTCCGGAAGAATGGATAGGTACCATTCAGCCGGGAATGAGGGTCATTGTCCCTTTTGGACCGAGAAATATTCAAGGGTTTGTTACTCGGATTAAAGCGGAGTCGAGTTTTAAAAAGTTAAGAGCAATTACTGAGCCAATGGACCTTGAACCGGTGTTAAATCATGAATTATTAGAGCTTGGTGATTGGTTAACTGAAAATACGCTATGCTTTAAGATTTTTGCTTTTCAAGTAATGCTTCCTGCAGCCTTAAAGGCAAAGTATGAGAAGAAAGTAAAGTTGGCACCAGGTGTAAAAGTATCTGACCTTCCAATTGATCTTCAGGATTTGTTTAAGAAGGATGGAATCATACATTGGGAAGAGGCTCTTGCTGCTGGCATTGTACCTATTTTACAACGGGAGGCAGCAAAGCACACACTCGAAGTGATATACGAAGTAAAGGAACGAGTTCGAAAAAAACAATTAAAGTTTGTTCGCCCTCTCGTTTCTCTTGAGGAATTAATGGAAGAAAGCGATCGCTTACCAGCAAGAGCAGAAAAACAAAAACAAATATTACGCTATTTTGCGGATCATTTTCAGGCGGTGGAGTTAAGGCAGTTAACAGCTGATGTGAATACGGCATCAACTACCATTAAGGCGCTGGTTGACAAGGGGCTTTTAACCCAATTCGATATGGAAGTTTACCGAAATCCATTTGAGAATAGAACCTTTGAACGAACCAAACCATTACCTCTTACACATTCTCAGCAAACAGCCATTGGACCCATTCTAGCTTCCATTGAAAATCAACAACATGAAGTATTTCTTTTATACGGTGTAACTGGGAGCGGAAAAACAGAGATTTATCTGCAATCGATACAGGAGGTAATTGAGAAAGGAAAAGAAGCAATTGTGCTTGTTCCAGAAATCGCGCTCACACCTCAAATGGTAAATCGGTTTAAAGGCAGGTTTGGGGATTTAGTTGCGGTTTTGCACAGCGGATTATCTGCTGGTGAAAAATACGATGAATGGCGAAAAATTCAGCGTAAGGAAGTAAAAGTGGTCGTCGGAGCTCGTTCCGCTATTTTTGCTCCTTTTGAAAATTTAGGCATTATTATCATAGATGAAGAACACGAAACAAGCTATAAGCAGGAAGAAATGCCGCGTTATCATGCAAGAGATGTGGCCATTCAAAGGGCAAAGACTTATAACTGCCCAGTGGTCCTAGGTAGTGCCACCCCGTCACTTGAGTCTTTTGCAAGGGCTCAAAAGAATGTGTATCATCTATTGTCATTACCAAGTCGGATGAACAATCAAGCTCTTCCAGCTGTTGACATCATTGATATGCGTGAAGAACTTCGTGAAGGAAATCGCTCCATGTTTTCAAGAAAGCTTTTTGAAAAGCTGAAAGATCGGATCGAAAAGAAGCAGCAAGCTGTCCTATTTTTAAATAAGAGGGGGCATTCTTCGTTTGTCATGTGCCGTGATTGTGGATATGTCATGAATTGTCCGTACTGTGATATTTCTCTTACCTATCATCGTGTAAATGAACAAATGAAATGCCATTATTGCGGCTATGAAACTTATGTACCAAAGCATTGTCCCGAATGTTCTAGTGAATATATACGCTATTTTGGAACGGGGACACAAAAAGTGGAGGAAGAACTGGGGAAAGTTCTTCCGGAAGCAAGAATTATCCGAATGGACGTTGATACAACTGGAAGGAAAGGGGCACATGAAAAGCTCCTTAAGGATTTTCAAGAAGGGAAAGCTGATATTTTGTTAGGAACCCAAATGATTGCCAAGGGCCTTGATTTTCCTAATATCACTCTAGTAGGGGTTCTTTCAGCAGATACAATGCTGCACTTACCTGATTTTCGCGCCTCTGAGAAAACCTTTCAACTTTTAACCCAAGTCAGCGGCAGGGCTGGACGTCACCAGCTCCCTGGGGAGGTCATTATTCAAACCTATACCCCGGAGCACTACAGTGTGGAACTGGCTGGGACGCAGGATTATGATCTATTTTACCAACGAGAAATGATGATTCGGAAAACACATCATTACCCGCCCTTCTATTATCTCTCACTCATTACAATTAGTCATGAGCAGTTGATGACAGTAGTATCGGCTACAGAAAAGATAGTAAACTATGTTCGTTCTCAGTTGTCAAAGGAGGCGGTGGTTTTAGGACCTGCAGCTTCTCCAATCCCTAGGATAAATAATAGATATCGCTATCAATGTTTGATAAAATACAAGCGGGAACCGAACATGACAAAAACATTAAAAACAATTCTTGATCAATATCAATTAGATACAAAAAGTGGTTTACAGGTTTCTATTGATGTTAACCCGTTTATCTTGATGTAATCTGGGTGAAAATAATAAAAAAGAATGCCTCGAGCAGGCATAACGGAGGAAATAATTTGGCAGTAAGAAAAGTGGTTATTCATCCGGCAGAGATTCTCGAGCAGAATTGTGAGCCAGTGGTGAAATTTGATAAGAAGCTTGCAAAAATACTAGATGATATGTATGACACTATGATTGAATATGACGGAGTGGGCCTTGCCGCTCCGCAAATCGGACTAAATGCACGAATCGCTATAGTGGATATCGATGATGAATTAGGTACGATTGAAATGATTAATCCTAGAATTTTAGAGACTTCAGGAGAGCAGACCGGCCCAGAAGGCTGTTTAAGTTTCCCGGGATTATTTGGAGAGGTTACACGACCTAATTTTGTTAAGATCGAAGCGTTTGATCGAAAAGGAAGAAAATATATTTTAGAAGCAGAAGAGTTCTTGGCTAGAGCCATTCAGCATGAAATGGATCATCTAGACGGAGTCTTATTTACATCAAAGGTAATTAGTTACATTGAGGAAGATGAGTTAAAAGGAGTAGAAAGTGAATGACGAAAATTGTATTTATGGGTACCCCGGATTTTTCCGTACCTGTTCTTCAAAAAATTATTGAGGACGGCTATGAGGTCATAGGTGTAGTTACTCAACCTGACCGGCCAGTAGGAAGAAAAAAGGTGTTGACCCCACCTCCGGTTAAAGTGGAAGCCATGAAGCATGGTATCCCCGTCTTTCAACCAGAAAAGATCCGTCAAGAAGAAGAGCTTAATAAAATCCTTTCCTTAAAGCCGGATTTAATTGTGACAGCTGCCTTTGGTCAAATTTTACCTAAAAAGCTGTTAGAAGCTCCTAAATACGGCTGCATAAATGTCCATGCATCCCTGTTGCCAGAGCTTCGCGGCGGCGCCCCAATCCACTACGCTATTATTCAAGGGAAAAAGAAAACCGGTGTTACAATCATGTATATGGTAGAAAAATTAGACGCAGGTGATATGTTAACGAGTGTAGAGGTTTCAATTACGGAAGAGGACAATGTAGGTACTCTTCATGATAAGCTGAGTGCTGCCGGTTCAAAATTGTTATCTGAGACATTGCCACTTCTATTAGCAGGCAAGCTTACTCCTCAGCCTCAAAATGAGGAACTGGCTACATTTGCAGCAAATATAAAGCGTGAACAGGAGAAAATTGACTGGTCAAAAACCGGGGAACAAATTTATAACCATATTCGTGGTTTAAACCCTTGGCCTGTTGCTTTTACAACGATGGACAGTCAAATTTTAAAAATCTGGCGTTCCCAAAAGGTTACTGAAACTAATAATCATGAACCAGGAACGATTGTAAAAATTGAATCTGATGGTTTTGTAGTTAGTACAGGTAATGAAACAGCCATTAAAATCATTGAACTTCAGCCTTCAGGTAAAACTAAAATGATGACTGAGCAATTTTTACGCGGTGCCGGTTCAAAAATTTCAGTAGGCAGTAAGCTAGGAGAATAACATGACATCGAAGAAAAAAAATGTACGTGAAATTGCGTTGGACCTTTTAACAACCATAGAGAAAAACCAATCTTATAGTAATTTACTCCTGAATACAACGATTGAAAAAAATGAGTTATCGGCAAAAGATGTAGGGTTGCTTACTGAATTAACATATGGAACCTTACAAAGAAAAATGGCTTTGGACTTCTACTTAAAACCGTTTATCAAGGATAATAAAAAACTTGCTGATTGGATTCATCATTTACTTAGGCTAACGCTCTATCAAATGGTGTACCTTGATCGGATTCCTGATCGGGCAGCCATTTATGAAGCAGTAGATATCGCGAAAAAAAGAGGGCATAAAGGGATTGCCAGTTTAGTAAATGGTGTTTTACGAAGTATACAGAGAGAAGGGTTACCTTCTATCCTTGAAATCTCAGATCCTAACACAAGATTAGCAATGGAAACGAGTCATCCAGAATGGCTCGTAACTAGATGGGTAAACCAATTTGGCTATGAAAAAACGAAAGAAATGTGTGAGATCAATTTAACAGCACCTCTGCAAACAGCAAGAGTAAATTTAACAAAAATATCGAGAGATGAATGTGTGGCAATTCTAGAAGAGGAAGGCTTCCAAATTGAAAAAAGCCCAATTATACCTGAAGCGATTAGATGCTTAAAGGGGAACCTGGCATCAACCATTCCTTTTAATTATGGTTTGTTTACTATCCAAGATGAAAGTTCCATGCTTGCCACCTATGCATTAGGGGTACAGCCAAATGAGTTTGTCCTTGATGCTTGTGCAGCACCTGGTGGAAAGAGCACACATATTGCTGAGAAAATGAACAATACAGGTGAAGTGATTTCTGTCGACCTCCATCAGCATAAAGTAAGATTAATTAATGATAACGCCCGCCGTTTAGGATTAGAAAATATTAAAACAAGTGTCTCAGATTCTAGGCATTTACAGGATAAGTTCAAAAATGTGCAGTTTGATCGGATTCTTCTTGATGCTCCTTGCTCTGGTTTAGGAGTGATGCGACGAAAGCCGGATATGAAATATACAAAGACAGAAAAGGATCTTGAGCGACTAAGTGAGATTCAGCAAGATTTGTTGAAATCTGTCACTCCTTTATTAAAAAAAGGTGGCACGCTTGTCTATAGTACATGTACAGTAGATAAAGAGGAAAATGAAAATACTGTAAAAAGATTCTTAGAAGCCAATCTGGATTTTGTACCAGACCACTCCTTTAAGGAACGGATGCCAGAGGCTGTTCAACCATTCATAACAGGATATGATCTGCAAGTTTTTCCACAGGATTTTGGCTCAGACGGTTTTTATATAGCGGTGTTAAAAAAAGTATAATTAAGTTAGATAATTGAAAGAAGGTGTCAACAGTTGGAACAAATTAATACAACTGAGAAGAAAGCAACACTAGAAAATAAACTACCCTCCATCTATTCTTTGGAGCTTCATAAATTAAAGGAATGGTTGTCCGAGAATGGAGAAAAGCCATTCCGTGCAGAGCAAATTTTTGATTGGCTCTATAAGAAAAGGGTTACTACCTTTGAAGATATGAGTAACCTACCTAAGGGGTTAAGAGATAAATTATCTGAGCACTTTCAAATTACAACATTAAATACGGTAATCCAACAGACTTCTTCAGATGGAACAATTAAGTTTTTATTCGAACTTCACGATGGGTATTCGATTGAAACTGTACTTATGCGCCATGATTATGGTAACTCCGTATGTGTTACAACTCAGGTTGGCTGTCGAATTGGCTGTACTTTCTGTGCATCCACACTAGGTGGATTGAAACGCCATCTTGAAGCCGGTGAAATCGTTGCTCAAGTAGTGAAGGT
The DNA here is from genome assembly GCF_030818775.1 of Bacillus sp. SORGH_AS_0510. Lineage (NCBI taxonomy): Bacteria > Bacillati > Bacillota > Bacilli > Caryophanales > Bacillaceae > Bacillus > Bacillus sp. SORGH_AS_0510. The sequence continues at coordinate 3,538,279 of NZ_JAUTAU010000001.1, read as the reverse complement.
ACAACAGGCACTTGATGAAACAGATGAGCGTGTTAGTTCAGTGGTCATTATGGGAATTGGTGAACCTTTTGATAACTATGATAATATGATGTCATTTCTAAAAATAATCAATCACGAACAATCATTAAATATCGGTGCAAGACATATCACCGTTTCTACAAGCGGTATTGTTCCAAAAATTTATAAGTTTGCCGATGAGGATATGCAAATTAATTTTGCAATTTCCCTTCATGCTCCAAATACAGAATTAAGATCAAGATTAATGCCCATCAATAAAGCTTATAAACTTGATGACTTAATGGAAGCAGTACGGTATTATATCGATAAGACAGGACGAAGAATCAGCTTTGAATATGGTCTTTTTGGAGGAGTAAACGATTCAACAGAGCATGCAGAAGAATTAGCAACTCTTTTAAAAGGACTTAAGTGCCATGTGAATCTAATTCCAGTTAACTATGTCCCAGAACGGGATTATGTGCGAACGCCAAGAGACAAAATTTTTGCTTTTGAAAAGACACTTAAAAATCGTGGTATTAATGTGACTATTCGCCGAGAGCAGGGGTCAGATATTGCTGCAGCATGTGGACAACTTCGTGCAAAGGAGCGAAAAGAGGAGACGAGGTAAATATATGAAATCAGTTTTCATGACAGATCGTGGGAAAGTACGTCTTCATAATGAAGATGCTGGTGGAGTATTTGTAAACCTGGATGGTGACCGCCTTGCCATTGTTGCAGATGGGATGGGGGGTCACCGTGCTGGTGATGTGGCTAGTGAAATGACCATTACACAACTAAAAATTGAATGGGAAGCTTCCATAGGGATTTCAACAGCTGATGAAGCAGAGAAATGGTTGAAGGAACAAATAACCAAGGTTAATAATCTACTATTTGACCATGCCACAAATAACCCTGAATGTGATGGAATGGGTACAACTATTGTTGCGGCTATCGCCACTGATCGCTTTGCGACCATGGCTCACATCGGAGACAGCCGTGGCTATATCTCTAATGAATCCGGGTTTAAACAGATTACAGAGGACCATTCTCTTGTTAATGAGCTTGTAAGATCAGGACAAATTTCAAAAGAAGATGCAGAACATCATCCCCGAAAAAATGTTCTACTCCGAGCTTTAGGAACTGAAAAAGCGGTTGAGATGGACATTAAAACCATTATGTTTGAAGAGGGAGATATGATCCTCTTATGTTCAGATGGTCTATCAAATAAAGTGAACGAAAAAGAGATGTTAGACATCTTATTAAATGAAGATCATTTAGAACAAAAAGCAGAGTCACTTATCTCGCTAGCGAACAATTACGGTGGAGAAGATAACATTACACTTGTTATAGTAGAGTTTAGTGATGTCAGCGAGGTTGATGCATAAATGATGATTGGGAAAAGATTAAGCGGACGCTATAAAATCTTGGATATGGTTGGCGGAGGAGGCATGGCTAATGTTTATTTAGCACATGATATGATCCTTGATCGAGACGTAGCCGTTAAAATGCTTCGCCTTGACTTTGCCAATGATGAGGAATTTATCCGCAGGTTCCGTAGGGAAGCTCAATCAGCAACAAGTCTGGCACACCCTAACATTGTCAATATCTATGATGTGGGTGAGGAAAACGATCTTTATTATATTGTGATGGAATATGTGGATGGGCAGACACTTAAACAATACATACAGCAAAATTCTCCCTTAAAAGTTGAGGATGCCATTGGAATAATGAGACAGCTTACCTCAGCTATATCCCATGCACATCAAAATCATATCATTCACCGTGATATAAAACCGCATAATATATTGATTGACCATAATGGGAATGTGAAAGTCACTGATTTTGGTATTGCGATGGCCTTGAGTGCAACAAGCATTACACAGACGAACTCAGTGCTAGGGTCTGTTCATTATTTATCCCCAGAGCAAGCACGTGGTGGAATGGCAAATAGAAAATCAGATATTTATTCCCTAGGAATAGTCATGTTTGAATTGCTGACTGGCCGACTTCCATTCTCAGGAGAATCTGCCGTATCCATTGCGTTAAAGCATCTTCAATCGGAAACTCCTTCCGTTAGAAGGTGGAATTCAAGCATACCACAAAGTGTTGAAAACATCGTTCTAAAGGCAACTGCCAAAGATTCCTCTCATCGCTATAATAGTGTGGAGGAAATGGAAGAAGATCTTCGAACGGCTCTTGATCCAGAAAGGGTAAATGAAGCAAAGTTTATTATACCGATAGATGATGACGCAACCAAGGCGATTCCAGTTATTACGAATGACAAACCGCTTAAGAATCTAGATGAAACCTTAATCCATAGTAATGAAAAGCCTGTTATTCCTTCAAAAGATTCGGTCCAAAAAGAAAATACGGGCAAGAAAAAACGCAAAAAATGGCCGGTAATATTAATATCTACTTTTCTTGTACTTGCCATTCTTGGATTATTAGGATTTACTTTTTTACCTGGGTTGTTATCTGCCAAAGATGTTAAAATACCAGACGTTAGTGGCTTGGAATTAGATGAAGCAATCTCTAAACTTAAGATTAGCGGAATAGAAGTTGACAAAAAAATTGAAATAACAGATGAAAATATTGAGAAAGGTAAAGTGGTTAAGACCGATCCGGAAAGTGGAACGACAGTAAAAGAAAATTCAAAAATTAACCTTTACATTAGTACAGGGAAAGAGAAATTTGAACTATCTAATTATGTTGGGCGACAGTATGAAGATGTTATTCGTTTGCTTGATAATTATAATTTCAAAGATATTAGAAAAATTGATAAAAACGATGACAGTGAGCCGGGAACAATATTGAGCCAAGATCCACCTAGTGGAGAAAAAGTTGTACCTGAGGATACGGTGCTGGAATTTGAAATAAGTAAGGGACCAGAAAAAATTGTACTAAAGGATTTAACACAATACAATTTAAAAGGAGCACAAGACTATGCCTCTTTAGTAGGACTAACCCTTGATGCTTCCCAAGAAAAATATGATGACAATATAGCTGCAGGTATGGTTATTAGTCAATCACCAGAACCAGGCACTGAGTTGAAAAAGGGAGATAAAGTGACGGTTGTTATTTCGAAAGGAAAAGAAGATAAACCGCCAAAAGAGGTCATCATTGATTTAGACATCCCATTCGAACCAGCAGTTCCAGGAGAACCTGGTCAGAAGCAGTTAGTTAATATTCTTATAGAGGATATGACTCATAGTATGACTGAACCTGCTGAGACCTTCTATATAACGGAGAACACCAAAAAGCAAATTAAATTAATTATTCCATATGGGAAGAAAGCTGGCTACAAAGTCATTCGCGATTCTAAGGTAATTATTGATGAAAATAAAAACTATTCAGATGTAGAATAGATTTGCCATTTTATTTTACAACTGAATAAAAACTTGTACGCTCGTACAGATTTTAAAGGGAAGCCAAACGTTTTGTTTAGAATTAGGGGGCAAGGAGTGTAGCTATGCCTGAAGGGAAAATTGTCAAAGCTTTAAGTGGTTTTTATTATGTTCTTCAGAATGATAGTCTAATTCAATGTAGGGGAAGAGGCGTCTTTCGAAAAAACAAAATTACTCCTCTCGTAGGCGATGAAGTTGTTTTTCAAGCCGAGAATGATTTAGAAGGATACATTCTAGAAGTTAAAGAGCGAAAAAATGAGTTAATACGTCCGCCCATTGCCAATGTAGATCAAGCTATTCTCGTTTTTTCTGCCGTCGAACCTGACTTTAGTACGGTACTTTTGGACCGATTCCTTGTCTTAGTAGAGTATAATCATATCGAGCCGCTTATCTGTATTACCAAAATGGATCTAACAAATGAAGACCAAAAACAGATGATATCGTTATACGCGGAACAATACAGGAAGGCAGGCTACGAAGTCATTCTTACTTCATCAGAAACGGAAATGGGAATTGAGTTATTAAGTCCACATGTGGAAAATAAAATTTCTGTTTTTGCTGGGCAATCGGGGGTAGGAAAATCCTCTTTATTAAATGTACTAAGACCTGATCTTGAACTGAAAACAAATGATATTTCCTCCCATCTTGGAAGAGGTAAGCATACTACAAGACACGTAGAGCTGATTCAAGTTGGAAATGGTCTCATTGCAGATACACCAGGATTTAGCTCGTTAGAATTTACCAATATTGAAGCAGAAGAGTTAACATTTTGTTTTCCAGAAATACAGAGAGCAAGTGAAAGTTGTAAGTTTCGAGGCTGTTTGCATGTAACTGAGCCCAAATGTGCTGTAAAGTCTGAAGTAGAATCAGGGGAAATTCCAGACTACCGGTATCAACACTATGCTGATTTCCTACAAGAAATAAAAGATAGAAAGCCGAGGTACTAATATGGTTAAAATCGCACCCTCCATTCTTTCAGCCGACTTTTCTAAGTTAGGGGAAGAAGTAAAATCTGTTGATCAAGGAGGAGCAGACTACATTCATATTGATGTGATGGATGGTCATTTTGTACCAAATATTACTATCGGTCCACTAATTGTGGAGGCTATTCGCCCAGTTACTAAACTGCCGCTTGATGTCCATCTTATGATTGAAAATCCTGATCAGTATATCGAAGCGTTTGCTAAAGCGGGGGCTGACTATATTACTGTTCATGTGGAGGCCTGTCGTCATCTCCACAGGACCATTCAAAGTATTAAATCGTTTGGAATCAAAGCGGGAGTGGTGTTAAACCCAGCTACTCCAGTAGAATCTATCCAACACATTATAGGTGATATTGATATGGTCCTATTAATGTCGGTTAACCCCGGGTTTGGTGGTCAAAAATTTATTCCAGAGGTTCTTCCGAAAATTAGAAAAGTAAAAGAGTTAGCAGAGCAAAAAGGGGCAGAAATTGAAATTGAAATTGATGGCGGTGTTAATCCTGAGACAGCAAAAGATTGCATCGAAGCAGGTGCGACAGTATTAGTAGCAGGATCGGCCGTCTATAATCAACCTGATTATGCACAAGCTATTTCAATGTTAAGAAGTTAAATTGAAGAGGTTGACTCAGTCAGCCTCTTTCGTATTAATAAAGGAGAGAGAATTTAGTTTATGGTCATTAATATTCTTGCTGGTGGTCCCGAGGAACTTCTTCCTGATTTATCAGAGTATAACGAGGAGAACAGTATTTGGGTAGGTGTAGACCGTGGTGTTTATCATTTACTTAACAGAGACATTCACCCAACAATTGCTTTTGGTGATTTCGACTCCGTTTCACAGGAAGAATGGAAATTTATCAAAGAGCAGGTTTCGGAACTTAAGCAATTTAAACCGGAAAAAGACGAAACTGATATGGAACTAGCTCTCAATTGGGCATTAGAACAGAATTCAGATACGATTAGACTATTCGGAGCAACTGGTGGGAGGCTGGATCATTTATTAGCAAATGTGCATCTTTTACTAAACCCATTGAAAACAAAAAGTTCCGTACATGTAACCTTGATTGACCGCTATAACATGATATTTTTAAAGAAACCTGGACACTATACCATTGAAAAAAGGCATAGTGAAAAATACATTTCATTTATTCCATTAACCCTTGATGTAACTGATCTCACACTCGAAGGCTTCAAATTCCCATTGAAAAAACGGCATATTTCACTCGGATCTACACTATGTATTAGTAATGAACTTATTAGTGATTATGGTACTTTTTCATTTTCCGAAGGCATATTAATAGTGATAAGAAGTCACGATTAATAGGCATAACTATTAGGTACTGATTTCGTTCGTTAGAATAAACTGTTAGGGCGTACGAAAAAAGTTAGATTAAATAAGCTGGGGAGATTTGAGGAGGGACAGTATGAAATTTTATACGATTAAACTGCCAAAATTTTTAGGCGGACTTGTCCGAGCGATGATTGGGGCATTTAAAAAGAATGAATAGAAATATATAAATGGAGATGTGTAATACCGATCTAATTCATACCTTTTTTTGGCACCCAATTCGTTTGGGTGCTTTTTATTTTCTTGCATTGGGGATAATAAACAAGTGGAATGCATTTGTGCTTTTTTGTTCAAAAATAATTCCGGCACAGACAAAAAGAAAGAGCATCCTAATATAGGATGCTCTGGTCCTTTATTATACGCGTTCTACTTTACCAGCTCTTAACGCTCTTGCAGAAACCCAAACACGCTTAGGCTTTCCATCAACAAGAATACGTACTTTTTGTAGGTTAGCACCCCATGTACGCTTGTTAGCGTTCATAGCGTGTGAACGTGCGTTACCAGTTGTTGTTTTCTTTCCAGTTACTACACATTTACGTGGCATAATGATTTCCCTCCTTAACTACCAAAAGCTTTATACAGCTATCTTTTAGATGCTCATCTGGATATAGAAAATTGACTAACCAAATTTTCTAGTCTTGAGATACCTTAATAATTTATCACACAACCCATTTGAATGCAATAGTTGTGTGCAAACCTTTCAAGAAAAAAACCTTGACATACTTGCTAATTAAATGCTCTTATATTAAACAGGCAAGTATGACTTTCAATATTGCATTGACTATAGTAAAATGACTGTAGTCAAGGAGCAATTTTTCCAAAGGGGGAACGATTCATGTCCATCGAATTAAAAACTAAGTACGGACAAATTGATATTTCAAACGAAGTAATCGCTACCATTGCCGGAGGAGCAGCTATCGAATGCTATGGTATCGTCGGTATGGCCTCTAAAAATCAAATTAAAGATGGGATTACGGAAATACTACGAAAAGAAAACTTTACTCGGGGCGTAATTGTACGCCAGGAAAATGAGGCATTACATATTGATATGTACATTATTGTTAGCTATGGAACGAAGATTTCCGAAATTGCCCACAACGTGCAATCAAAGGTTAAATACACCCTCGATAAGACAGTTGGACTTGCCGTTGACTCGGTAAATATTTACGTTCAGGGAGTTCGTGTGACGAATCCATAAGGTGAGTTTTGCGAACCGCAAGTAGAGGAGGAAAATTTTGTGTCAATAACAGCATTAGATGGAAAACGTTTTGCCGAAATGGTAATTCAAGGTGCAAATCATTTGGCTGCCAACGCTAAAATGGTTGATGCGTTGAACGTTTTTCCTGTGCCCGACGGTGATACCGGAACAAATATGAACTTATCAATGACCTCCGGGGCAAAAGAAGTAAGAAATAATGTCCAGGAACATATTGGTAAAGTCGGGGTGTCCCTATCAAAAGGATTACTTATGGGGGCACGAGGAAATTCCGGTGTCATTCTTTCCCAATTATTCCGTGGCTTTTCTAAAGCAGTGGAAGGTAAAGCTGAGATTTCTGCTAATGATTTTGCACTAGCATTAGATGCAGGTGTTGAAACTGCTTATAAAGCGGTAATGAAGCCTGTAGAAGGAACAATCCTAACAGTTGCAAAGGATTCAGCTAAGAAGGGTGTTCTAACTGCCCAAAAGTCCAACGATATTGTTGTAATTATGGAAGAAGTGGTAAAAGAGGCAAAGGCATCTCTAAAACGTACGCCTGATCTACTTCCGGTATTAAAAGAAGTTGGTGTAGTAGATAGTGGTGGGCAAGGACTTGTATTCGTATATGAAGGATTCCTTGCAGTTCTAAAAGGTGAAAAGCTTCCAGAATCACCTATTACCCCTTCAATGGATGAAATGGTTAACGCTGAACATCATAAAAGTGTTCAGAGCCATATGAATACAGAAGATATTGAGTTTGGCTATTGTACAGAATTCATGGTTAGATTTGAAGCGGATAAGGTGTCCAAGCATCCATTTGATGAAGGTGGATTCCGTAACGATTTAAGCCAACTAGGTGATTCTTTATTAGTAATAGCAGATGAAGATGTGGTAAAGGTCCATATCCATTCAGAGCAGCCTGGTGAAGTGTTAACCTACGGTCAAAAGTATGGAAATTTAATTAATATGAAGATTGAAAACATGCGTCAGCAACATTCGAATATTGTTGGTGATACCCCTACAGCATTAGGTACTACCCTTCCGAAAGCTTCAAAGGAACTTCAAGAATACGGGATTGTTACTGTTTCTATGGGTTCTGGAATTGCGGAGTTATTTAAAAGTATTGGTGCTCATGCGGTTATTGAAGGCGGTCAAACGATGAACCCAAGTACGGAAGATATCGTGAAGGCTGTTAAGGAAGTAAATGCCAAAAAAGTATTCATCTTACCGAATAACAAAAATATTATCATGGCCGCTCAACAGGCTGCAGATGTATCCGAGGAAGAAATTTATGTGATTCCATCTAAAACCGTTCCTCAAGGATTATCAGCGCTATTAGTGTTCAATCCATCAGCGGATGTGAAGGCTAATGAGTCAGCAATGATGGATGCCTTGCAACATGTTAAATCAGGACAAATTACATTTGCTGTCCGTGATACTCAAATTGATGGTTTAGAAATTGAAAAAAATGATTTCATGGGTATTGCAGAAGGTAAAATTGTTGTAAAGAACAAAAACAAAATAAATGCTGCACAAGATCTTCTTTCACAAATGCTAGATGAGGATTCGGAAATTTTAACCATTATCTATGGTGAAGATGTTTCGGAGGAAGAAGTATCCAGTCTTAGAGAATTTGTGGAAGAAAACTATGAAGACGTTGAAATAGAAGTTCATAATGGTGGTCAGCCATTATATTCTTTTATCTTTTCAATTGAATAAGGAACAGCTAAAATAGAAGGGGTTACCCTTCTATTTTTTGTTATAAAAAGTTTCTTTTATTAAATTATAGAATTCAGTTAGAGATAGATTACGGCAAAGGGAGAGAATGCATGTGAAATATAGAAGTGTGTTCGATATTATAGGTCCAGTAATGATAGGTCCATCCAGTTCACATACCGCAGGAGCAGCAAGAATTGGTCGTGTAGCAAGAAGCTTATTTGGAAGAGAGCCAAAATGGGCTAACATTTCATTTTATGGCTCTTTTGCACAAACCTATAAGGGTCATGGGACAGATGTAGCGATTGTTGGTGGGTTATTAGATTTCGATACAGATGATAAAAGAATTATTAAATCCATCGATATCGCTAAGGAAAAAGGCATGAAATTACGTTTTATTGAAGAAGATGCAGTGACGGACCATCCAAATACAGCTAGGGTTTTTATTGGTGATCATGATGGAGAACTTGAGTTGGTGGGAATTTCGATAGGCGGAGGGAAAATTGAGATTACAGAGCTTAACGGTTTTGAATTAAAATTATCAGGGAACCATCCTGCGATACTTGTAGTTCATAATGACCGTTTTGGTGCCATTGCGGCTGTTTCCAACACTCTTGCTAAGTATGAAATTAATATTGGTCATATGGAGGTTTCACGAAAAGAAAAAGGGAAGCTTGCACTAATGACCATTGAAGTAGATCAAAATATTAATGATAGCATTTTACTAGAGCTTGAACAGCTTCCGAATATTTTAAAAGTAACTAAAATTGTAGATTAAACAGCTAGAAGGAGGAAAATATGTGTTTCGTAATGTTGCAGAACTAGTTGAACTGGCAACTAGCCAAAATAAAAAAATCTCTGAGATTATGATTGAGCAAGAAGTTTCCGTTACAGGCCGTAGCAGAGAAGAAGTCCTTGCTTTTATGGACCGAAACCTACGAGTAATGGAAGAGGCAGTTGAAAGAGGGATAAAAGGCGTCACATCTCACTCTGGATTAACAGGGGGCGATGCGGTCCTTTTACAAAAGTATATTGAAAAGGGAAATTTCCTTTCAGGGGAAACAATTCTTGATGCAGTTAGTAAAGCGGTAGCAACGAATGAAGTAAATGCTGCCATGGGGACTATTTGTGCTACACCGACGGCAGGGTCTGCTGGAGTAGTTCCTGGTACCTTATTCGCTGTACAGAAAAAACTAAAGCCAACTCGTGAACAAATGGTTTCCTTTTTATTTACGGCTGGAGCTTTTGGGTTTGTAGTTGCAAATAATGCCTCCATTTCTGGTGCGGCAGGAGGCTGTCAGGCGGAAGTTGGCTCAGCTGCTGGAATGGCTGCGGCTGCCATTGTCGAAATGGCGGGAGGCACCCCGCAGCAATGTGCAGAAGCAATGGCTATCACGCTTAAAAATATGCTTGGATTAGTTTGTGATCCTGTTGCAGGGCTTGTGGAAGTTCCATGTGTGAAGCGAAATGCAATGGGTGCGGCTAATGCGATGGTTGCAGCCGATATGGCGTTAGCGGGCGTTACAAGTCGTATTCCATGTGATGAGGTTATTGAAGCGATGTATAAAATTGGTCAGTCGATGCCTACAGGACTTAAAGAAACTGCGCAGGGAGGGTTGGCGGCTACACCGACAGGTCGAAGACTCGAAGCGAAGATTTTCGGTATACCGCTCAATGATAGTGAATCCAAATCTTAACCAATCAATAACAGTCTTAAAGGGTATTGGTGAAGAAACTGCTGAGATATTCTCTGAAATGAAGATCCTTACGATCCAAGATTTACTGGAGAATTTTCCATATCGTTATGAAGATTATTCATTAAAAGAGCTGACGGAAGTACAGCATGATGAGAAAGTGACAGTCGAAGGGAAGGTTCATAGCGAGCCTTCTCTTGTCTATTATGGCAGGAAGAAATCCAAACTAACCATTCGCCTTTTTGTTGGCTCTTACTTAATTAAAGTAGTTTTTTTTAATCAGCCCTATTTAAAAAATAAAATTATAATGAATGAAACCATTACTGTCACGGGAAAATGGGATGCACATCGGCAAACGATTACAGCAAATGAGATGCAACCAGGTCCGTATGCAAAAACGAAAGATTTTGAACCTGTTTATTCATTAAGGGGCAAATTAACGGCAAAAGGAATGCGGAAATTTATTCAGCTTGCATTCCAGCAATATGGAGGAGACGTTGAAGAAACTCTGCCTGCTGATTTCTTGAAAAGGTACCGTCTTATGGGTAGGCTGGAAGCATTGAAAGTCATGCATTTTCCTAATAGTCCTGAAGACGTAAAGCAAGCCAGACGCCGTTTTGTGTATGAAGAATTCCTATTATTTCAATTAAAAATGCAGGCGCTGAGGAAATTTGAGAGGGAACATTCTCCAGGGGTCCAACAGGACTTTGATTTAGCTAAAGTGAACCATTTTATCGAAAGTCTCCCTTTTCCTTTAACAAATGCGCAAAAACGGGTGGTAAATGAGGTGCTATCCGAATTAAAGTCTTCCCTGCGTATGAACCGTCTATTACAGGGAGATGTTGGCTCGGGAAAAACAGTGGTCGCCGCCATTGGGTTATATGCAAGTGTAACTGCTGGTTATCAGGGAGCGCTTATGGTACCAACCGAAATCTTAGCAGAACAGCATGCTGAATCATTAAAAAAGCTGCTAGAACCGTTTAACGTGAGATGTGAGCTTTTAACAAGCTCGATTAAAGGAAAACGCAGGAGGGAAATCCTTCAAGAATTAGCTGAAGGAAAAGTAGATATATTAATTGGTACACACGCGTTGATCCAAGATGAGGTTATTTTTCGAAAACTAGGTTTTGTTATTACTGATGAACAGCATCGATTTGGCGTGGAGCAGCGGAGGGTCTTAAGGGAAAAAGGGGAAAATCCAGATGTACTCTTTATGACCGCAACACCAATCCCTAGAACATTGGCAATCACGGTGTTTGGAGAAATGGATGTGTCTATCATCGATGAAATGCCAGCAGGGAGAAAGGCGATTGAAACCTATTGGGCAAAACCTGAAATGTTAGAGCGTGTTCTCGCTTTTGTTGAGAAGGAATTGAGGAAGGGCCATCAAGCCTATGTTATCTGTCCATTAATTGAGGAATCGGAGAAACTTGATGTTCAAAATGCGATTGATGTGCACACCACTTTACAGCACTATTTTCAGGATCGCTTTAAAGTCGGACTCATGCATGGCCGCTTGAATTCAGAAGAAAAGGATGCAGTCATGAAGGCTTTTAGCATGAATGAAGTACAGGTTCTTGTTTCAACTACTGTAGTTGAAGTAGGTGTAAATGTTCCGAATGCAACGATGATGGTCATTTATGATGCTGAAAGATTTGGATTGTCGCAGCTTCATCAGCTTCGTGGGCGTGTGGGGCGTGGTAGTGAACAATCATACTGTATCTTACTTGCAAATCCTAAGTCGGAAGTTGGTCAAGAGAGAATGAGAATCATGACTGAAACGACTGATGGATTTGTCCTTAGTGAAAAGGACCTCGAGTTAAGAGGACCGGGTGACTTCTTTGGTCGAAAACAAAGCGGTGTGCCTGAATTTAAAGTAGCCGATATGGTACATGATTACAGAGCCCTTGAAACAGCCAGGAGTGATGCTGCTACGCTAATTCAGTCGGATGCATTTTGGACAGCTACAGATTATAAATATTTGAGAGAAAAGCTGGATGAATCAGGAGTTTTAGAAGGAGAAAAGCTAGATTAAGGCTTTGTACTAACTTGAAAGCAGATGAGTAGGATGAAATTTAATCTTGCAATCTGCTTTTTCAAATTTTATACTACTATTAGTACCTAGTCATAAGATCTCGGACGGTGTGAAAAATAATGAGAAGAAGTAAAAAAGAACGGCAACATTTGTTGACTACTACAATTAAAGATAATCCATTTATTACAGATGAAGAATTAGCAGAAAAATTTCATGTGAGTGTACAAACTATCCGTTTAGATCGTCTTGAATTATCAATTCCAGAACTACGTGAGCGGATTAAAACGGTTGCTGAAAAACGGTTTGAAGATGAAGTCCGCTCATTACCACTTGAAGAAGTTATTGGGGAAATTATTGACATAGAATTAGACCAAAATGCCATTTCTATCTTTGACGTAAAAGAAGAGCATGTCTTCAAGCGAAATAATATTGCGCGTGGACATCATGTTTTTGCACAGGCCAATTCTCTTGCGGTTGCAGTAATCAATGATGAATTAGCGTTAACGGCAAAAGCAAATATTCAATTTAAGCGTTCGGTAAAATTAAATGAACGAGTAATAGCGAAAGCAAAAGTGACAAAAATAGATGAGAAGGTTGACAGAACTTTTGTTGAAGTAACTAGTTTTGTGAATAATGAGCTCGTATTTACCGGAGAATTTGAAATGTACCGTTCGAAAAATGGTTAAAGGATGAGAAAAATGAAATTAGCAATTGATGCTATGGGTGGCGACAATGCCCCAAAAGAGATTGTTTTAGGTGCAATGAAAGCTGTTGAAGCATTTTCTGATATACATATTACCTTGGTAGGTGATGAAAATAAAATCAAGGAAACCTTAACAGCGCACGAACGAATCTCTATTTTACATACAACTGAAGTAATTCTTGGAACAGATGAACCTGTTAGAGCGGTTCGTCGTAAAAAGAATGCTTCTATGGTTTTAGCAGCCCAGCAGGTAGCAGACGGTGAAGCAGATGCTTGCATTTCTGCGGGCAATACGGGAGCACTTATGGCTGCGGGACTTTTCGTGGTGGGAAGAATAGATGGTATTGACCGCCCGGCATTAGCACCAACCTTGCCGACGATTGGCGGGGAAGGCTTCCTTCTCTTAGATGTAGGGGCAAATGCAGATGCAAAGCCTGAACATTTATTGCAAAATGCCATCATGGGTTCTATCTATAGCCAAAAGGTAAGGGGCATTGAAAAGCCTAGAGTAGGACTCTTAAATATTGGAACAGAAGAAAAGAAAGGCAACGAATTGACAAGGCAGGCTTTTGAGCTTTTAAAGAATGCTGATGTAAATTTTGTAGGCAACGTAGAGGCAAGGGATTTACTTGAAGGTGTTGCAGATGTCGTCGTGACCGATGGGTTTACGGGCAATATGGTATTAAAAACGATTGAAGGCACCGCAATGTCAATGTTTAAGATGTTGAAATCTGCCCTGATGAGCAGCTTTACAAGTAAATTGGCAGCTGCGGTTTTAAAGCCGAACCTAATGACGTTAAAAAGTACATTAGATTATTCTGAGTATGGCGGTGCTGGATTGTTTGGATTAAAAGCACCTGTAATAAAGGCACACGGCTCTTCAAATGGTCAATCGATCTTTAGTGCAATTAGGCAGACTAGGGAAATGGTAAGTAATGATGTCGTCGGCTTAATTAAGCAAACAGTAGAAGAAACAAATCCGTCAAAAGTTGAAATGTAAAAGGAGTGTTCACATGAGTAAGGTAGCATTTGTGTTTCCTGGGCAAGGTTCACAGACAGTTGGAATGGGGAAAGAACTAGCAAATCAACACTCCGAAGTAATGGCATACTTTGAAAAAGCAGATGAGACTTTAAATACCAATCTAAGCCAGCTTATTTTTGAAGGACCTAAAGAAGACTTAACCAAAACGTTTAATACACAGCCGGCACTATTAACAACCAGTATTGCAATTTTAGACTTCTTTAGAAAGTCAGGTATTAAAGCTGACTACGTTGCTGGACATAGCTTAGGTGAATATACAGCATTAGTTGCTGCAGGAGTATTAAGCTTTGAAGAGGGAGTATATGCTGTTAGAAAACGTGGTGAGTTTATGGAACATGCTGTGCCAAATGGAGAAGGTTCCATGGCCGCAGTTCTTGGTCTTGATCGCGACCCACTTTCAGCTGTAACAACTGAAGTAAGTAACGAAGGGTTCCCTGTTTCTTTAGCTAATTTAAACTGCCCAGGGCAAATTGTCATCTCGGGTTCTCGAGAAGGGGTAGAACGTGCAGGTGTGAAAGCAAAGGAAGCGGGAGCAAAGAGAGTGTTACCGTTAGAAGTAAGCGGCCCTTTTCATTCTTCATTAATGAGACCAGCAGCAGAACAGCTTCGCGAAGTCTTAGATGGTATGAAAATGAAGGATGCTGAAATCCCAGTAGTAATTAATGTGTCCGCGGAACCAGTTAGTGATGCGTTGGTAATCAAGGATAAGTTAATTGAGCAACTATATTCCCCGGTACAGTGGGAAGATTCAGTTAAGAAGATGATTGACCTTGGAGTAGATACATTTATTGAGATTGGTCCTGGCAAAGTTCTTTCAGGATTAATCAAGAAAATTGATAAAACAGTTAAAACGTACGCAATTTCCGATGAAGAAAGTGTATTGGCAGTTTTGGATGCATTAAAGGAGGATAAGCTATGAACTTAGCAGAAAAGACAGCGCTTGTTACCGGCGCATCAAGAGGAATTGGCAGGGAAATTGCTCTTGAGCTGGCAAGACAAGGAGCAAATGTGGCAGTGAATTTTTCTGGAAGCGAAGCAAAAGCAAATGAAGTAGTCGATGAAATTAAAGCACTCGGCAGAGATGCTGTGGCTATTAAATGTGATGTTTCGAATACAGAAGAAGTGACCGAAATGGTTAAAGCGACGATTGACCGCTTTGGTAAACTAGACATCCTCATTAATAATGCAGGTATCACAAGGGACAACCTGTTAATGCGAATGAAAGAAGAAGAATGGGATGATGTTATTAACACAAACCTTAAAGGTGTGTTCCTTTGTACAAAAGCAGTAACAAGACAAATGATGAAACAACGGGTTGGCCGAATCATTAATATTGCTTCCGTTGTTGGTGTTAGTGGAAATCCGGGGCAAGCTAACTATGTAGCTGCAAAAGCAGGTGTTATCGGATTAACAAAAACAACGGCTAAGGAATTAGCTTCACGTAATATTACAGTGAATGCAGTTGCTCCAGGGTTTATTACTACGGATATGACGGATAAATTGTCTGAAGAAGTAAAAGCAGAAATGTTAAAACAGATCCCATTAGCAAGATTAGGAGAAGCTAAAGATATCGCTAAAATTACAGCTTTCATAGCTTCTGACGACTCATCGTATATTACCGGTCAAACCTTCCATGTTAACGGTGGAATGGTAATGTAAATAAATTAGATACTGTTCTTAAATAGTAATCTAATTTTAATAAAAAACTACATTTATTATTTTATTGAAATACTCTATAATAGCTTGAGGGGAGGTGAACGAGCATGGCAGAGGTATTAGAACGTGTAACAAAAATCATCGTTGACCGCTTAGGTGTTGATGAGTCTCAAGTAAAACTTGAAGCTTCATTTAAAGATGATCTTGGCGCTGATTCCCTTGACGTAGTTGAACTAGTAATGGAATTGGAAGATGAGTTCGATATGGAAATTTCTGACGATGATGCTGAAAAAATCAGCACTGTTGGTGATGCTGTTAATTACATAAATAGCAGTAAGTAATCTCGTTAGATTTTATTCACAAAGCTCCGTTTTCAAACGGAGCTTTATTCTGTATGATAGAACTTGGCAGATAAAAACTATCTGCCAAGTTTCTTTGCGTTTTCAAAGAAACTTTTTTAAACTCATAGTAAGAAGTGTCTGTAAACTAAATGCAAGGTGGAGACTTTATGCGCAAAAATGGTAAAGAAAAAGACTCGAACAATCGCGCAAAGGAAAATCAATTTAAAGATTTTCAAATGACAATCGGAATTTCTATGCAAAGTGAGAAATTATTAAAGCAAGCTTTTACTCATTCATCCTATGTGAATGAGCATCGCAGGAAGCCTTTCGAAGATAATGAAAGACTTGAATTTTTAGGAGATGCAGTATTAGAGCTGACAGTTTCGCAATTTCTTTTTAAAAAATATCCTACTATGACAGAAGGGGAGTTAACGAAGCTTAGAGCTGCAATTGTCTGTGAGCCTTCGTTAGTTTCGTTTGCTAACGAGCTGAAGTTTGGCAACCTCATTTTGTTAGGTAAAGGGGAAGAAATGACTGGCGGACGAGAACGCCCCGCATTATTAGCTGATGTATTTGAAGCGTTCATAGGAGCTCTCTATTTAGATCAAGGAATTGAGAAGGTGATTGTATTCCTTGAAAAGGTTGTTTTTCCTAAAATTAATGCAGGTGCTTTTTCTCATGTGATGGATTTTAAGAGTCAATTACAAGAACTCATTCAAAGGGATGGAACTGGTACATTAGAATACAAGGTGCTATTAGAGAAGGGCCCGGCACATAATAAGGAGTTTGTTTCAAAAGTGTCCTTAAATGGTGAAGAGCTTGGTGTGGGGACTGGAAGATCGAAAAAAGAAGCGGAACAACATGCTGCCCAAATGGCATTGGACGTATTAAAAGCAAAAACAACCTAGAAATAACTTAATGTTTGCAGGAGAAATCCCGGGTTGCATGGGGAGGATATTGAAATGTTTTTAAAACGGTTGGACATCATTGGATTTAAATCTTTCGCTGACCGCATTGGTGTGGATTTTGTTCCTGGAGTGACGGCTGTAGTCGGTCCGAATGGGAGTGGCAAAAGTAATATTACTGATGCGATTCGTTGGGTGTTAGGTGAACAGTCCGCTAAATCCTTACGAGGAAGCAAAATGGAAGATATCATTTTTGCCGGTAGTGACACTAGAAAGGCCCTAAACTTCGCAGAGGTTTCCCTTACATTGGATAATCAGGACCAAGGGATTGGTCTAGATTACAATGAAGTGAGTGTGACAAGACGGGTCTCACGATCAGGGGATAGTGAATTTTTCATTAACAAACAGTCATGCAGGCTAAAGGATATAATTGATTTGTTTATGGACTCTGGCCTGGGTAGAGAAGCTTTTTCAATTATAAGCCAAGGTAAAGTAGAAGAAATTTTGAACAGTAAAGCCGAGGATCGCAGGACCATTTTTGAAGAAGCGGCTGGTGTTTTAAAATATAAGAATCGAAAGAAAAAAGCGGAAGTGAAATTATTTGAAACACAAGATAATTTAAACCGCGTTAATGATATTTTGCACGAACTTGAGAGTCAGGTAGAACCGCTAAAGATTCAAGCATCGATGGCCAAGGATTTTCTTGAGAAGAAAGAAGAACTTGAAAAAATAGAAGTAGCCTTAACGGTTTTTGAAATTGAAGATTTGCACCAGAAATGGGAAAACCTTTCTAAACAGTTAGAAGGTCATCAGCAGGAAGAACTCAAGCTATCAGCCGATTTGCAAGTAAAAGAAGCGAAAATAGTTGAAACGAGAGATCGGATTTCCGCGCTTGATGAATCGATTACAGATCTTCAAAATGTTCTGCTTCATGCTAGTGAAGAACTCGAAAAGCTGGAAGGCCGTAAGGAAGTTCTAAAGGAACGAAAGAAGAATGCTGCACAAAATAAAGAACAACTAAAGACTACCATTTTAGAGCTGACAGATAGAATCAGTCAACTGAAAACCAGCCGGGAAATGCAGGCTGAATCTGTTAAAGTTCTAAGTGAACAGGTGCAATCATTACAAGCAAAGCTAAAGGATAAACAAGCAAAACTTCAGCTCTTCTCTGAAAATATGGAAGAAAAGATTGATAACTTAAAAAGTGAATATATTGACTTGTTAAACCAGCAAGCTGGTGCGAAAAATGAATTGAAATATATTGACCAACAGTTAGAGCAGCAGGAGAGAAAAAGTTCGCGACTGGACACAGAGAATACGAAATACATTCAAGAACGGCAGCTGGCTCAAGCCAAAATGGAGGAAATACAATCTGCGCTAGCAGATATTCAGAAGAAATTAGATGAACAAGTTAACACCTTCCGTGATCAACAGAGAAAGCTTGAAACGGTAAAAAATAATTACGAAAAACAAGAAAAGATGCTTTACCAAGCATATCAGCTACTCCAACAGGCGAAATCAAGAAAAGAAATGCTTGAAGAGATGGAAGAAGATTATTCTGGGTTCTTCCAAGGAGTAAAAGAGGTATTAAAAGCAAGAGACCATAAGTTAAAGGGGATCGAAGGGGCAGTAGCAGAGCTTGTAACCGTTCCAAAAGAATATGAAACAGCATTGGAAACAGCGTTAGGTGGTGCTCTTCAGCATATTGTTGTTGATAACGAGCAAAATGCACGCTCAGCGATACAATATTTAAAACAAAACTCTTTTGGTAGAGCAACCTTTTTACCTCTAAGCGTGATTAAAGGGAGGCCTTTGTCTTCCGCACAGTTAGCTGCAATTCAGAATCATCCTTCCTTAGTCGGACCTGCTGTGAGCCTTGTGAAATTTGAATCAAGGTACTCTGAAGTAATGAGCAACCTACTAGGTAATGTTGTTATCACTAAAGACCTTAAAGGTGCAAACGAGTTGGCTAAGATTCTTCAGTACCGCTGTCGTTTGGTTACTCTTGAAGGGGATATTGTGAATCCTGGTGGTTCCATGACTGGTGGTGCCGTAAAACAAAAGACATCTTCTCTGTTAACCAGAAAAGGTGAACTAGAGGATCTAAAGGCCAAGCTGGTAATTATGGAGGAAAAAACGGCTAATTTAGAAAAAACAGTAAAGGCCTTAAAAGAAGAGGTTCAACTATCAGAGCAAGAGTTAGATGAACTTCGAAAAAATGGCGAAGATTTACGGTTAAACGAACAGGCAGTAAAGGGTGAATTGCGTGAAGCGGAGCTTGGCGTAAAAAATATCAATGAGCGCCTGGCCATATATGACCTTGAAAAAGGTCAGTTTACCGATGAAAAGAACGACTTAATGAATCGAAAAGAAGAACTAAGTAAGGCGTTGGAGCAATATGGAGTAAACGTTGCAGAACTGGATGCTCAAATTGTTAAATTGACAGAACAAAAGACTAGTGATTTAACCTCAAAGGAAACGCTGACAAATGAAATAAATGATTTAAAAGTAGAGTTTGCTTCTAAAAATGAACAATTCACTCATGCTAAAGAACGGCTGACAATGACTACTACCGATCTTGAAGAAACCGAAAAGAAGCTAGCGATTTATAGTGAAGACCTTAGTCTGCTTTCATCAGAAATGACAAATAGCTCCTCAGGTGAGGAACAGCTGGAGGAAGCTGCAAAGAGAAAGCAGCAAGACAAAGAAGCCACTTTACAGTTAATTACTACAAGGAGACAGGAACGATTATCCTTAGTAGATGTGTTAGATGACCTTGAAATAGAAGCAAAAGAGTTGAAGAGACTTCATAAAGGGATGATTGTGGTCTTAAAGGACGAGGAAGTGAAAATCAACCGTCTGGATGTAGACCTCGAAAATCGACTGACACACCTTCGCGAAGAATATTTATTGTCCTATGAAGGAGCAAAGGATCAATACCCGTTAACGATTCCAGTAGAGGATGCAAGGAAAAAGGTTAAGCTAATCAAACTGGCAATTGAAGAGTTAGGTAATGTAAATCTTGGGGCTATTGAAGAATATGAACGTGTCTCTGAACGATATGAATTTCTAAATGAACAAAAGTCCGACCTCCAAGAAGCCAAGGATACCCTTTACCAGGTAATTGAGGAAATGGACATAGAAATGAAGAAACGCTTTGAACAAACATTTAATGGAATCCGTGAGCACTTCGAACCTACTTTCCGTGCTTTATTCGGAGGAGGAAGAGCGGATTTAGTCTTAACTGTACCAGATGATTTATTAAACACAGGGGTAGAAATTGTAGCACAGCCTCCTGGGAAGAAGTTGCAGAATCTTGGACTCCTTTCAGGTGGGGAACGTGCCTTAACTGCGATCGCCTTATTATTTTCTATCCTAAAAGTCAGACCAGTGCCGTTTTGTATTCTCGACGAAGTGGAAGCGGCCCTGGATGAGGCCAACGTCTACCGTTTCAGCCAATACTTAAAACGGTATAGCAAAGAAACGCAATTTATCGTGATTACCCATCGTAAAGGAACCATGGAAGAAGCAGACGTCCTCTACGGGGTAACCATGCAGGAATCAGGCGTATCCAAGTTAGTATCAGTACGACTAGAAGAGACAAAGGAACTAGTTGAAACTTAATATAAAGGAAGTGGTCGAATGAGTTTTTTTAAAAAGCTTAAAGAGAAAATTACGAAATCAACAGATTCCGTTACTGAAAAGTTTAGGGAAGGTTTAACGAAAACAAGGGACAGTTTTTCAGGAAAAGTAAACGACCTTGTTGCAAGATACCGGAAAGTCGATGAAGACTTTTTTGAAGAATTAGAAGAAATCTTAATCCAGGCAGATGTCGGCTTCGATACAGTAATGCAATTAATCGATGAACTGAAGATGGAAGTGAAACGCAGAAATATCCAAGATCCACAGGAGGTTCAAAGTGTTATTTCTGAAAAGCTCGTAGACATTTATAACGGTGCAGAAGAGCAATCTTCTGAATTAAATATCCAAGAAAATGGTCTAACTGTTATTTTGTTTGTCGGGGTCAATGGTGTAGGTAAAACTACAACAATTGGTAAACTTGGCTATAAATTTAAGAGTGAAGGCAAGAAAGTCCTGATGGCTGCAGGTGATACTTTCCGTGCGGGTGCGATTGAGCAGCTTGAGGTATGGGGAGAAAGAGTTGGTGTGGAAGTCATCAAGCAGGCGGAAGGTTCGGATCCGGCAGCGGTTATGTATGATGCTATACAAGCAGCTAAATCGCGCCATGCTGATATTTTACTTTGTGACACAGCAGGCCGTCTGCAGAACAAAGTTAACTTAATGAAAGAGCTAGAAAAGGTGAAGCGTGTGATTGAACGGGAAATCCCTGGTGCTCCACATGAAGTCATCTTGGTACTAGACGCAACTACTGGACAAAATGCTCTCATTCAGGCTAAAACCTTTAAAGAAGCAACAAATGTAAGTGGAATCGTTCTATCTAAGCTAGATGGTACGGCAAAGGGCGGTATTGTTCTTGCTATTCGTAATGAATTGAAAATACCCGTTAAATTCGTCGGCCTTGGTGAAAAAATGGATGACCTACAAGAGTTTGATGCGGAGAAATATGTATATGGACTGTTCGCGGATCAGGTGGAAAAGACCGAATAATGGATGTAAAGGTATTATCTTGACAGAAAGTACCTTACTGTGTAAACTACTTTTGTAAAGGCTTTTCACTTAACATGATATTGGAGGGATTGGCATGCTTGAAAAAACAACACGAATGAATTATCTTTATGATTTTTATCATTCGTTGTTAACACCAAAGCAGCAAAGCTATATGTCTCTCTATTATTTAGATGATTATTCTCTTGGTGAAATTGCCGAAGAGTATGACGTTAGCCGTCAAGCCGTTTATGATAATATTAAACGGACGGAAGCCATGCTCGAGGAATATGAGGAAAAGCTTCTATTATTTCAGAAATTTCAAGAGCGAGCAAGTTTAATCAAACATCTGAAAGAATTGCTTAATGAGGAGAACCCTTCAAAGCAGGCAATGTTAGAAACCGTTGCTGAGCTTGAGAAATTAGATTAGGAGGCGGCATGAATGGCATTTGAAGGATTAGCCGACCGACTGCAGAATACGATCCAAAAAATCCGTGGAAAAGGGAAAGTCACTGAAGCGGATGTAAAAGAAATGATGCGTGAAGTTCGTCTCGCATTATTAGAAGCAGACGTAAACTTTAAGGTCGTTAAAGACTTTGTTAAAAAAGTTAGTGAACGAGCTGTTGGCCAGGAAGTTTTAAAAAGCTTAACTCCCGGGCAGCAGATTATCAAAATCGTTAACGAAGAATTAACAGCCTTAATGGGTGGCGAGCAGAGTAAGATAGCTGCATCCAACCGCCCTCCTACAGTTATTATGATGGTAGGTCTGCAAGGTGCTGGTAAAACAACTACCTCTGGTAAGCTTGCTCTCTTGCTTCGAAAGAAGTATAATCGCAAACCATTGCTAGTAGCAGCCGACATTTACAGGCCTGCGGCGATTAAGCAACTTCAAACTTTAGGAAAACAGTTAGACATGCCTGTATTTTCACTTGGCGATCAAGTGAGTCCTGTCGAAATTGCGAGACAAGCAATTGCGAAGGCCAAAGAAGAACATAATGATTACGTTCTTATCGATACGGCTGGTCGACTCCATGTAGATGAGGCGTTAATGGACGAGCTCAAAGATATAAAAGAGCTTACTAAGCCTGATGAAATTTTCCTAGTAGTTGATGC
Organism: Bacillus sp. SORGH_AS_0510; assembly: GCF_030818775.1. Lineage (NCBI taxonomy): Bacteria > Bacillati > Bacillota > Bacilli > Caryophanales > Bacillaceae > Bacillus > Bacillus sp. SORGH_AS_0510. The sequence continues at coordinate 3,515,521 of NZ_JAUTAU010000001.1, read as the reverse complement.
TATGACAGGTCAAGATGCCGTCAATGTTGCCCAAAGCTTTAATGAACAACTCGGGCTAACCGGGGTAGTTTTAACGAAGCTTGATGGGGATACGAGAGGTGGGGCCGCACTTTCCATACGTGCTGTCACACAAACACCGATCAAATTTGTCGGTCTGGGCGAGAAAATGGATGCATTAGAGCCGTTTCATCCGGAACGGATGGCTTCAAGAATTCTAGGTATGGGCGATGTGTTGACGCTGATTGAGAAAGCTCAAGCGAATGTCGATGAACAAAAAGCTAAAGAGTTAGAACAAAAAATGCGTACAGCTTCGTTTACCCTTGAGGACTTCCTGGATCAGCTTGGTCAGGTTCGCAATCTCGGTCCATTAGATGAATTGCTGAAAATGATGCCGGGTGCTAATAAAATCAAAGGTTTGAATAATATTCAAATCGATGAAAAACAAATTTCCCATGTGGAAGCAATTATCAAATCGATGACTAAAGCTGAAAAGAACAACCCCGAAATACTGAATGCAAACCGCAAACGGAGGATTGCAAAAGGTAGCGGGCGTCCTGTCACAGAAGTGAATCGTTTATTAAAGCAATTTGAAGATATGAAAAAAATGATGAAACAAATGACAGGTATGCAGCAAAAAGCGAAGAAAAAAGGCGGATTTAAATTTCCTTTTAAACCGTTTTAAATTGAAAAGCGGAAGTGCCTTGTTCAGGGGCGACAGGCAAATGTTCTTCGGCATAAAAAGTCGGGTTTTTGACTTTTAATGCCGAAGGTTATTTGACCCGAGCCCCTAGGCACTGGAGCTAGACACTGATCAAATTTCAAAGTTTGATTTATGTAAATTATGGTAATAATTGATGTAAAGAAAAAACACTTTACAAACTATAAAAGTATTGATATTATACTATCTTGTGTGAAACTATTCGGAGGTGCTTATTTAAAATGGCAGTTAAAATTCGTTTAAAGCGTATGGGAGCAAAGAAAACTCCTTTCTATCGTATTGTTGTAGCAGATTCTCGTTCTCCACGTGACGGACGTTACATTGAAGTAGTAGGAACTTACAATCCGGTTGCTCAACCTGCTTCAGTTCAAATCAATGAAGAATTAGCTCTTAAGTGGTTGAAAGACGGTGCGAAACCATCTGATACAGTTCGTAACCTTTTCTCAAACCAAGGCATCATGGAAAAATTCCATAATGCAAAATTAAACAAGTAATCGAAGGTTAATAATGAAACAATTAATCGAATCGATTGTTAAGCCTCTTGTTGATTTTCCTGAAGATGTCCAAGTGGATGTGATGGAAGATGACAATCGCATAACCTATCAGCTAACTGTTAACAAAACTGATATGGGGAAAGTGATTGGAAAACAAGGGCGTGTTGCAAAGGCCATTAGAACTGTTGTTTATGCAGCAGGATCATCACAACAGAAGAAAATTTTTCTAGAAATTGGTGAATAGCTTTTTGCATCTAGATAAAAGGGAGGGATTATTCCTCCCTTTTTTGCTATCCGAAAAGCGGAAGCGCCTCGTTCAGCCCCGACAGGCAAATGTTCTTCGGTGAGAAAAGTCCGCACTTTGACTTTTCTTGCCGAAGGTTATTTGACCCGAGGGGCTAGGCGCTGAAGCTAGACAAATGAAAAGTGGAAGTGCTGTATAAAGGCAGATGACATCGGAAGCTTGAAGGAGGCAATTCTATGCAAATTATTCAAACTGTTGTGGTTAAACAGGTTTTAACGGAAAGTAGCCAGCAACAGCTTTCTGATAAGTATCAGGCAAAGTTGTTGCAGTTGAAAAAGGAATGCGATCAGCTACAGTTCGAACTAAAGCGGCTAGAAAAGACGAAAACTTTTTCTCCGGATGCTCTAAAAAAACATTTTCAAAAAGAGATTCAAATGCGGAAGGAAAAAATGAAGCTTTTTGAGTTCCAAATGGAACAATTACATATCCTACCACTAGGTAGTGAAATAAAAGAAAAGGAAGTTCAGGCTCTCAAGGAAATAAACGTGGGTGATTCTTGGGAAGATAGCAGCGGACAACCTTGTATTATCATAAAAGACGGAATTATAAAGGAAATTAGATAGAAGGTGACATTAATGGAAAAATGGTTTAATGTTGGGAAGATTGTAAATACTCAAGGCATAAAGGGCGAAGTGAGAGTGATTTCGAAAACTGATTTTCCGGAAAAGCGCTATAAGACCGGGAATGTATTATACCTGTTTATGCCAAAATCAAATACTCCTATAGAATTAACGGTTAAGAGCCATCGTAAACATAAAAATTTTGATCTTCTTACATTTGAGGGCTTTTATAATATCAATGAAGTAGAAAAATTCAGAGATGGGATCTTAAAAGTACCTGAATCCCAACTTGAAGCGCTTGAGGAAGACGAATTTTACTACCATGAAATTATTGGCTGCTTAGTTGCAACCACCAAAGGGGAAGAAATTGGAAAAGTAACAGATATTTTATCTCCAGGTGCTAATGATGTTTGGGTTGTAAAAGGAAAAGGTGGAAAAGACGTTCTCATTCCATATATCCATGAAGTTGTGAAGAAAGTAGATGTAAAAGAAAAAGTGATACTAATTGACCCAATGGAAGGGTTACTTTCATGATGCAGATTGATATTCTTACCTTGTTTCCGGAGATGTTTACCGGGGTATTTGGTCAATCGATCTTACAAAAAGCGGTGGAGAAATCGGCTGTTAATTACAATGTCGTCAATTTTCGTGAGTTTGCTGATAATAAGCATTCAAGTGTCGATGATTATCCTTACGGCGGCGGCGCAGGTATGGTATTAAAGCCACAGCCCATCTTTGATGCAGTTTCAACTCTCAAAGAAAAAGCCAGCAGTAAGAATCCACGTGTGGTTCTTCTATGCCCGCAGGGTGAACGCTATAGCCAGCGAAAAGCGGAGGAATTGTCCAATGAAGAACACTTAATCTTTATTTGTGGTCATTACGAAGGCTATGACGAGCGAATACGTGAAAATATTGTAACAGATGAGATTTCAATTGGTGATTACGTCTTGACGGGCGGAGAGCTTGGTGCAATGGTCATTGTTGATAGTGTAGTCCGTTTATTACCGGAAGTGTTAGGGAATCAAGAATCCCATATGAAGGATTCATTCAGTACGGGGCTGCTTGAACACCCACATTATACGAGACCAGCCGATTTTCGTGGTTTAAGGGTGCCTGAGGTATTACTCTCGGGAAATCATAAGTTAATCGAGGAATGGAGAAACAAAGAAGCGTTAAGACGAACCCTTTTAAGAAGACCGGATTTGCTGGAGCAAATAGAGCTCACCCCTGAGCAAGAAAAATGGTTAAAAGAAGTAAAAAAAGAGTACGAGTAGTGTTGCGAGGTTCAAACAATTATGGTATGATACTTCTTGTGACTTAAACTGATACCTATCAGATTGCGGTCTTATAACGATGTTCCGCTGCAGGGTATAAATGAAATTGATGTGCATGAGCGTCTGTTGGAAGGAGTTGAAAACGATGCAAAAATTGATTGAAGAAATTACAAAAGAACAACTTCGCACTGATCTTCCTGCTTTCCGTCCTGGAGACACTGTACGTGTACACGTTAAAGTTGTCGAGGGTACTCGTGAGCGTATTCAGTTGTTTGAAGGTGTTGTAATTAAGCGTCGTGGTGGTGGAATTAGCGAAACTTTTACGGTTCGTAAAGTTTCTTACGGAGTAGGCGTAGAGCGTACTTTCCCAGTACACACACCAAAAATTGCGAAGCTAGAAGTAATTCGTCGCGGTAAAGTTCGCCGTGCTAAGCTTTACTACTTGCGTAACCTTCGTGGTAAAAAAGCAAGAATTAAAGAAATTCGATAATAGTGAAAAGAAAAGAGCTTGCTCTAGGGCAGGCTTTTTTTTTTATACATAACTATTATAAGGATTGTAAATGATAGTTATCGGATTGAATTTGTTGCTGATTTTTTAGACAAAATATTAAAGTTTGGTTAAAAAGAACGTCCCATCGTGTTAAATATGTTTAAGTTATGTAAAATAGGCTTTATAAAACATTTTTTATTAGTGATTGGTGGGGATTTTATGACAAAAAAGAAAAATGAGCTATGGGAATGGACAAAGGCTTTGTTAATCGCTATAGCCTTAGCAGCAGTGATTAGGTATTTCCTTTTTGCTCCAATAGTAGTGGATGGCCTTTCAATGATGCCTACTTTAAAGGATCAAGATCGAATGATTGTAAATAAATTTAGTTATGACATTGGAAAGCCAAAGCGATTTGATATCATTGTGTTTCATGCTCCAGAGAAAAAAGATTACATTAAGCGTGTAATTGGTCTTCCAGGAGATACAATTGAGTATAAGAACGACACTTTATATGTAAATGGAAAAGCGTATAAAGAACCGTATTTAGACGAATATAAGAAACAAGTACAGGATGGTCCATTAACAGACTCGTTCACACTTGAAGAAACTCCAGTTGGTCAAAAAACAGTTCCTAAAGGGGAATTGTTTGTGATGGGAGATAATCGCCGTTTCAGTAAGGACTCAAGGCATATTGGATCAGTTCCAATGAGCAAGGTGATCGGTAAGACAAGCATTGTCTACTGGCCTTTAAATGATGCACATATTGTTACAGTGAAATAGTTATAGTTTGGGAGGTGGCTGCTTTGACGATCCAGTGGTTTCCTGGCCATATGGCCAAGGCTCGCAGAGAGGTCACGGAAAAGTTAAAATTAGTTGACATTATTTTTGAATTGGTTGACGCAAGAATACCATACTCTTCTAGAAACCCGATGATTGACGAAATCATCCAGCATAAGCCGAGACTTGTTTTACTAAATAAAGCAGATATGGCTGATCAAGAAGCGACGAAGGAGTGGATTTCCTTTTTTGCAGAAAAGGGAATTAAAGCACTAGCGATTAATTCTCAAGCTGGAGAAGGTATGAAACAAATTGTTCAAGCGGCAAATGAAATTCTAAAAGAGAAATTTGACCGAATGAAAGCAAAAGGTGTAAGACCTAGAGCAATCCGTGCGATGATCGTCGGTATTCCAAATGCCGGAAAATCTACACTTATTAACCGACTGGCGAAAAAAAATATCGCTAAGACAGGAAATACGCCAGGAGTGACTAAGTCTCAGCAGTGGATAAAAGTAGGTAAAGAATTAGAACTGTTGGATACTCCGGGTATTTTATGGCCGAAATTTGAAGACCAAGAGGTTGGAATGAAGCTGGCCATTACTGGTGCTATTAAGGATACCTTATTAAACCTGCAGGACTTGACGGTTTATACTCTAAGGTTCTTAGAGCGGGCGTATCCTGTGCGCCTACAAGAGCGCTATAAGCTTACGGAAATCCCTGAGGATGTTGTCGCTCTATTTGACCATATCGGAGAGCTGAGAGGCTGTCTAATGGGCGGCGGCATGGTTGATTACGATAAAGTAGCAGAATTAGTGATCAGGGAAATAAGGTCTGAAAAATTTGGACGACTTACCCTTGAACGACCAAAGGACTTCCAACAAGTTGAGGAAAATAACGAATAACAAAGAGGCTCTCCTTATGGGGAGCTTCATTTTTGATAAGACTGTGTAGAAAAACATGTTGATTTCCATACCCTGTTGATTGGAGCGGAAATCAACAGGACAAGTTTCATTGAAAAAAATAAATTCGGGTGAAAATGATGAAAAAACAATCAATTGCTGAGATTGAAGCTCACCTTTCGACAATCGAATCAGAAGACGATCCATTCTTTGTTGAAATTCAAAGGGATGACCGTAAAGGTGTGCAACAATCTTTAAAAAAATGGCGTAGACAGAGAGAACAGGAACAGCTACTCCAAGAAAAATTTATTGAAATGACTCAATTCGAGCGGAAATATCGACGAGAAGGGTTTCAACTAATAGCAGGTATTGATGAGGTCGGTAGAGGACCACTTGCTGGCCCGGTTGTGGCTGCGGCTGTTATTCTACCTGAGAATTTTTTCTTAGCGGGTATAGATGATTCTAAGAAGCTTTCTGAAAAAAAACGTCTAGAATACGCTGAAATAATTAGTCGAGAAGCATTAGCTTACAGCGTGTCAATGATTCATGCAGATGTAATTGATGAAATTAATATTTATGAAGCAACAAAGAAGGCCATGTATGGAGCAGTTGCCTCCTTGGATCAAAAACCAGATTTTCTATTAATTGATGCAATGAAGCTCGATACCCCATATCCTTCTGATTCCATTATTAAAGGGGATGCGAAAAGTATCTCAATTGCAGCTGCATCTATCGTAGCAAAGGTAGCAAGAGATGAGCTAATGAAAGAAATCTCATTGAGTTATCCAGCTTATGGTTTTCAACAAAATATGGGCTATGGGACGAAGGAACACATTCAAGCTATCCAACAATGCGGAATCACTCCCTACCACAGAAAAAGCTTTGCACCCGTAAAGGATTTTGTTGCTCAACTAAACTAAACAGGCGTATGCCTGTTTTTTTATTGGTTATTTGTCAGAAGTCGGGGGAACTTCTGACAGAGTAGGAGAAAAAGTAAGCAACATTGTCAGAAGGCATGGGGAACTTCTGACAGAGTAGGAGAAAAAAGCAGCAACTCTGTCAGAAGACAGGGGAACTTCTGACAGAGTAGGTAAAAAAGGTAGTAACATTGTCAGAAGGTGGGGGAACTTCTGACAGAGTAGGAGAAAAAAGCAGCAACATTGTCAGAAGGCAGGGGAGCTTCTGACAGAGTAGGAGAAAAAGTCAGCAACATTGTCAGAAGGCAGGGGAACTTTTGACAGAGTAGGTAAAAAAGGTAGCAACTCTGTCAGAAGACAGGGGAACTTCTGACAGAGTAGGTAAAAAAGGTAGCAACATTGTCAGAAGGCAGGGGAACTTCTGACAGAGTAGGTAAAAAGAGCAGCAACATTGTCAGAAGACAGGGGAATTTCTGACAGAGTAGGAGAAAAAGTCAGCAACATTGTCAGAAGACAGGGGAACTTCTGACAGAGTAGGTAAAAAAGCAGCAACATTGTCAGAAGGCAGGGGAACTTCTGACAGAGTAGGAGAAAAAGGCAGCAACTCTGTCAGAAGGCAGGGGAACTTCTGACAGAGTAGGAGAAAAAGGCAGCAACTCTGTCAGAAGGCAGGGGAACTTCTGACAGAGTAGGAGAAAAAGGCAGCAACATTGTCAGAAGACAGGGGAGCTTCTGACAGAGTAGGAGAAAAAGTCAGCAACATTGTCAGAAGGCAGGGGAACTTTTGACAGAGTAGGTAAAAAAGGTAGCAACTCTGTCAGAAGACAGGGGAACTTCTGACAGAGTAGGGAAAAAAGGCAGTAACTCTGTCAGAAGACAGGGGAACTTCTGACAGAGTTGGTAAAAAGAGCAGCAACATTGTCAGAAGTCGCAGTAACATTGGACAGAATTGCCAATGATAACCTTAAAATTGCCCGAATCCAGCCTCGATTAGGACACAATTACCCTTTAGAAACAAAGCGGTATTTTATTATATTGAAAAATAAATTTGGAAACATTTTCTATTGAAATTTCTTAATGTTTAATAAAACCAATTATATATTTTTCTGAATTTTTTTAAATGAATATAATTTTTTGCTTAATGGTGGACAAGGTTAGTGTCATTATATAAAATGAAAACGGAGTCAATTTTTAGAAGAGTATGATATAGGAGGATGGGAAATGAATATCCATGAGTATCAAGGGAAAGAGATCCTCAGAAAATACGGGGTAGCGGTTCCAAACGGAAAAGTGGCATTCACTGTAGAAGAAGCAGTTGAAGCGGCAAAAGAACTAGGCACACAGGTTTGTGTTGTAAAGGCGCAAATTCATGCTGGTGGACGGGGAAAAGCCGGCGGTGTTAAAGTTGCTAAAAACCTTGATGAGGTTCGTACATATGCAAGCGAGATCCTCGGGAAAACATTGGTAACACACCAAACAGGTCCAGAGGGTAAGGAAGTAAAACGCCTGTTAATTGAAGAAGGCTGCGATATTAAAAAGGAATACTATGTAGGATTAGTATTAGACCGTGCTACTTCACGTGTAGTATTAATGGCTTCTGAAGAAGGCGGAACAGAGATTGAAGAGGTTGCAGAAAAGACTCCAGAGAAAATTTTCAAAGAAGAAATCGATCCAGTGATTGGCTTACAGCCATTCCAGGCACGCCGAATCGCTTTTAATATTAATATTCCAAAAGAATTAGTTAATCAAGCAGTTAAGTTCATGATGGGCTTATATAGTGCATACATCGAAAAGGACTGCTCTATTGCTGAAATTAACCCGCTTGTAGTTACAGGTGACGGTAAAGTAATGGCATTGGATGCTAAATTAAACTTTGATTCCAATGCATTATACCGACAAAATGATGTTTTAACTTATCGTGATCTTGAAGAAGAAGATCCAAAAGAAATCGAAGCATCTAAATATGACCTTAGCTATATTGCACTAGATGGCAACATCGGCTGTATGGTTAACGGTGCAGGCTTAGCAATGGCGACTATGGATATTGTTAAGCATTACGGTGGCGACCCTGCTAACTTCCTTGATGTTGGGGGCGGTGCTACAGCAGAGAAAGTAACTGAAGCATTTAAAATTATCCTTTCAGATCCAAACGTAAAAGGTATTTTTGTTAATATCTTCGGCGGAATCATGAAATGTGATGTCATTGCTGAAGGTGTAGTAGAAGCAGCTAAGCAAGTTGGTCTAAGTATTCCACTTGTTGTTCGCTTAGAGGGAACGAATGTTGATTTAGGTAAGCAGATTTTAGCTGAGTCAGGTCTAAACATTACTGCTGCTGAATCCATGGCTGACGGTGCACAAAAAATCGTTGAATTGGTGAAATAGGATCTTCAGAAAGGGGAATTAACGTGAGCGTTTTTATTAATAAGGATACGAAGGTAATTGTTCAAGGGATTACTGGTGGAACAGCCCGTTTTCATACAAAACAAATGCTTGAATATGGTACACAAATTGTAGGCGGTACCTCTCCTGGTAAAGGTGGTCAAGAGGTAGAAGGAGTACCAGTATTTAATACTGTGAAAGAAGCAGTAGAAACTACTGGAGCAAATGCTTCTGTTATTTATGTACCAGCACCATTTGCTGCGGATTCTATCATCGAAGCAGTCGATGCTGACTTAGATCTAGTTATCTGTATTACTGAGCATATTCCAGTATTAGATATGGTTAAAGTGAAGCGTTACATGGAAGGCAAAAAGACTCGTTTAGTTGGTCCGAACTGCCCAGGTGTGATCACAGCTGATGAATGTAAGATTGGTATTATGCCTGGATACATTCATACAAAAGGCCATGTTGGAGTTGTTTCTCGCTCTGGAACATTAACTTACGAAGCTGTACACCAATTAACACAAGCTGGGATCGGTCAAACAACAGCTGTAGGTATTGGTGGAGACCCAGTGAATGGAACGAACTTTATCGATGTTTTAAAGGCATTCAATGAAGATCCTGAAACATATGCTGTCATCATGATTGGTGAAATTGGCGGTACTGCAGAAGAAGAGGCTGCTGAATGGGTAAAAGCTAACATGACAAAACCTGTTGTGGGCTTCATCGGCGGACGTACTGCACCTCCTGGAAAGCGCATGGGCCATGCTGGTGCAATCATTTCAGGTGGAAAAGGAACAGCTGACGAAAAAATCCGTGTGATGAACGAGTGTGGAATTAAAGTAGCTGATACTCCATCTGTAATGGGTGAAACATTAATTGAAGTTCTAAAAGAACAAGGATTATACGAAAAGTGTAAAACTCATTAAAAAATATACATCCTAGATATCCAGAAATAGTCTCTCGCTTTAGAGGGGCTATTTCTCTTTTGTTAAAAAAATTCTGGAGGTATGTATTACATGGACGACTTTAAAGAAAAATTAATTCATTTGCTTCACTATCCAAATCTCTCGTGGAACAACATCTTTCAAATTTTAAAAAAAGATCCCACCCTACAAAACCTCTCTCGAATACCTGCTTACCTTACACAGCAAGTTCCCACCATTCCATATATTAGCTGCGAAATCATTACTTCTAATTCAGTTAACCTAACTCCTCCAACCGAAGTCATACATGACCAAATCCGCCAATACAAAACCAATGATATTAACGTAATTACCATTTTTGATGAACAGTACCCACAATATTTAAAGGAAATCTACCAGCCTCCCTGGGCTTTATTTGCAAAGGGGGATCTTTCACTGTTAAACTATGAGCCAAAGCTTGCGGTAGTAGGTTCACGTCAGGCTACTCAATATGGAAGGAATGCAATCAAATCTATATTTCCTCAATTAATTGATAAGGGTGTGCTGATTGTAAGTGGGTTAGCAAAAGGCATTGATGCCTACTCGCATGAATTTGCCATTAAAAATGGAGGGAAAACAATAGCTGTTATCGCAGGTGGAATCTATCATATATATCCAAAAGAAAATATGAGTCTTGCGTTAGAGATGATGAAATCACAATTAATCGTTTCAGAATATCCACCTGACACAAAACCGCTTAGATGGCATTTTCCATTTCGGAATCGAATTATTAGCGGTCTATCTCGCGGTACCTTTATTATAGAAGCAAAACGTAAAAGTGGTTCGTTGATCACTGCGAATTATGCAGTAAATGAAGGTCGGGATGTATTCTCGTTACCTGGCAGTATTTATAATCCATTCTCAGCAGGAGCAAATGAGCTCATTCAACAGGGGGCAAAACTTGTGACAAGTGCGGAGGATATTTTAGAAGAAATTAGATAAAACTCTATGTAAAAAGGCAATAATGGGAATAAAAGTGGGAGATTATGCAGGTTTTTTTTGATTAAATGGAGAAATTAGCTAAAAAAGGTTGCAATAATTTCTAATATGTTATACATTTTCCAACAGAAGTTCGAAAAAAATGGATAGTGTAAAAATAAACATCATTACCATATAAATGGATTAATATTGGGATAGGGCAGTTTTGTAAAGTATATCAAGGCGCTTTCACACTTTCCCTCTTAAGGAGGATAATGAATGGCAGATTTTCTAGTAATCGTAGAATCACCTGCAAAAGCGAAGACAATTGAACGATATTTAGGAAATAAATATAAAGTAAAAGCATCCATGGGACATGTTCGAGACTTACCGAGAAGCCAGATGGGAGTCAGTCCAGAGACTGGATTTGAACCTAAGTACATTACAATCCGGGGCAAGGGTCCTGTACTGAAAGACTTAAAAACAGCAGCCAAAAAAGCAAAAAAAGTCTTTCTTGCAGCCGACCCCGATCGCGAAGGAGAAGCAATTGCTTGGCACTTGGCTCACAGTTTGGATGTAGATATTCATTCTGATTGCCGTGTGGTTTTTAATGAAATTACCAAAGAGGCCATCAAGGAATCTTTCAAACATCCTCGCCCGATTAATACGGACCTTGTTGATGCACAGCAGGCACGAAGGGTTTTAGACCGGCTTGTAGGCTATAATATCAGTCCGCTATTATGGAAGAAAGTAAAAAAAGGACTAAGTGCAGGACGTGTTCAGTCAGTTGCGGTCCGTTTAATCATTGATAGAGAAAATGAAATTAAAGCGTTTACTCCCGAGGAGTACTGGACGATTGAAGGAGAGTTCTTAAAAGGGAAAAACCATTTTAATGCATCCTTCCACTCCCTTGTCGGCAAAGAGAAAACAGAGTTAAGTTCAGAGCAAGATGTTCAAGCGATCTTGCAACAATTAAAAGACAATAAATTTAAAGTAGTATCTGTTACAAAAAAAGAAAGAAGAAGAAATCCTGCACCACCATTTATTACTTCCTCATTACAACAGGAAGCTGCAAGGAAGCTTAATTTTAGGGCAAAGAAAACTATGATGCTCGCCCAGCAGCTGTACGAAGGAATTGAGCTTGGCAAAGAGGGAACGGTTGGTCTCATTACCTATATGAGAACAGATTCCACTAGAATTTCAGAAGTTGCTCAAGCTGAAGCGGCTGAATATATTAAAGCAGAGTATGGGGAAAACTTTTTAAAAGATGACCAAAGAAAAGAGAAAAAACAGTCGAATGCTCAAGATGCCCACGAGGCCATTCGCCCAACGAGCACTTTAAGGGATCCAAATAGCATGAAGGATTTTCTTTCACGTGATCAACTCCGTCTATATAAATTAATCTGGGAGCGTTTTTTAGCGAGTCAAATGGCACAAGCAGTGATGGATACTATGAGTGTAGATTTGCAAAATGGAAATGTTCTTTTCCGCGCAACTGGCTCTAAAATTAAATTTCCTGGTTTCATGAAGGTATATGTAGAAGGTACAGATGATCAGGTAGAAGGCCCAGATAAAATGTTACCTGACTTAAAAGAGGGGGATGAGGTCTTTAAAAAAGACATCGAACCTAAGCAGCATTTTACACAGCCGCCTCCAAGATACACAGAGGCAAGGCTAGTGAAAACACTTGAAGAATTGGGTATCGGCCGACCATCTACTTATGCCCCAACGCTAGATACAATCCAAAAGCGGGGCTATGTGGCATTAGACAATAAACGATTTGTCCCGACAGAGCTTGGTGAAATCGTTCATGAATTAATGGTAGAGTTTTTCCCAGATATTTTAGATGTAGAATTTACAGCTAAGATGGAACAAGATTTGGATAATATTGAAGATGGAAAAGTACAGTGGGTCCAAATAATTGATGAATTTTACCAAGACTTTGAAACCCATCTAAAAAAAGCAGAACAAGAAATGCAGTCTGTAGAAATTAAAGATGAGCCTGCAGGTGAAGACTGTGAAAACTGCGGCAGCCCAATGGTGTTTAAAATGGGACGCTACGGAAAATTTATGGCATGCAGCAATTTTCCTGATTGTCGTAACACAAAGCCAATTGTGAAGGAAATAGGTATGGATTGTCCTACTTGTAAAGAGGGACAGGTGGTTGAGCGCAAGAGTAAGAAAAAGAGAATTTTCTATGGTTGTACCAGATATCCAGAATGTGAATTCATCTCTTGGGATAAACCACTGCCAAGACCATGTCCAAAGTGTGAGGGACTTTTAGTTGAGAAGAAATTGAAAAAAGGCGTACAGGTACAATGTACGGCATGTGATTATAAGGAAGAACAGCAGAGTTAAAAGAGTGGAAAATCCCACTCTTTTTTTATTTCTCAAATAAAAAACTTTTTTGTTTTTAATTCGTATAGTACAATGCAAGATGGACTTAATTGAGGGAATGGTAAAGTTATATGCTTTTTACTTAGCAAAATTGGATATAAAAGTAATAGCAGCATATAATCAGGAGGTTTATATATGAAAGATGTCACCATTAACGTAATAGGAGCAGGCTTAGCTGGAAGTGAAGCGGCATGGCAAATTGCAAAGCGAGGTGTAAAGGTCCGTCTTTATGAAATGCGGCCAGTTAAACAAACTCCAGCACACCACACGGATAAATTTGCAGAATTAGTTTGTAGTAATTCTTTGCGTGCCAATACATTAACAAATGCAGTTGGTGTACTTAAAGAAGAAATGAGAAAGCTAGATTCCGTCATAATTGCAGCAGCAGATGCTTGTTCCGTTCCAGCAGGGGGTGCCTTGGCGGTAGACAGGCATGAATTTGCAGCAAAGGTTACTGAATTAGTGAAGAATCACGAAAATGTAACAGTTATAAACAAAGAGGTAACAACCATACCAGAGGGTCCAACCGTAATTGCGACGGGTCCGCTGACAAGTGCCGAGCTTTCTGCACAACTAAAGAACCTAACTGGTGAGGAATATCTTTATTTCTATGATGCAGCTGCTCCAATTATTGAAAAAGAAAGCATTAACATGGACAAGGTATACTTAAAATCCCGCTATGATAAAGGAGAAGCGGCTTATCTTAACTGTCCAATGAGTGAAGAAGAATTTAACCGTTTTTACGAAGCACTCATTTCTGCAGAAACAGTACCTTTAAAGGAATTTGAAAAAGAGATCTTTTTTGAAGGATGCATGCCAATTGAAGTAATGGGAGCCAGAGGGAAAAAGACCATGTTATTTGGTCCATTAAAACCAGTCGGTTTGGAAGACCCTAAAACAGGGAAAAGACCCTATGCAGTCGTACAGCTTCGTCAAGATGATGCAGCAGGAACCCTGTTTAATATTGTCGGATTTCAAACACACTTAAAGTGGGGAGCACAAAAAGAAGTCATTCAATTAATTCCGGGCCTTGAAAATGCTGAAATTATCCGCTATGGAGTTATGCACCGCAATACTTTTATTAATTCGCCGAAGGTTCTTAAGGCTACGTATCAATTCCGAAATAGAGAAGATTTATTCTTCGCTGGTCAAATGACGGGTGTAGAGGGTTATGTGGAATCAGCTGCAAGTGGATTGATTGCTGGAATTAACGCAGCACGGATGGTTCAAGGAATGGAAACAATTGAGTTTCCTGCTGAAACAGCTATTGGAAGCATGGCCCGTTATATTACAACCGCTAATCCGAAAAACTTCCAGCCGATGAACGCGAATTTTGGATTATTTCCGGAACTTCCAGTTAAAATCAGAGGGAAGCAAGAAAGAAATTTACAGCATGCAAACCGGGCGTTAGACACAATTCAGAACTTTGTGAAAGTTTTGTAAAATTTATTGCAAGGGGTATGGAAGTGTGTTACGATTTAGTAGCCCTTGTGAGGTGAATTTTATGACAAATGTGAATGTTTTCTTAAAGTTATTTCTTGAGTATTTACAAATGGAACGTAATTATTCAAAATATACAATTGAACATTATCAACATGATATCAGTGATTTCTTTACGTTCATGGCTGAGCAAGCTATAAATGAAGTCGATAAGGTTCAATATCATGATGCCAGACTTTACCTTACCAGATTATATGATAAAAATCTTGCAAGAAAAACGGTTGCTAAAAAAATTTCTGCACTAAGAAGTTTCTATAAATTTTTGCTTCGGGAGCAATACGTAGAAAGTAATCCATTTACACTTTTAACGACACCAAAGATTGAAAAAAGGCTTCCTCAATTCTTTTATGAAAATGAAATCACACTTCTATTTAATTCTTGTGAAACAGAAACGGCTTTAGGACAAAGGAATAAAGCATTGCTTGAACTATTATATGGAACAGGAATTCGTGTCAGTGAGTGCTGTCGGATTCGTTTAAAAGATCTTGATTTTTACTTATCGACTGTCTTGGTTCATGGAAAAGGTAATAAGGAACGCTATGTTCCTTTCGGAACTCAAGCGTCTCGTGCATTAGACTTGTACATAAACGATGGTAGAAAAAAGCTTTTAGCAGGCAATCAATCAGTTGAGGCTTTATTTGTAAATAACCGAGGTGGGGCACTAACAACCAGGGGAACAAGAAAAGTATTAAATCGAATGATTGAAAAATCTGCTTTAGATTCAAGTATTCATCCGCATAAGCTAAGACATTCTTTTGCCACTCATTTATTAAATAATGGTGCAGATTTAAGGTCAGTTCAAGAATTGTTAGGCCATGCCTTTTTATCATCAACGCAAGTGTATACCCATGTGACCAATGAACACTTGAAGAAATCGTATATGGCCCATCATCCAAGGGCATAAATATATATTGTTTTTCATATGGATTTGTAATGGTTACATACATTTATCTTATTTGTCTGTAAGCGGAAAATTCTCCTATAGGAGGTCATCTAAATGAACCAATTTCATGCAACAACAATATTTGCGATCCATCATAATGGTCAATGCTCGATGTCTGGTGATGGCCAAGTTACATTTGGTAATGCGGTAGTGATGAAGCACACTGCAAGAAAAGTAAGAAAGATATTTAATGGTAGAGTGTTAGCAGGATTTGCTGGTTCTGTGGCTGATGCATTTACCTTGTTTGAGTTATTTGAAGGCAAATTAGAGGAGTTTAATGGGAATTTACAAAGAGCTTCAGTTGAATTGGCTAAAGAGTGGAGAAGTGATAAGGTTCTTAGGAAGCTTGAAGCCATGCTCATTGTGATGGACCGAGAAAACTTACTATTAGTGTCTGGCACCGGTGAAGTCATCGAGCCGGATGATGGAATCCTTGCAATTGGATCAGGTGGGAATTACGCGCTTGCTGCAGGACGCTCACTTAAAAAATATGCTGGTGACCATCTAACTGCAAAAGAAATAGCAAAAGCTTCTTTAGAAATAGCTGCAGAAATATGTGTGTATACAAACCACAACATTATCGTTGAAGAGCTATAACGGGAAGGAGACCGAAAAATGGGAAAAACCAATACCAATAATTTAACCCCCCGTCAAATCGTCGAAAGACTTGATCAATATATTATTGGACAAAAGGATGCTAAAAAGGCAGTTGCTGTGGCGCTAAGAAATCGCTATAGAAGAGGATTGTTAAGTGAAAAGCTTCGCGATGAGGTCATTCCAAAGAACATTTTAATGATCGGTCCAACTGGTGTTGGAAAAACAGAAATTGCCCGAAGAATTGCCAAACTTGTTGGTGCGCCATTTATTAAAGTGGAAGCGACTAAATTCACTGAGGTTGGGTATGTTGGTCGTGATGTTGAATCAATGGTCAGAGATCTTGCAGAAACATCTGTTCGATTAGTTAAAGAAGATCGAATGCAAAGTGTCAAAGAACGCGCAGAGGAAAATGCTAACAGCCGTCTTGTTGATTTACTTGTTCCATCCGCTAAAAAATCGACAGGATATAAAAACCCGTTAGAAATGTTATTTGGAGGTGGAAACTCCTCAACTGAACAGGAAGCACCACAAGAGGATTATTCTGTTCAGGAAAAACGCAAGATTGTCAAAGAAAAATTGGCCCTCGGTCAATTAGAGGAAGAGATTGTAACTGTAGAAGTAGAGGAACAAACTCCTTCTATGTTTGATATGCTTCAAGGTTCCGGTATTGAACAAATGGGTATGAATATGCAAGATGCTCTAAGCAGCTTTATGCCAAAAAAACGCAAGAAAAGAAAACTTACTGTTAGAGAAGCAAGGAAGGTTTTAACCAGTGAAGAAGCCTCCAAGCTTATCGATATGGATGAAGTAACTTCAGAGGCTATATATCGTGCTGAACAAACGGGAATTATTTTTATCGATGAAATTGATAAAATAGCCAGCAAGAATTCAGGCGGTTCATCAGCTGATGTATCACGCGAGGGTGTCCAAAGAGATATCCTTCCAGTCGTAGAAGGCTCAACGGTGGTAACTAAATATGGCTCCATTAAAACGGATCATATTTTATTTATTGCTGCTGGGGCATTTCACATGGCGAAACCTTCTGATTTAATTCCTGAACTTCAAGGACGTTTTCCAATTCGTGTGGAATTAACAAAACTCACAGTTGATGACTTCTTTAGGATTTTAATCGAGCCGGATAATGCATTAATTAAGCAATATCAAGCATTATTGGAAACAGAAGGTATACAAATTGAATTTTCTGACGATGCTATTCGTAGAATCGCAGAAGTAGCCTATGATGTGAATCAAAACACAGACAATATCGGTGCAAGACGACTTCATACAATTTTAGAAAAGCTTTTAGAAGATTTGTCATTCGAAGCTCCAGATATCACGATGGAGAAAGTTACCATCACACCGCAATATGTGGATGAAAAACTAGGGGCTATTTCTAAAAATAAAGACTTAAGTCAATTTATCCTATAAGAAACTAAAATAGTTTAATTTAAAAATTTAATAATGGTTGTAGTCAATTAGGAGGAAGAAACAGATGGATTTACTTACAAAAACTAGACGGATTAATGTATTATTGCAAAAGGCAGCAGGAAAACCGGTGAACTTCAAGGAAATGTCTGAGACATTAAGTGAAACGATTGAAGCGAATGTTTACATTGTAAGCCGACGCGGAAAACTTCTTGGTTTTTCAATTTATCAACAAATTGAAAACGAAAGAATGAAGAAAATGTTTGAGGACCGCCAATTTCCTGAAGAATATACAAAGGGACTATTCAATATTCAAGAAACTTCTTCAAACCTGGATATTGAAAGTCAATATACAGCTTTCCCTGTAGAGAATAGAGATTTATTCCGTGAAGGTCTAACAACAATCGTTCCAATTATCGGTGGAGGAGAACGTCTTGGCACATTAATCCTTGCAAGATTGCAAGAGAAGTTCCATGATGATGATCTAATCCTTGGTGAGTATGGTGCGACTGTAGTAGGTATGGAAATTTTACGTGAAAAATCAGAAGAAATCGAAGAAGAGGCTAGAAGCAAAGCTGTCGTTCAAATGGCTATTAGTTCATTATCATATAGTGAGCTTGAAGCAATTGAACATATTTTCGAAGAACTTAATGGTCATGAAGGCTTGTTAGTTGCATCAAAAATTGCTGACCGTGTTGGTATTACACGTTCTGTTATCGTAAATGCACTAAGAAAGCTTGAAAGTGCAGGGGTAATTGAATCCCGTTCCCTTGGTATGAAAGGTACGTATATCAAAGTCTTAAATGATAAGTTTCTTGTTGAACTTGATAAATTAAGATCTAACTAATAAAAAAATCTCCAGGTGTGAGCCTGGAGATTCTTTTTTTAAAAGTATACTTGATTGTTGTTTGTACATGTGCTATATTATTTCATGGTGTTAATACACACGCTCGTTGATTTAAACAGATGGTGCTGTTTAAAACAGTTTCTGTTTAAAAATGATAGGAGCGGAGGAAATCAAAACCATTAGGAGGAAACAAACATGTCAGTTATTTCAATGAAACAATTGCTTGAAGCTGGTGTACACTTCGGACACCAAACTCGCCGTTGGAACCCAAAGATGAAGAAATACATCTTCACAGAGCGTAACGGTATCTACATCATCGACCTTCAAAAAACAGTTAAGAAGGTAGAAGAAGCTTACAACTGGGTAAAGGACCTTGCTGGTAACGGCGGAACAGTTCTTTTTGTTGGTACAAAGAAACAAGCTCAAGATTCTGTTAAAGAAGAAGCAGCTCGTTCTGGTATGTACTATGTTAACCAACGTTGGTTAGGTGGTACACTAACAAACTTTGAAACAATCCAAAAGCGTATTGGTCGTTTAAAAGATATCGAAAGAATGTCTGAAGACGGAACTTTCGAAGTATTACCTAAGAAAGAAGTTGTTCAATTAAAGAAAGAACAAGAACGTCTTGAGAAGTTCTTAGGCGGAATCAAAGATATGAAGCAACTTCCAGATGCACTATTCATTATCGACCCTCGTAAAGAGCGTATCGCAGTTGCTGAAGCTAAGAAGTTAAACATTCCTATCGTAGGTATTGTTGATACTAACTGTGATCCAGACGAAATCGACGTTGTAATTCCTGCAAACGATGATGCAATTCGTGCGGTTAAGCTTTTAACTGGTAAAATGGCAGATGCGATCCTTGAAGCAAAACAAGGCGAAGAAGTTACTGCTTAATTAATTGAAGTGTTAAAATTAAAAAGGTGATAAGAGGGAGCACCCTTTATCACCTTTTTTTAAAGTAGGTTTATCTTGACTAACAATGGCTAAGATATGAATATAGTACATAGTATTTAAAGGAGGAAGTTAATTATGGCAGTTACTGCTCAAATGGTTAAAGAACTACGTGAAAAAACTGGCGCTGGTATGATGGATTGTAAGAAAGCATTAACAGAAACAAACGGTGATATGGAAAAAGCAATTGATTTCTTACGTGAAAAAGGAATTGCAAAGGCTGCAAACAAAGCAGACCGTATTGCTGCAGAAGGTTTAACTTCTATCCTTGTTGATGGAAATGAAGCAGTTATTCTTGAAGTGAACTCTGAGACAGACTTCGTAGCAAAGAACGATGCGTTCCAAGCACTTGTTAAGGAACTTGCTGAACACCTACTTAAAAACAAACCAGCTACTGTTGAAGAAGCATCTGCTCAAACAATGGAAAACGGTGCAACTGTAGCGGATCACATCAATTCTTCAATTGCTAAAATTGGTGAAAAACTTTCACTTCGTCGTTTTGCAGTAGTTTCTAAAACTGATAATGATGCGTTTGGTGCATACCTTCACATGGGTGGACGTATCAGCGTATTAACAGTACTTGAAGGTACTACAGATGCAGATGCTGCTAAAGATGTTTCTATGCACATCGCTGCATTAAGACCAAAATACGTTTCACGTGATCAAGTTTCTCAAGAAGAAGTAGAGCGTGAGCGTCAAGTATTAACTCAACAAGCTCTTAATGAAGGCAAGCCAGAAGCAATCGTTGCTAAAATGGTAGAAGGTCGTCTTGGCAAGTATTTTGAAGATGTTTGTGTACTTGATCAAACTTTCGTTAAAAACCCAGACCAAAAGGTTCGTCAATTTGTTGAATCTAAAGGTGCAACTGTTCGCGAATTCGTTCGTTACGAAGTAGGAGAAGGCATCGAGAAAAAAGAAGATAACTTCGCTGAAGAAGTTATGAACCAAGTAAATAAACAATAGTCAAATATTCTCTTGTTTAAGAACAAACAAGCTTTAAGGGAATGTTACTGAAATAGGTTTTTAAATAGGGGACACAGTGTGTTCCCTATTTTTCAAGACAAGAATAAATATTGTATTGCAGTAGTGCAGACTGTGCGCTAATGCTGAATAAATTTACATACGGAGGTTTATATGAGCGGTCCTAAGTACAAACGCGTAGTATTGAAATTGAGCGGAGAAGCACTTGGTGGTGATTCTGGCTTTGGTATTAAACCTTCTGTAATCAAATCGATTGCCATCCAAGTAAAAGAAATTGCAGAACTTGGGGTAGAGGTAGCTGTTGTCGTAGGCGGCGGAAACATTTGGCGGGGAAAAATCGGCAGTGAGATGGGCATGGATCGAGCGAATGCTGATTATATGGGTATGCTTGCAACTGTTATGAACTCTCTAGCCTTACAAGATAGCTTAGAGAATTTAGGGGTTGAGTCAAGGGTACAGACCTCCATTGAAATGCGTCAGGTTGCAGAACCGTACATTAGACGTCGTGCGATTAGACATTTAGAAAAGAAACGTGTAGTTATTTTTGCAGCTGGAACAGGGAATCCATACTTCTCAACAGACACAACAGCAGCATTAAGAGCCGCTGAAATTGATGCTGAAGTAATTCTAATGGCAAAAAATAATGTCGATGGTGTATATTCTGCAGATCCACGGATCGATGCAAATGCTACAAAGTATGAAGATCTTTCATTCTTAGATGTACTAAAGGAAGGATTAGCTGTTATGGATTCAACTGCATCTTCCTTATGTATGGATAATGATATCCCACTTATTGTTTTCTCAATTATGGAGCAGGGGAATATTAAAAAAGCCGTTATGGGTGAAAAAATTGGAACAGTTGTTAGGGGGAAAAATTAAATGCCAAAACAAGTTATTGCTACTACGAAGGATCGTATGACAAAAGCCGTTCAATCATATACTCGTGAACTAGCTACAATCCGTGCAGGAAGAGCGAGTGCATCCTTACTTGACCGTATTACAGTTGATTATTATGGTGCTCCAACTCCTGTCAATCAAATGGCTGGTATCTCTACTCCGGAAGCTCGCCTACTTGTTATTCAACCCTATGATAAATCAATCCTTGGTGATATCGAAAAGGCGATTCTTAAATCTGACTTAGGATTAAATCCAACAAACGACGGATCAGTGATTCGTATTGCTATTCCACAACTAACAGAAGAACGTCGTAAAGAGCTAGTTAAGTTAGTTAAAAAAGAATCAGAAGATGCAAAAGTTGCCATTCGAAATATTCGCCGTGATGGAAACGATGACTTGAAGAAGCTTGAGAAAAATGGTGAAATCACTGAAGATGCACTTCGTGGTTATTCCGATGACATCCAAAAGCTTACAGATGAATATATTCAAAAAATCGACCAAATCACGAAAGATAAAGAAAAAGAAATTTTGGAAGTATAAATGTGAGAGTGAACCCTCTTTTTTTAGGGGGTTTTTTCACTATTTACGGGTATTTATATTTTGTAGGCTGTGTTAAAGAACATTGTTGAATTATTAAAACCTTTTGATCGGAGCGGAAGACACGAAGACTCCTGTGGGAGTATGGTTCAGGGGAGACCCCGCAGGCGCAAGTGCCGAGGAGGCTCACCGAAACACCCACGGAAAGCGAAGTGTCTGGAGCGGAGATCAACAGAGACAGCTAAACAAAACCATCTTATAGGAAGACCCGAAAATGTTTTCTGAACATTATTCTTAATTCCTTTTATTTTACATAAGTTATTTATTAGAGATATCTTTTTGCTTTTTTGGTATGATAAAAGCATGTAACCTTGTTTACCTTTACATAAACAATCGGAGGCAACGATTAATTAATTGAGGAGCATTGCTATGTTTAATAAATTTAGGCTTGGGAAGAAAAAAGAACAATCTTCCACACTCCGAGATAAAATTGAAGAAGTAAAAAAACAACCTGTACCCGAGCATGTTGCGATCATTATGGATGGCAACGGGCGTTGGGCTAAGAAAAGGGCGTTACCACGAGTTGCCGGTCATCATGAAGGAATGAAAGTGGTTCGAAAAACCACCATGTTGGCAAATAAACTTGGCGTGAAGACACTCACCTTATATGCTTTTTCAACTGAAAATTGGAAACGTCCTAAAAACGAAGTAGAATATATTATGCGTCTG
This sequence comes from Bacillus sp. SORGH_AS_0510, assembly GCF_030818775.1. NCBI lineage: Bacteria > Bacillati > Bacillota > Bacilli > Caryophanales > Bacillaceae > Bacillus > Bacillus sp. SORGH_AS_0510. Next base: position 3,493,022 of record NZ_JAUTAU010000001.1, on the reverse strand, counting down.
CCTGAAGAATTTTTAGGTACCTTTCTTCCTGAGCTAGTTGAGAATAATGTTCAAGTGAAAATGATTGGATATAAAAGTCAGCTTCCTGTACATACACTTCGTGCAATTGAAAAAGCTATAGAAGAAACAAAAGATAATAATGGACTAGTATTAAACTTTGCGCTAAATTATGGAAGCAGGGCGGAGATCATTGATGCAGTCAAACAGGTCTTAAATGATAGTAAAAATGGAATACTAAATGAGACTGATCTGAATGAGGATGTTTTTTCATCCTATCTTATGACCTCTGAATACAAAGATCCGGACCTTTTAATTCGAACAAGTGGAGAAATCCGCTTGAGTAATTTCATGCTTTGGCAATTAGCTTACTCAGAGTTTTGGTTTACGGATGTATTATGGCCGGATTTCAGCGAGGAGCACTTACTAGAAGCAATAGAAGCATTTCAAAAGCGGCAGCGTAGGTTTGGCGGCATTTTATAATGTGAAATTTAGCAAAACAGGTTAAGCGTATTCCACTTAACCGTCACTTGAGCAAAAGGTGTTGAACTATTAGATGAAGCAAAGAATTATCACAGGAGTCGTAGCAGCGGCATTATTTTTGCCCATTGTATTTTATGGGGGATTTCCCCTTGTTTTATTAACATACTTTTTAGCGACCATCGGGTTATATGAACTGCTAAAAATGAAAAACCTTTCTATTTTTTCTGTTCATGGATTCCTTTCGGTACTTTTTCTATGGGTCTTGCTTTTCCCTGAAAAGGAGTATTCTGAAGTAATACAAACCTTCTATTATTCAAAAACTGAAATTGGGATCGCATTGATTCTCTTATTATTGACGTATACAGTAATTACAAAAAATCGCTTTACCTTTGAGGACGTTTCTTTCTCCTTACTGTCTGCCTTATACGTAGGAATTGGTTTCTACTTTTTCTTTGAGACAAGGCAAGAGGGTGGACTTGTTTTTATTTTTTATTCCTTATTTATGATATGGGCAACTGATTCTGGTGCTTACTTTATTGGTAAGGCAATGGGTAAAAGAAAGCTATGGCCTGAAATTAGTCCCAATAAGACCGTTGAAGGCTCTATAGGTGGAGTCATATGTGCAGTCATAGTCTCCGTTCTATTTGTACTATTCACCGACATTCATGCATCTTTAATAGGAATTACTGTCGCACTATCAGTTTTTGGACAAATTGGTGATTTAGTCGAATCTGCATTTAAGCGCCATTTTAACGTAAAAGATTCAGGAAATATATTACCTGGTCATGGTGGTATTTTAGACCGATTTGATAGTTTATTATTTGTGTGGCCGTTATTGCACTTTTTTCATCTATGGGTGTAGGTGCATGGGTTTTATTTTTTAGGAGTTGACATTATTGAAAACAATTAGTTTATTGGGGGCTACCGGGTCAATTGGTACGCAAACACTGGATGTTATTCGTGAGCACCCAACAGAATTTAAACTAGCAGCTCTATCTATTGGGAAAAATATTGAGCTGGCAAGACAAATGATTACTGAATTTCAACCTGAGCTTGTTTCTGTACAAAACAAAAGTGATTATATTACATTAAAAGAAGAATTCCCTCATATTAAATTTACTTTTGGTGATGAGGGATTAATCGAAACAGCAGTTTATGATAAAGCGGATATTCTAGTGAATGCCGTCCTAGGAAGTGTGGGGCTCAATCCAACTTTACAAGCGATTGAATGCGGAAAAACCATTGCTATTGCGAATAAAGAGACGCTTGTTACTGCCGGTCACTTAGTAATGGATGCAGCTAAAAGAAACCAAGTAACACTTCTTCCAGTCGATAGTGAACACTCCGCCATTTTCCAAGCTCTTCAAGGGGAAAAGGCGAAAAATATTGAGAAATTAATTTTGACTGCTTCAGGTGGCAGTTTCCGTGATCGTACAAGAAGCGAGTTGGAAAACGTTACGGTTCAGGAAGCATTAAACCACCCCAATTGGTCTATGGGAGCTAAAATTACAATAGATTCGGCTACCATGATGAATAAAGGGCTGGAAGTAATTGAGGCTCACTGGCTGTTTGATATTCCTTATGATAAAATAGATGTTCTCCTTCATAAGGAGAGTATTATCCATTCCATGGTTGAGTTTCATGATAGTAGTATCATAGCTCAGCTTGGAACACCAGATATGAGAGTGCCGATTCAATATGCACTCACCTATCCAGACCGATTGCCACTTTCTACGGCAAATCGATTGAATCTGGCCCAAATCGGGAAATTGCATTTTCAGGAAATGGATCTTGAGAGGTTTCGTTGTCTACACTTTGCGTATATGGCAGGTAAAAAAGGCGGAACAATGCCAACGGTTTTAAATGCTGCAAACGAAGCGGCAGTTGCAGCATTTTTAGATGGGAAGATTCGTTTCCTTCAAATTGAAGAATTAATAGAAAAGGCATTAAGCACTCATCAAACCATAGAGCACCCTAGCCTAGCTGTTATACAAGAGGTAGATAAAGAAACAAGACAGTATGTACAATCTCTTCTGTAAGGAAAGCGGAAGTGACCGTAACAATGTTTAATGATTCTCCCCCTATCCTTAAAAAAGGTGGTTTTAAAATTTGAGTACAGTTATTGCCTTTATAGTAATTTTTGGTGCACTTGTCTTTTTCCATGAATTAGGTCATTTTATCTTTGCAAAAAGAGCAGGAATTCTTTGTCGGGAGTTTGCTATTGGTATGGGCCCAAAGGTATTCTCCCATAAAAAAGGAGAGACAACATATACCATTCGCTTATTACCGATTGGTGGCTTTGTTCGAATGGCTGGTGAGGATCCAGAGGTAGTTGAAATTAAACCTGGTTATCGTATTGGGCTTTTATTTGATAAGCAGGACAAGGTTACGAAAATCATTTTAAATAATAAAGAAAAGTTTCCTAACTGCCGAATTGTGGAAGTTGAGCATGCTGATATTGAGCGTGATTTAATCATTAAGGGATATCCTGAAGATGAAGACGAAAGCTTGCAAGTATTCAACGTACATTCAAATGCAGTAATTGTTGAAAATGGGGTAGAATCGCAAATTGCGCCGATTGACCGTCAATTTGGCTCTAAAACATTAGGACAAAGATTTATGGCTATTTTTGCTGGCCCAATGATGAACTTTGTTCTAGCATTTGTTGTATTTATTGTTATTGCTTTGCTGCAAGGTGTTCCATCAAATGAACCTAAATTAGGTGAAATCACTCCTGATGGTGCAGCTAAAATGGCTGGACTGAAAAAAGGGGACGTTGTACAGAGTATTGATGGATCAGAAATTTCAAGCTGGACAGATGTAGTTGAAATCATTCGGAAAAATCCAAATGAAGAATTAGACTTTTCAATCGTTCGTGATGGAAATGAGAAGGAAGTACAAGTTACTCCTATCGAAAAGACAGTTGAGGGTAAGAAAATGGGGATTATAGGCGTTTATAGCCCTGTGGAAAAATCACCTGTTCAGGCCGTGAAATCTGGTTTTACTGAAACTTATTTCTGGACAAAGCAGATATTTGTTATGCTCGGAAAATTGGTTACTGGCCAATTTTCAATTGATGCCCTTTCAGGTCCGGTTGGAATTTATAAATCTACAGATGAAGTAGCGAAATCAGGCATTTATTATTTAATGAAATGGGCAGGAATTTTAAGTATTAACCTAGGAATTATGAACCTATTACCAATCCCTGCACTTGATGGTGGAAGATTAATGTTTTTTGCCGTCGAAGCAGTGAGAGGAAAGCCAATTGATCGACAAAAAGAAGGGATGGTTCATTTTATCGGATTTGCCCTTCTGATGCTATTAATGCTTGTTGTTACTTGGAATGACATTCAAAGATTTTTCTTGAAATAATAACAAATGGGATCGCAAATTAAATTGCGGTCCTTCATTTTTTTAGGAGACATTTTTCAATAAATGGATGAAGTTTTCTGTCGAAATGAAACGAATCATTTTGTATCATGTGATATAATAACTATTTGATAATGAATAGACAGATAGATTTTAATATAGATGGGAGAGAGAACGATGAGCGAACATGCCCTAGGCAATAAAGAGCGATTCCAACTCTTGCTCCAGCAGCTGCAATTGATCGAAGATGCTGTAGTAGTGCATTTTAACAATGCACAAATTGAAAGATTAATGGTAGAAAAGAAAGCAAGGAAATGGCATTTCCAATTCTTATTTGAAAAAATTCTTCCTTTTAATGTGTATATGCGGTTTACCACACAGCTGGAAAGAACTTTTTCAAATATTGCTACTGTTTCATATGAAATTAAAGTGCCTAATCCAAGCAGTACACCAGAACTTTTATTAGAATATTGGAGTCATTGTATTCAACAAATAGATGGAATTTCTCCACCACTGTTAAAACTATTAAATGAGCAAATGCCGGTCGTAAGTGGAAATAAACTAACAATCACCGTAAGAAATGAGGCAGAAGGTTTAGCCTTAAAACGTAAATATGGATCTGTCATAGGGGATATTTTTCAAACCTTTGGCTTTCCTATGTTTTCTATTGAGACAGATTTAAAAGCGGATGAAAGTAATGAGGAGTACGAAAAGTTTCTTCTTGCCAAACAAAAGGAAGACCAGGAACGCGCTCTTCTTGCTATGGTTGAAATGCAAAAACAGGATGCAGAAAAGGAACAAGGTTCTGGAGATGTGCCTGATGGCCCGCTCAACATTGGACTTACAATTAAGGATGATAGCGACTTCCGCAGTATGATTGAGATCGTCGATGAAGAACGACGAGTTGCTGTTGAGGGATATATTTTTGATGCGGAAATTAGAGAGCTTCGCAGCGGCCGTTCCTTATTAACCTTTAAAATTACCGACTATACAAGCTCGCTAATGGTAAAAATGTTCTCTCGTGATAAAGAAGATGCAGCTCTTTTCCAACGCGTGAAAAAGGGAATGTGGGTTAAGGTTCGAGGAAGCATTCAAAACGATACATTTGTCCGAGACCTAGTCATGATCGGAAATGATATTAATGAAATTAAGCCTATTCAGCGAAAGGATACTGCACCTGAAGATGAAAAACGGGTAGAACTGCATTTGCATACCCCAATGAGTCAAATGGACGCAGTTACACCTGTTAGTGCGTTAATCGCTCAGGCAAAAAAATGGGGTCATAAAGCCATTGCAGTAACTGACCATGCTGTTGCTCAATCTTTCCCAGAAGCATATGGTGCTGGAAAGAAAAACGATATAAAAATACTTTACGGCGTAGAAGTTAATTTAGTTGATGATGGCGTGCCGATTGCCTACAATGATGCACACCGACTGCTTGCCGAGGATACGTTTGTTGTATTTGACGTAGAAACAACGGGACTTTCAGCCGTATATGATACCATTATTGAATTAGCTGCTGTAAAGGTACAGGGTGGCGAAATTATTGATCGTTTCGAGTCATTTGCCAACCCGCATCATCGACTATCTGCGACAACGATCAACTTAACAGGCATAACGGATGATATGGTCCAAAATGCACCTGAAGTTGGAGAAGTGATAAGAAACTTTTATGGATGGATAGGAGATGCGGTTCTTGTCGCCCATAATGCTTCGTTCGATATGGGGTTCCTTAATGTTGGATACAAACAAATTGGTTTAGAAAAAGCTAAGAACCCTGTAATTGATACACTAGAACTAGGACGTTTTCTGTATCCTGAACTAAAAAACCATCGACTAAATACATTAGCTAAGAAGTTTGATATTGAGTTAACACAGCATCACCGCGCAATTTATGATGCCGAAGCAACAGGATACTTGTTATTAAAGATGTTAAAAGATGCTCACGAAAAAGGAATTCAGTTCCATGATGAATTAAACGACAACATGGGAAAAGGAAATGCCTATCAGCGTGCGCGTCCGTACCACTGTACACTTTTAGCCCAAACTGAGGCAGGGTTAAAGAACTTATTTAAGCTTGTTTCCATCTCACATATTGAATACTTTTACCGTGTGCCGCGGCTTCCAAGATCAGTTCTGCAAAAATACCGAGAAGGAATTCTTGTAGGCTCTGGCTGTAATAAAGGGGAAGTGTTCGAAGGAATGATGCAAAAGTCTCCAGAGGAAGTGGAAGCTTACGCCGGTTTTTATGATTATCTTGAAGTTATGCCAAAAGAGGTCAATGCGCCTCTGATTGAAATGGAATTGGTCCGTGATGAAAAAGCCATGGAAGATATTATCGGTAAAATTGTTGCCTTGGGTGATAAATTAGGCATTCCAGTTGTGGCAACAGGTAATGTTCATTATTTAAATGAAAATGATAAAATTTACCGTAAGATTTTAGTTAATTCACAAGGTGGGGCAAACCCGTTAAATCGTCATGAGTTGCCAGACGTACACTTTAGAACCACCAATGAAATGCTTGATGCTTTTTCATTCTTAGGCAAAGACAAGGCAAAGGAAATCGTTGTGACCAATTCAAATAAAATAGCTGATATGATAGACGCTATTAAACCGATTAAAGACGATCTTTATACACCTAAAATTGAAGGTGCAGATGAAGAGATGCGTGAGATGAGCTATGCGATGGCTCATAAGATATACGGTAACCCTCTACCGGAAATTGTTGAAGCTAGATTGGAGAAAGAGCTAAAAAGTATTATTGGCCATGGATTTGCCGTTATTTACTTGATTTCACATAAACTTGTAAAAAAATCACTCGATGATGGATATCTTGTTGGTTCCCGTGGTTCAGTTGGATCCTCTCTTGTTGCAACAATGACAGAGATAACAGAAGTAAATCCACTACCACCGCACTATGTTTGTCCAACTTGTAAACATTCTGAGTTCTTTAACGATGGATCTGTTGGATCCGGATTTGATTTACCGGATAAAGATTGTCCTCAGTGTGGAGACAAATATCGAAAAGATGGGCACGATATACCGTTCGAAACCTTTCTCGGTTTTAAAGGGGACAAGGTTCCCGATATCGATTTGAACTTCTCAGGTGAATATCAGCCGCGTGCCCATAACTATACAAAGGTTCTGTTTGGTGAAGAGTATGTATACCGTGCGGGAACAATTGGTACCGTTGCTGATAAAACAGCATTCGGTTATGTGAAGGCCTATCAGCAAGATAATAACCTCCAATTACGCGGTGCGGAAGTAGAACGGCTCGCATCAGGCTGTACAGGGGTAAAAAGGACAACTGGGCAACATCCTGGTGGAATTATCGTTATACCAGATTACATGGATGTGTACGATTTCACACCAATCCAATTCCCGGCTGACGATAGAAATTCTGAATGGAAAACCACTCATTTTGATTTCCATTCCATTCATGATAATGTGTTGAAGCTTGATATACTGGGACACGATGATCCGACTGTCATTAGAATGCTTCAAGACCTAAGCGGGATCGATCCTAAAACCATTCCAACCGATGACCCTGAGGTTATGAAAATTTTTAGTGGGACGGAATCTTTAGGTGTAACGGAACAACAAATTATGTGTAAAACAGGTACACTTGGGATACCTGAATTTGGTACCCGATTTGTAAGACAGATGTTAGAGGATACAAAGCCAACAACTTTCTCTGAGCTTGTCCAAATTTCCGGTTTATCGCATGGAACGGACGTTTGGCTTGGGAATGCACAGGAACTAATCCATAACCAAATCTGTAACTTAAGTGAAGTTATTGGTTGTCGTGACGATATCATGGTCTACTTAATTTATCAGGGACTGGAACCTTCCTTTGCGTTTAAGATAATGGAGTCTGTACGTAAAGGTAAAGGGTTGAGCGAAGAAATGGAAGCAGAAATGCGGAAAAACGAAGTGCCTGAATGGTACATTGATTCATGTAAAAAGATTAAATACATGTTCCCAAAAGCACACGCGGCAGCATATGTATTAATGGCTGTTCGTATTGCCTATTTCAAAGTACATCTTCCACTCCTTTATTATGCGGCTTATTTTACAGTCCGCGCTGAAGACTTTGAAATTGAAGTAATGTCGCGAGGGCCAGAAGCAATTCGAGCAAAGATTGAAGAAATCAATGCGAAGGGCCTTGAAGCATCGAATAAAGAGAAAAACCTTCTAACGGTTATGGAACTTTCACTTGAAATGACTGAGAGAGGATTTGTATTCCAAAATTATGATTTATATAAATCGGCAGCATCAGAGTTTATTATAGAAGGGAATACACTTATTCCACCTTTCAATTCGATTCCTGGTCTAGGAACGAATGCAGCTTTTAATATTGTAAAAGCACGAGAAAATGGAGAGTTCCTATCTAAAGAAGACCTTCAACAACGTGGAAAAGTATCCAAGACAATTCTTGAGTATCTAGACAAGCAGGGTTGTCTAAATGCCTTGCCAGAAGCAAATCAGCTATCCTTGTTCTAAATAGGGATAACTTTGATAAGCCTTCCTTGTGTTTGCATAAAAACAATGGTTATGGTATAGTTTTATTGGAAATACTAAGAAATACTCTCGTGTTCAAGAGTGGGGAAACCCACTCTTTCGTTATGTAATCGAGTTGCGGACTCAAAAATGTGTCGAGCTTCTTGGTTTTGTTTACAAAATGTTTTTTAGTGTTATTTGATAAAACTTTCCGTGAACTACATAGAATATGGGTGAAATAAATCGGAAAAGGAGGTAAAGCATGAGCAAAGTAACGGAAGTTGTAGAAGAGCTGGCTACACCAATTTTTCAAGAACTTGGCTTAGAATTAGTGGAAATTGAGTATGTGAAGGAAGGTAAAAACTGGTACCTTCGCGTATATATCGATAAAGACACTGGGGTTGATATTGAGGATTGCGGACTTGTCAGTGAACGACTAAGTGAAAAACTCGACGCATTGGATCCAATTCCCCATAACTACTTTCTTGAAGTATCCTCACCGGGTGCAGAGCGTCCATTGAAAAAAGAAAAAGATTTTGAAAAGGCAATTGGAAAAAATGTTTTTGTTAAAACATATGAACCAATTGATGGAGAAAAAGGTTTTGAAGGGAAATTACTTGAATTTGACGGCCAGCACTTGAAAATTGAAGTAAAAATCAAAACACGTAAAAAATCGATTGAAATTCCATATGAAAAAGTAGCAAGCGCAAGACTTGCTGTTGTATTTTAATAAATGGCATTGTTAAAGAACAGTGGTGAATAGAACACCCTGTTGATTGGAGCGGAAGGCACGAAGACTCCTGTGGGAGTAGTGTTCAGGGGAGACCCCGCAGACGCGTTTCGCCGAGGAGGTTCGCCGAAACACCCACGAACCGCTCGTGCCTGGAGCGGAAATCAATAGGCAAATTTAATATAGCCTTATAAATTATAAAATTGAATAAGAGTAGGGGGATACAAGCAAATGAGCAGCGAATTATTAGATGCTCTTACAATACTGGAAAGAGAAAAAGGTATTTCCAGAGATATACTAATTGATGCAATCGAGGCCGCATTGGTATCAGCATACCGTCGTAATTTTAATCAGGCACAAAATGTCCGCATTGATTTGAATTTACAAAATGGGTCCATGCGCGTTTTTGCAAGAAAAGAAGTGGTTGATGAAGTATTTGATCCACGACTTGAGATTTCTCTTGCAGATGCCCAACACATTAATCCTAATTACCAGGTTGAAGATGTAGTCGAAATGGAAGTAACTCCAAAAGACTTCGGAAGAATCGCTGCACAAACAGCGAAACAAGTGGTAACTCAGCGTGTTAGAGAAGCTGAAAGAGGGATTATTTATTCTGAATTTATTGACCGCGAAGAAGATATCATGACGGGTATTGTACAAAGACTTGACTCTAAGTTTATTTATGTCAGCCTTGGTAAAATTGAAGCACTATTGCCTTTAAATGAACAAATGCCAAATGAACGTTACAAACCGCATGATCGAATCAAAGTTTTTATTACTAAAGTGGAAAAAACAACTAAAGGCCCACAAATCTTTGTATCTAGAACTCATCCTGGATTACTAAAGCGATTATTTGAAATTGAAGTTCCTGAAATCTATGACGGTACAGTAGAAATTAAATCTGTTGCTCGTGAAGCAGGAGATCGTTCGAAAATTTCCGTTCATTCCGACAACCCTGAGGTTGATCCAGTAGGTTCTTGTGTTGGACCAAAAGGAACAAGGGTTCAAGCAGTTGTAAATGAATTAAAAGGTGAAAAAATTGATATTGTGAAATGGTCAGATGATCCAGTAGTGTTCGTCGCTAACTCATTAAGCCCTTCTAAAGTGCTTGATGTTATGGTGAACGAAAACGAAAAAGCAACTACAGTAGTTGTTCCTGATTATCAACTTTCATTAGCAATCGGTAAACGCGGACAGAATGCACGTTTAGCAGCAAAATTAACCGGTTGGAAAATCGATATCAAAGCAGAAAGTGAAGCACGTGAGTTAGGCATCTATCCTCGTGAAGAAACAATTAGGCTGTTTGACGATCAAGTTGATACAGATTTCGATTTTGAAGAGGACTTGGACTAATACAGGAGGTGAATGATCGTGAACACAAGAAAAAAAGTTCCTATGCGCAAATGTGTGGCTACCGGTGAAATGAAGCCGAAAAAAGAACTCGTTCGCATCGTCTCGCTCAAAAGAAGGGGATGTTTCCATCGATTTAACCGGAAAAAAATCCGGCAGAGGAGCATACCTTTCAATGGACAAAGAAGCGGTCCTATTAGCCAAGAAGAAAAATACATTAGCTAACCATTTAGAGGTTTCAATAAATGATTCTATATATGATGAATTACTTGAGCTAATCGAGAAGGAGAACTGACAATCCAAATGAAACAAAATCAATGGATGTCATTGCTTGGCTTGGCCAATCGAGCGCGTAAAATTATATCGGGTGAGGAGCTTGCCTTAAAAGAAATCAGAAATGGAAAAGCAAAGCTCGTTTTATTAGCCGCGGATGCATCTGCAAATACGACTAAAAAAATTTCAGATAAATGTAATTCCTATCAAGTTCCTATAAAAATGGTGGAAGATCGTCATCTTCTAGGTCAAGCAATTGGCAAGGAAGCCCGCGTTGTTGTAGCTATTTTGGATGATGGATTTGCAAAAAAACTGGTAACGTTGCTCGATTAAATCTAGCGGGGGTGAAAATATGAGTAAAATCCGTGTATATGAATACGCAAAAAAACACAACATTTCAAGTAAAGAAATTATTACAAAACTAAAAGAAATGAATATAGAGGTTTCTAACCATATGGCAACAATAGAAGATGCAGACGTAAAAAAACTTGATGCGACATTTAACAAGAAAGAAAATAATGCGAATACTCAACAAAAACAAACGAGCGGCGGGCAGCAACAACGTTCAAATGGACGTCCTGCTCAACAACAACAACGTTCAAATCAAAGAGCGGCACAGTCTGGGCAAAAAACACATGTACAGTCTAAAAATGCACCTAAAGCGTTTGAGGAAGCTGCAGATAAATCTCCTGCTCCAAGTAAGGTGAAAGTAGTCTCTCCACCAAAAGCGGGTGAAGGCAAAAAACAGAACCAAGAATATCAATCAAAAGAAAACAAAGTCTTCAGCAATGCAGATAAAGCTAAGGCTAAGCCTTATAATAATAACCAAAATCGTAATAACCGTAATAACAATAACAAGAAGAAGGCTCATACGCCAGTTCAGCAAGCACAGCCGCAGAAGAAAAAGGAAAAAGAGCTTCCTGCTAAAATTACTTTTAGTGAGTCTCTAACTGTGGGAGAACTGGCAAAAAAAATCTATCGTGAACCTTCAGAAATTATTAAAAAGCTGTTTATGCTTGGTGTAATGGCTACCATCAACCAAGTCTTGGATAAAGATGCTATTGAATTGATTGCAAGTGAATATGGTGTCGAAGTGGAAGAAGAAATTAAAATTGACACAACAGATCTTGAAGTTTATTTCACTGAAGATACAGCAGAAGATTTAGTGGAAAGACCTTCTGTAGTAACAATTATGGGTCACGTTGACCACGGTAAAACAACCCTTCTTGACTCTATTCGTAATACAAAGGTTACTGAAGGAGAAGCTGGAGGTATTACCCAGCATATCGGTGCCTATCAAGTAGTTGAAAATGGAAAGAAAATCACTTTCCTTGATACACCTGGACACGCTGCATTTACAACGATGCGTGCTCGTGGGGCTAAGATCACTGATATTACCATTCTTGTGGTAGCAGCAGATGATGGTGTTATGCCACAAACCGTTGAAGCCATTAACCATGCAAAAGCAGCGGAAGTTCCAATTATTGTAGCTGTAAATAAGATGGATAAAGAAGCTGCAAATGCAGATCGTGTTATGCAGGAATTGACTGAACATGGATTAGTAGCAGAAGCTTGGGGTGGAGATACTATCTTTGTACCACTTTCTGCGAAAACTGGTGAAGGAATCGATACATTGCTTGAAATGATTCTACTTGTAAGTGAAGTAGAAGAATATAAAGCAAACCCAAATCGAAATGCTGTTGGTACTGTAATCGAAGCACAATTAGATAAGGGTCGTGGTTCTGTCGCTACATTACTAGTACAAAACGGTACATTAAAAATTGGTGATCCAATTGTAGTAGGAAATACATTTGGTCGTGTCCGTGCAATGGTAAATGATAAAGGCCGCCGCGTAAAAGATGCTGGACCATCAACACCAGTTGAAATCACAGGGCTAAATGATGTTCCACAAGCAGGGGACCGCTTCGTTGTATTTGAAGACGAAAAAACAGCTCGTCAGGTTGGGGAAGCACGTGCTCAAACTGCTTTGGTAGCTCAACGTGGTGAAAAATCGGTTGTCAGTCTTGAAACACTATTCGACCAATTGAAGCAAGGTGAAATGAAGGACTTAAACATCATTCTAAAAGCAGATGTTCAAGGTTCTGCTGAAGCCGTAGCTGCTTCATTGCAAAAAATAGATGTAGAAGGCGTTAACATTAAAATTATTCATAGTGGTGCTGGAGCAATCAATGAATCGGATATTAGTCTTGCAGCTGCTTCTAATGCAATTGTAATCGGCTTTAACGTTCGTCCAGATGTAAATGCCAAACGTGCTGCAGAAGCTGAAAAGGTTGATGTTCGTCTGCACCGTATCATTTACAAAGTAATTGAAGAAATTGAAGCAGCCATGAAGGGTATGCTTGATCCTGAGTTCCAAGAAAAGATTATTGGTCAAGCAGAAGTCCGTCAAACATTTAAGGTTTCAAAAGTAGGAACAATTGCAGGTTCCTATGTTACGGATGGTAAAATTACTCGTGATAGCGGAATCCGCTTGATCCGAAACGGAGTAGTTATCTTTGAAGGACAAATCGATGCCTTAAAACGATTCAAAGATGATGCAAAAGAAGTTTCACAAGGGTATGAATGTGGTGTTACCATTAAAAACTTCAATGATGTTAAAGAAGGAGATATCATTGAAGCCTACGTAATGGAAGAAATTGAACGTAAATGATCATAGGTGTTGCCGAGTGTGAATGTATCATCTATGATGCTCATTCATTAAAAGAGAAACGAGCAGTTTTGTTGAGAATTCTAACTCGTCTTAAACAGAAATTTAATGTTTCTGTTTCTGAGGTTGATTTCCAAGATGTGTGGCAAAGGACGAAAATAGCCATTGTCGTTGTTACCTCGTCAAGAGTATCAACAGAGCAAGAATTGCAAAACGCACTTAAATTAATTGACTCGTTTCCAGAAATAGAACGTACGATCACCGAGATTGATTGGCTTTAAGTTAAGAGGTGAATGTGATGAGCCACAGAGCGAATCGTGTTGGAGAACAAATGAAAAAAGAACTTAGTGACATCATCGGCCGTAAGATAAAAGATCCTCGGATCGGCTTTGTGACGGTTACTGACGTTCAAGTAACAGGGGATTTGCAACAAGCAAAAGTATTTATTTCTGTGTTAGGTGACGATGAACAAAAGGAGAATACGTTAAAAGGCTTAGCGAAAGCAAAAGGCTTTATCAGGACAGAAATTGGCCACCGTATTCGCCTGCGAAAAACACCTGAAATTATTTTTGAATGGGATGAATCAATCGATTATGGAAATCGAATTGAAACACTTCTACATCAATTGCATACGGATGATGATAAACCGATGGAAAAGAATGACGAAGAATAAATTCAAAAACAAGCAGAAATTTAAAGTGAGAATGGATAGACAATTGTCTATCCATTTTTTTCTAATATTACGGAGAATGGAGTGAATAAGGTGGAAGGTATATTACCATTATTCAAACCTGCGGGGCTGACTTCCCATGATTGTATTTTTAAACTAAGAAAGATTTTAAAAACAAAAAAAGTGGGACATACAGGAACACTTGATCCGGATGTAACGGGTGTTCTCCCAATTTGTATAGGGAAGGCAACCAAAGTTGCTGAGTATATTACAGACGCTGGAAAAGCATACGAAGGAGAAGTTACGATTGGTTTCTCTACCACAACGGAAGATGCATCCGGTGAAGTGGTTGCAAAAAAAGATGTGGACCGAACCATTCGTCGAGAAGAAATTCAAATGGTCCTTGATTCCTTGACGGGAGAAATTGAACAAACCCCACCGATGTTTTCAGCCGTAAAGGTTGGAGGGGTACGTCTGTACGAGTATGCTCGAAAAGGTATTGAAGTAGAACGCCCTTCTAGGATGGTAACGATATATTCAATTGAACTACTGGATGATCGGACAGAATTTTCAGGTGAAACAGTACGTTTTCGTTTTAGAGTTAGTTGCAGTAAAGGGACTTATATTCGCACCTTAGCAGTCATGATTGGTGAAAAATTAGGATACCCTGCACACATGTCTAAACTAATAAGAATCCAGTCGGCGGCCTTTACGTTAGAAGATTGCCTAACATTTGAAGATGTCGAGAAGCTGATGGAGGCGGGAGAAATTTCAAACGTTTTAAGGCCGTTAGAGACCGCACTTTCTTATTTGCCGAAATTAAAGATTAATGATAAAGTAGCAGAGAAAGTGAAAAATGGAGCAGTATTGCAGATACCTGACCATTTAAAAACAACTAACGGACCGATTATCGCTGAGACGGAAGATGGACTGGCTCTTGCCATTTACGCCAAACATCCTAGTAAGCCAGGCCTTCTTAAACCTGTCAAGGTATTGCGAAATGAATAATAAGGTTACGGTATAGAAAAGGTGAGTTTCAATTGGAAGTCAAACGGCTTAGTTTTCCTTATAACATAGCAAGCAACGATTTTCCTCCTCTAGCAATAGCATTGGGCTATTTTGATGGTGTACATCGAGGACATCAACAAGTAATTCTTGAGGCAATAAAACAAGCAAAAGAGAAGGGGCTTCGAAGTGCAGTTATGACTTTTGATCCGCATCCCTCTGTTGTGTTGGGAAAGAACAAGAAGCATGTACAATATATAACGCCCTTATCTGATAAAATTAAAATTCTTGAGGAACTTGGTGTAGACTATTTATTTATTGTCCATTTTACACCTGAGTTTGCCAACCTACTCCCGCAAGAATTTATTGATCAATATATCATTGAGTTAAACGTAAAGCATGTGGTTGCAGGGTTTGATTACTCTTATGGAAGAATGGGCAAAGGGACTATGGAGACCCTGCCTTTTCATGCAAGAGATCAATTTTCTTATTCTGTTGTACCAAAACTTACTTTGGGCGAGGAGAAAGTAAGTTCAACAAGAATTCGTCAGCTGCTTAATGAAGCCAGAGTAGATGAACTGCCTGAACTACTTGGAAGATATTATTTTACAACTGGTCAAGTGATTCATGGAGATAAGCGTGGGAGGACCATTGGTTTTCCGACAGCAAATATAGGCCTGAACGAAGAATATATCATCCCACCTTTGGGTGTGTATGCTGTTAAGATGAAGGTGAATGGCAACTGGTATAACGGTGTATGCAATGTCGGCTATAAACCAACATTTAATAAAGAAGCATTAAAGCTTTCCGTTGAAGTTCATTTATTTGAATTTAATCAGGAAATTTATGGTGAAGAAGTTGTCGTTGAGTGGCACCTTTATTTGCGAAAAGAACAAAAGTTCTCCGGAATACAAGAACTAGTAGCCCAAATAGAAAAAGATAAGCAAAGGGCATTAGAATATTTTGAAACGAATCGACAATCTTCATGATAATACTGCTATTATCAAAGTTTTTCATACAATAAAATTTGGTTTCGACTTGCTTTTTGACGTAAAAAGATGTATTCTTAAATACGTATTAAAAACAACCTTTGCTTGGCAAGTCGAGTCACCGACGCTTGCTCGGTAACAGGGGATATGAAAATTTAGGAGGTGAACCGGATGGCAATCACACAAGAACGTAAAAACGAACTTATCAATGAGTTCAAAACTCATGCAAACGACACTGGATCTGCAGAAGTTCAAATCGCTGTCCTTACTGAATCAATCAATAACTTGAACGAGCACTTACGTACTCACAAGAAAGATCACCACTCACGTCGCGGTCTTTTAAAAATGGTTGGTAAACGTCGTAATCTTTTAACTTTCCTACGTAACAAAGACGTTCAACGTTACCGTGAGTTAATCAATAAGCTTGGTCTACGTCGTTAGTCTACAGAAGCGGGATTTATCCCGCTTTTTTATTAGGTTAAAAAATAAAGTAGTAGTCCTAAAATGTTGGGCTGACTTTAGGGAAAATTAAGAAGAGCAAAGAATTTTTCATACATATTTTAAGTCAAGACTTTTATGTGCATACTAATACTAATTTGAAATTGATAACATAAGCTTTTATGGCTTTTTTTATATTAGGAAGATTTAGAAAGATGATAACAGCGAGTGGTAAATTCTTCGCATCATCATCCTAAAGTGATTTAGATAGAGAGGGGTTCAAATATGGAACAAACGAAACATGAATATTCTATGGAATGGGCAGGCCGAAAATTAACAGTTGAAATTGGACAGTTAGCTAAACAAGCTAATGGCGCGGTTATGGTCCGCTATGGAGATACAGCAGTATTAAGTACAGCTACAGCTTCAAAAGAGCCGAAAAATCTCGATTTTTTCCCATTAACTGTAAACTACGAAGAGCGTTTATATGCAGTCGGAAAAATTCCCGGAGGCTTTATTAAACGTGAAGGTCGTCCTAGCGAAAAAGCGATTTTGGCTAGTCGTCTAATTGACAGACCGATTCGACCACTTTTTGCTGATGGATTCCGTAATGATGTTCAGGTAATCAGTATTGTCATGAGTGTCGATCAAGATTGTTCTACTGAAATGGCTGCAATGTTTGGGTCATCCCTAGCATTAAGTACTTCAGATATTCCATTTGAAGGGCCAATTGCTGGCGTTATCGTAGGCAGAGTCAATAATGAGTTTGTTATTAACCCAACTGTTGAACAAGCTGAACAAAGTGATATTCATTTAACAGTTGCTGGAACTAAAGATGCGATCAACATGGTTGAAGCAGGTGCACTTGAAGTACCTGAGGAAACGATGCTTGAGGCAATTATGTTTGGCCATGACCATATTAAACAATTAATTGAGTTCCAAGAAAAAATTGTTGCAGAAATTGGTAAGCCAAAAATGGAAATTACACTTTTTGAACTTGATAAAGAGCTTGAAGCTGAAGTTAGAGAGTTTTGTGAAGCTGATATGGTGAAGGCAATTCAAGTTCAAGAAAAGCATGCACGCGAAGCTGCTATTAAAGAAGTAAAAAATCAAGTAATTGCTAAATATGAGGAACAAGAAGCAACAGATGAAGACTTGAAACAAGTAAAACAAATCTTGGACAAGATTGTTAAAGGTGAAGTTCGCCGTTTAATCACAGTGGAAAAAGTACGTCCAGACGGTCGTAAAATCGATGAGATTCGTCCATTGTCATCACTTGTAGGTTTACTACCTCGAACACACGGTTCAGGTTTGTTTACTCGTGGACAAACTCAAGCGTTAAGTATTTGTACACTAGGAGCAATGGGTGACGTACAAATTCTTGATGGCTTAGGTATTGAGGAAGAAAAGCGCTTTATGCATCATTATAATTTCCCTTCCTTTAGTGTTGGGGAAACTGGTCCAATTCGTGGACCAGGACGTCGTGAAATTGGACATGGTGCACTAGGTGAGCGTGCATTAGAGCCAGTGATTCCTTCTGAAAAGGATTTCCCATATACAATCCGTCTAGTTTCTGAAGTTCTTGAATCAAATGGATCAACATCACAAGCAAGTATTTGTGCTAGTACGCTTGCAATGATGGATGCTGGTGTACCCATAAAGTCTCCAGTTGCAGGAATTGCGATGGGCCTAGTTAAATCAGGTGAATACTACACTGTTTTATCTGACATTCAAGGGATGGAAGATCACCTAGGTGATATGGACTTTAAAGTAGCAGGGACTGCTAAAGGGGTTACTGCCCTTCAAATGGATATTAAGATTGAAGGACTTTCCCGTGAGATACTAGAGGAAGCTTTGCAACAGGCAAAAGTAGGTAGAATGCATATTTTAAATTCAATGTTAGCTACTATTACTGAACCAAGAGCCGAGCTTTCAAAATTTGCTCCAAAAATCTTAACGATGACAATCAATCCAGATAAGATTCGTGATGTAATTGGACCAAGCGGAAAGCAAATCAATAAAATTATTGAGGAAACAGGCGTTAAGATCGATATTGAGCAAGACGGAACTGTTTTTATTGCTTCAACTGATCAAGAAATGAATCAAAAAGCCAAGAAAATCATCGAAGACATTGTTCG
The DNA here is from genome assembly GCF_030818775.1 of Bacillus sp. SORGH_AS_0510. NCBI lineage: Bacteria > Bacillati > Bacillota > Bacilli > Caryophanales > Bacillaceae > Bacillus > Bacillus sp. SORGH_AS_0510. The sequence continues at coordinate 3,474,412 of NZ_JAUTAU010000001.1, read as the reverse complement.
TGAAGTACAAGTTGGAGAAATGTATCTTGGTAAGGTAAAACGGATTGAAAAATTCGGTGCCTTTGTAGAAATCTTCTCAGGAAAAGATGGTCTAGTCCATATCTCTGAGCTTGCTGAAGAGCGCGTAGGTAAAGTAGAAGATGTCGTGAAAATCGGTGATGAACTTTTAGTTAAAGTAACTGAAATCGATAAACAAGGCAGAGTAAACTTGTCTCGTAAAGCTGTACTAAAAGAACAACGTGAAAAGGCTGAGAGCCAGCAATAAAATAAGTATAATTCAGGCTTTATCAAGGCTGTGATCAAATAATAAGAGTCAGGGGCTTCCCTGACTTTTTCTTTTAAGATCAAGGAGCTTACTTGTTCTACCTTGTCCCTCCTATACATAATCTTTATGGAAGGGGGAAAGGTAAATGAAAAAGGTTAGCATTTTTTTAATTATTTGTTTAGGTGCATGGATTTCAGTAAATAACCCTATAGTAAACAAATATGTATCCTCTTTAAGGGATTCAACACTTCCAGCAGCGAAGCAGTCTGACCCTCTATATCAAGATATAGTAAAAAAAGCTCCTACATATGAAATACCACCTACCGATGCGAAAGTGGACAGGGTTTGGAAGGCTATTCCTGGATATAACGGGATTAAAGTAGATATTGACGCCTCTTATAAAAGTATGAAGAGTAAAGGCGTTTTCGATGAGAAGAAATTACAATTTACTCAAGTTAAACCTAAAATCCATTTAAAGGATTTACCACCAACCCCAATTTATAAAGGTCATCCAGACAAACCAATGGTTTCGTTTATCATTAATGTCGCTTGGGGAAATGAATATTTACCATCAATGCTTGCTACATTAAAGAGACATAATGTGTCGGCTAGCTTTTTCCTCGAAGGAAATTGGGTTAAAAAGAATCCGGATGTGGCGAAAATGATCGTAAGTGCTGGTCATGAAGTAGGAAATCATTCCTATTCTCATCCGGACATGAAGAGGCTTACGGCTGCACAGTCGAGGGAACAAATAACGAAAACCAACAGTATTATTGAAGCGGCGACAGGAGAAAAGCCAGTCTGGTTTGCTCCTCCTAGTGGCAGTTATCGTGATGAGACGATTAGAGTGGCAGATGAATTAAATATGCTAACTGTGATGTGGACAGTGGATACAGTAGACTGGCAAAAGCCCTCCCCTGATGTGCTGATTAACCGAGTTATGTCCAAGATTGATAAAGGCTCAATGGTTCTTATGCACCCAACAGAATCAACGGCAAAATCTCTAGATAGGCTCATTACTCTAATCGAGGAAAAGAATTTAGAAATTGGCACGGTATCAGAATTAATGAGCGAGGAAAGAATTTTAAAATAATTTGTGAGAATCTATCAGAAAATTGGAGAAAATATCTATAAAAAAGTATAATAAATAATTGGAGTAGTAGCATCTGCTGTTTAATGACAGGAGGAAGTCGATGATTAATAAGTACACATGCCAAAACGGAGTAAGAATTGTATTAGAAAATATACCAACTGTTCGATCTGTAGCAATTGGTGTATGGATTGGAACGGGTTCTAGAAATGAAGATCCGCAAACAAATGGGATTTCCCATTTCCTTGAACACATGTTTTTTAAAGGGACTACCACACGTTCAGCAAAGGAAATTGCTGAATCCTTTGATAGTATTGGTGGTCAGGTGAACGCTTTTACTTCTAAGGAGTATACATGCTATTATGCAAAGGTATTAGATACACATTCTAAGTTTGCATTAGATGTATTAGCTGACATGTTCTTTAACTCCACTTTTGTTGAAGAGGAATTAAAGAAAGAAAAAAATGTCGTTCTTGAAGAAATAAAAATGTACGAAGATACTCCGGATGACATTGTTCATGATTTATTGAGCAGAGCTGTATATGAAAACCATCCGTTAGGTTATCCGATTTTAGGTACAGAAGAAACGCTTAATACTTTTACAGGTGATTCGTTGAAGGAATATATTCACGAAAGATATACACCTGAGAATGTGGTCATTTCGATCGCTGGAAACGTATCTGAATCATTTATTAAAGAAGTTGAAAATTATTTTGGATCCTACCAGGGTGGAGCAAAAGAAACCCCTGAAAATGTTCCAGTATTCCATGCTAATAGAATGTCACGCAAAAAAGAAACAGAACAAGCACATTTATGCATTGGCTTTGAAGGATTAAAGGTTGGCCATGAAGATGTTTATAGTTTAATTACTCTAAATAACATACTGGGCGGAAGTATGAGTTCTAGACTATTCCAAGAAGTGCGTGAACAAAGAGGTCTCGCATATTCTGTATTCTCCTATCATTCTGCTTACCAAGATAGTGGTGTGGTTACAGTTTATGGAGGCACTGGTGCAAAGCAGTTGGATGTTTTATTTGAAACAATCCAGGAAACATTGGAAAAACTTAAACAAACTGGAATTACTGAAAAAGAATTAACCAATAGCAAAGAGCAGCTCAAAGGCAGCTTGATGTTAAGCTTAGAAAGTACGAACAGCCGAATGAGTAGAAATGGTAAAAATGAACTTCTGTTAAAGCGTCATCGCTCACTAGATGAGATTATTGAACAAATTGATCAGGTTACAAAAAATAGTGTAGATGAAATGGCTAGATCTATTTTTACTGATAAATATTCGGTCACATTGATCAGTCCTAATGGGGAATTCCCATCAAAATTATAATAAAAGGAAACAGTTCGATTCTTCGAACTGTTTTTTCTTTTAGTCTAATTTAGGACTTCCTTCTATAAAATAATAGAAAAGGGGTAGAGGGAGGTCTTTAAGTCATGAGGTTAAGCGAACTAAGCGGTAAAGAAATTGTAGATGTAAAAAGGGCGGAGCGACTAGGTGTACTCGGACAAACAGACTTAGAAATCAATGAGAGTACAGGCCAAATACAAGCGTTACTGATCCCATCATTAAAATGGTTTGGTTTTAGAAAGCAAGGGGAAGAAATCAGAGTTCCATGGCAACATATTAAGAAAATCGGTTCCGATATGATTATCATTGATGTTCCTGAAGAACAATGAGCAGTACGAAAGTGAAAGCCCTAAAAAGCCCAAGCAGAACATTCTCTGCTTGGGCTTTTTTTAGTTAACTGTTGGTGGAAAACTCACCGAATCACTTGAACTTACATAAGATGGTGAAGTGATAAGAAGAAATGGATTACCTAGATGGATTTTTATAAAAAAGAAGGTGAATGTTTTCATGCTGACAGGGATGCAGATAGCCGTGATTGGCGGTGATGCCAGACAGCTGGAAATCATCCGCAAGTTAACCGAATTGGACGCGAAATTATCGCTTATTGGTTTTGAGCAGTTAGACCATGCCTTTACTGGAGCGGTCAAGGAAAAATTGGATGAGGTTGATTTCTCTACAGTAGACGCACTGATTTTACCAGTGCCAGGCACAAATTTAGAGGGACACGTTGAAACAATCTTCTCCAATGAAAAGGTTGTTTTAACAGGAGACCTCATCAGTAAGACGCCTGAACATTGTTCCATTTATTCCGGGATCAGTAACTCCTATCTTAATGGGATAACGAAGGATAGCAAAAGAACTCTCATCCAATTATTCGAAAGGGATGATGTAGCCATCTATAATTCCATTCCTACAGTTGAAGGAACAATTATGATGGCAATCCAGCATACGGATTTCACGATTCACGGATCCAATGTTACCGTATTAGGCTTAGGCAGAGTTGGGATGAGTGTGGCAAGAACGTTTGCTGCACTTGGAGCTAAAGTAAAGGTAGGCGCTAGAAAAAGTGAACATTTAGCAAGAATCACAGAAATGGGATTAACACCATTTCATTTAAATAATCTTGTGAATGAAGTGAAGGATACCGATATTTTAATAAATACCGCACCGCATTTAATTGTTACGGCAATGGTCATTTCCAAACTACCTTCACATTCCCTCATCATTGACCTTGCTTCAAAGCCTGGGGGTACTGACTTCCGTTACGCAGAAAAAAGAGGAATAAAAGCTTTACTTGCTCCGGGCTTGCCAGGAATTGTTGCACCAAAAACAGCTGGCCAAATTTTAGCGAATGTTTTGGCCCAACTGCTTCAAGATGATTTACGAAAGCGAAAGGGGAAAGTGAAATGAGTTTAAAAGGGAAAAGGATAGGCTTTGGATTGACTGGATCACATTGTACGTATGATGCAGTATTTCCAGAGATTGAAAAGCTTGTTCATGCTGGAGCGGAGGTAGTTCCGGTAGTGACCGCTACCGTTCAAAATACGGATACACGTTTTGGTAAAGGGATGGACTGGATCCAACGGATTGAAGACCTAACAGGCAATAAGGTAATTGACTCCATTGTTAAGGCAGAGCCTCTTGGCCCTAAATTTCCGCTAGACTGTATGGTTATAGCTCCATTAACAGGCGTATCGATGAGTAAATTTGCAAATGCCATGAATGACAGTCCAGTGCTAATGGCAGCTAAAGCGACCTTAAGAAATTTGAAGCCTATTGTTCTTGGCATTTCAACAAATGACGCACTTGGTCTTAACGGGGTAAACTTAATGCGTTTAATGGCAACGAAGAATATATTCTTTATTCCGTATGGCCAGGACGATCCCATTAATAAGCCAAACTCGATGGTAGCTAGAATGACAATGCTGTCAGAAACTGTTGAGGCAGCGATGGAAGGAAAGCAAATACAACCTGTACTAGTTGAACGATATAAAGATGAACAATAACTCTCTCTCTTTCATCAAAAAAGGTTATTTCTTTTAAGGAATATGTTAAAATAAATTAATCTTTTAACAGTGGAGTTTTACACGATCTGCTCCACTGTTAAGGTTATAAAAAATAAATGACATGCTGGCAATATGTAGAGTGCCAATTCCTTTAAGACCTTTAAAATACCAGCCATGTTCAGGATGAAAGATTGAAAGGGGAACATGTAATGAGAGAGCATAATGGATTTCACGTTGCAGTAGTCGGAGCAACAGGAGCGGTTGGACAGCAAATGATCCAAACATTAGTGAAAGAGAATTTTCCAATCAGAGAACTTACCCTACTATCCTCAGCACGGTCGGCAGGGAAAAAAGTAGATGTTAATGGTCAGGAATATATAGTCCAAGAAGCGAAGCCTGAGAGCTTTGAAGGTGTAGATATAGCACTGTTCAGTGCTGGTGGAAGTGTCTCTAAGGAACTTGCTCCAGAAGCTGTAAAAAGGGGAGCTGTTGTCGTGGACAACACTAGTGCGTTCAGAATGGATGCTGACATCCCGTTGGTTGTGCCAGAAGTAAATGAAGCGGACTTGAAAAAACATAATGGAATCATTGCTAATCCGAATTGTTCAACCATTCAAATGGTTGTTGCTTTAGAGCCAATTCGTCAAAAATATGGTTTGAAAAAAATTATTGTATCTACTTACCAAGCGGTTTCCGGTGCAGGTGCAGCAGCCGTAGAAGAATTAATGGAACAAACGCAAATGATTCTAAATGGCGAAGCATTTGAACCGAATATTCTACCAGTTAAATCAGATAAAAATCATTATCAAATTGCTTTTAATGCAATTCCGCAAATTGATAAGTTCCAGGATAACGGGTATACCTATGAAGAAATGAAAATGATTAATGAAACAAAGAAAATTATGCACCTCCCAGAGCTTCAGGTTTCTGCGACATGTGTTCGTCTGCCTGTTGCTGTCGGTCATTCTGAATCCGTATATTTTGAGGTGGAGGAAGGAAACGTAAGCGCAAGTGAAATTAAGGCCTTATTGAAGGATGCTCCAGGCGTAGTCCTCCAAGATGACCCGGAAAATCAAGTATATCCAATGCCAGCAAATTGTGTTGGTAAAAACGATGTATTTGTTGGAAGGATTAGAAAAGACATCGATGAAGATCGTGGGTTCCATATGTGGGTTGTTTCTGATAACCTACTAAAAGGTGCTGCATGGAATTCAGTACAAATCGCTGAGAGTTTAGTGAAATTAGGTCTTGTAAAATAAATAAGTTACAACCAAAAGGCAGGTTTTGGTATTATCATGAAAATTATTGTACAAAAATTTGGCGGAACATCTGTAAAGGATGAAAAGAGCAGGAAACATGCTCAAGGCCATATTGAAAAAGCATTAGCAGAAGGATATAAAGTCGTTGTTGTTGTTTCTGCGATGGGCAGAAAAGGCGATGCCTATGCTACAGATACACTTTTATCATTGATAGGTGGAAATCTAAGTAAAATCTCCAAAAGAGAACATGACTTATTGTTATCCTGTGGGGAAATTATATCTAGTGTCGTCTTTGCTAATATGTTATTAGACAGCGGTATTAATGCGCTAGCATTAACAGGTGCTCAAGCAGGATTCCGTACTAATAATGATCATACAAATGCAAAAATTACTGAAATGAAGTGTGAGAGATTGCTCAGGGAACTTGAACATAATGATGTAGTTGTGGTTGCAGGTTTCCAAGGTGCAGCAAAGAATGGGGATATCACCACAATTGGCCGCGGGGGTAGTGATACGTCAGCGGCTGCATTAGGTGCTGCCCTTAACGCAGAATGGATTGATATCTTTACAGATGTGGAAGGAATTATGACTGCTGACCCGCGGATCGCTGAAAACGCCCGTCCACTATCAGTAGTCACCTACACAGAAGTGTGTAACATGGCCTATCAAGGGGCCAAGGTCATTCATCCAAGAGCAGTAGAAATTGCTATGCAGGCAAAGGTACCCATCCGAATTCGTTCTACGTATTCCGATAATTTAGGGACATTAGTTACTACCTTAAATAAAAATAATCGTGGGAGCGATATTAAGGAGCGAGTCGTCACAGGAATTGCTCATGTCTCCAATGTCACTCAAATAAAGGTCTTTGCTAAAAAAGACCAGTATTATTTGCAGGCGGAAGTGTTTAAGGCCATGGCAAATGAAAAAATAAGTGTTGATTTTATCAATATATCGCCAAACGGTGTGGTATATACCGTAACAGATGAAATGACTGATCGGGCAATTAAAGTGCTAAATGATTTAGGTCATGACCCTGTAGTGGAGCGCCACTGTGCAAAGGTTTCTGTTGTTGGTGCAGGAATCGCAGGTGTTCCTGGTGTCACTTCCATGATAGTGACAGCACTATCTGACCAAGGGATCCGTATCCTACAATCAGCGGATAGTCATACAACAATTTGGGTTCTTGTTAAACAGGATGACCTAGTTAAATCAGTTAATGCACTTCATGATGCATTTCAATTAGAAGATGAGACAGTGGAATTTAATCTTGCTGACTTGTAAAAGCATTCAATCAGCTTGTAGGATATACACCACTGGTTTTCATTTGTGGCTTGTTTTGAAAGGAGTAGTAAAATGATTCATTTTGGTAGTGTGTCTACAGCAATGGTAACCCCTTTTGATAAAAAAGGGCATATTGACTTTGCTAAAACGACACAATTAGTTAATTACCTCATCGACAATGGCACAGATTCACTTGTCATCGCTGGTACGACAGGCGAATCACCAACATTAACAAAAGAAGAAAAGCTTGCGTTATTTGATCATGTGGTAAAGGTTGTTAATAAAAGAGTTCCTGTTATAGCTGGAACAGGAAGCAACGATACGTATGCATCTATTGAATTAACAAAAAAAGCAGAACAGCTGGGTGTAGATGCCGTGTTGGTGGTCGCTCCATATTACAATAAACCAAACCAGGAAGGGTTGTATCAGCACTATAAAGCAGTCGCAGAAGCCACCTCCCTTCCTGTAATGCTGTACAACGTTCCAGGAAGGACTGTTGTCAGTATTCTCCCTGAAACGGTCATTCGTCTATCTAAGATTTCCAATATCGTTGCAGTGAAAGAGGCAAGTGGAGATTTAAATGCAATGACTCAAATTATTGCTAATACTGATGATGAATTCTTACTATATAGTGGGGATGATGGCTTAACCTTACCAGTCCTTTCTATAGGCGGTGCCGGAGTAGTTTCTGTAGCATCTCATGTGGTTGGAAATGAAATGCAGGAAATGGTTAAGGCGTTTTTTGATGGAGATAACAAGAAAGCTGCGTTATTACATCAACAACTTCTTCCAATCATGCAGGGACTATTTGCTGCTCCAAGTCCTGCACCAGTAAAAACAGCATTACAATTAGCTGGATTGGATGTAGGCTCAGTAAGACTGCCGCTTGTAGGACTTACTGAACAAGAGCGTGCAACATTAATTTCTATACTGAATAAAAAATAGTTTTTCCAAAAGACTGGCCTGAAAGGGTCAGTCTTTTTGCACTTTCTAGGACTTCGAGAATTGTCCAGCTCCAGCGCCTAACCAGTTTTCACCCTGAATAAGCTACCATGAGTATCTTGTAACAATCATGGCTTGATAAAGCGATGATTGTTACAGCTCGGGTCAAATAACCTTCGGCAAGAAAAGTCAAAAGGCGGACTTTTCTTGCCGAAGAACATTTGCCTGTCGGGGCTGACCAAGACGCTTGCGCTTTTCCGTTGAAACCGCTTTTTTAAGGTTGTAAACATTTTCTTTTTTCAAGTATAATAATGTTAACTGATTTCGGACGGTACAAAAAAGTTCTAGAAATTAAATTGTTTTTCAGCATAGGAGGATTCAAACTTGATAAAGAAAAAAAATAAAGCCATTAAGTTAATTGCGCTTGGTGGCGTAGGAGAAATCGGAAAAAATATGTACCTGGTTGAGGTTGACGGGGACATATTCGTTGTTGATGCCGGCTTAATGTTCCCCGAGGAAGAAATGTTAGGCATTGATATGGTAATCCCTGATATGACCTATTTAAGAGATAATAAGGAACGTGTAAAAGCCATCTTTTTAACACATGGACATGAAGATCATATCGGTGCACTTTCGTATGTTTTAAGACAAGTAAATGTACCAGTTTATGGAACAAAATTAACTCTAGCACTTGCGGCTGCAAAGCTCAAAGAACAGGAGTTTTATGGGAAAGCTAACTTTATTGAAGTAGATTCAACTACCGTTGTTGAACTTGATACAGTAAATGTTAGCTTCTTTAGGACAAATCATAGTATCCCTGATTCAGTTGGAGTTTGCATACATACTTCTGAAGGAATAATTGTTTATACTGGTGACTTTAAATTTGACCAAGCAGCAACAAAGCTATATAAAGCCGAAATAGGTAAAATGGCAGCAATAGGAGACCAAGGGGTACTTTGTTTACTTTCTGATAGTACTGAAGCTGAAAAGCCAGGATATACTACCTCGGAAGCGATTGTAGAACGTGAATTGTCGAATGCCTTTTATAACGCACAAGGACGAATCATTGCCGCATGCTTTGCTTCAGATATTAACCGGATCCAACATATCTTTGATGTGGCGAAGGATCATGGACGTAAGGTAGCTGTTGTAGGAAAAAGTTTAGAGCGTATATATCATATTGCACTTGATTTAGGTTATTTAGAAGTAGATGAAGACTTAATTATTCCAATTAGTGAACTTAAGAATTATCAGGATCGGGAAGTGGTTGTGCTGGCTACTGGTAGTCAAGGTGAACCTATTGAAGCCCTGCAAAAGATGGCAAAGCAAACACACAAACAACTGAATATTCAGTCAGGGGATACTGTTTTAATTGCCGCTTCGCCTTTACGAGGCAGCGAAGTTTTCCTATTTAAAACTGTGGATATGTTATTTAGAGCAGGTGCGAACGTCATTTCCGGTAAGCGGGCGATCCATGTTTCAAGTCATGGAAGTCAGGAAGAATTAAAATTTATGATTAATTTAATGCAACCAAAATTCTTCGTTCCAGTCCATGGTGAATATCGGATGTTAAAAGCACATCGCAAGATAGGTCTTGAATGTGGACTTACGGATGAACAGATTGTCATTCCAGAACGTGGAGATGTGATGGAATGGAAAGATGGTAAACTCGCATTAGCCGGTAAAGTTCCTTCGGGGAATGTTCTTATTGATGGTATTGGTGTGGGAGATGTAGGTAATATTGTCTTGCGGGATCGTAAGCTCCTATCACAAGATGGAATTCTCATTGTTGTCGTAACATTAACGAAACAAGATAAAAAGATTGCTGCAGGTCCTGAAATTATTTCAAGAGGATTTGTCTACGTAAGGGAATCTGAAAAATTAATGGATGATTCCACGAAACTTGTGCGAGACATTGTAGAACGTAATATCGCAAAAGGAACATTCGAATGGTCTAGCTTAAAACAAGAAATTCGCGATGACTTAAATCGATATTTATTTGAAAAAACAAAAAGAAGACCAATGATTCTTCCGATTATTATGGAAGTATAAATTATGAAGGTACTGGACTTGCTCCAGTACCTTTTTTCTATGGTTGGTAGAATGAAAATAAATGATAGGTTCATACTAACAAATATCATGCTTTGAAGGGAGTAATAGGATGAATAACGACATACAAAAAAATGATACTGATAATCAAGAAGGCGGGGAGCCTCAAAAAGAGGAAAAGCCTGCATCAGGATTAATAGAAAAAATTCAACAACTGGGGCAAACGAATGTGCCTCAGCTTTCTGCAGATTCAAGAATTCATTGTTTAACCATTATTGGGCAAATTGAGGGCCATATGGCACTTCCACCTCAAAATAAAACAACGAAATATGAGCATCTATTACCGCAACTTGTAGCAATTGAGCAAAATCCCAAAATTGAGGGGGTCCTCATTATATTAAATACAGTTGGAGGAGATGTTGAAGCAGGACTGGCCATTTCTGAAATGATTGCCTCCATATCGAAACCGACTGTTTCTATTGTATTAGGTGGCGGTCATTCAATCGGTGTTCCTATTGCAGTTTCATGTGATTATTCATTTATTGCAGAAACGGCTACGATGACGATCCACCCGATTCGTTTAACTGGACTCGTCATTGGGGTGCCAGCTACATTTGAATACTTAGATAAGATGCAGGAGCGGGTAGTGAATTTTGTTACGAAGCATTCCAAAATTACCGAAGATACCTTTAAAGATTTAATGTTTGCTAAAGGTAATTTAACGAGAGATATTGGAACAAATGTAATCGGTGCAGATGCTGTTAAATCTGGATTAATTGACGAAGTGGGTGGATTGGGACCTGCGATGAAGAAGCTAAACGAAATGATCGACCTTAGAAAGGACAATAATGAGGGGTTGATTCAATGATCTTATATACGATGATGCCTCATGAATTAATTTTCCCTTCTGATCAAGAATCAAATCAACAACAAAAAATGATTACCTATCAGGGCATTCCGCTATTGGTAGAACAAATGGATCCGAATAACGTACAGGTTGTTCGTATTCTTAGTAGTGATCCACAACACTTTCTTGATGATCGAGTTTGTCCTGGAGCTAAAATTTCTTTTAGTGTCCAGGAAGGATTGTCCGCATTACAGTAGTAGATTATGGTATAATCAGGATACAAAGAAAAGAGCAGCCAATCCGGCTGCTTTCTTCCTTTTTCCTACTATTTATTAAGTTATACATATTAGCTTATTGTAATATAGTGAAATAATATACCATAACTAACGTATAAGGTGATTAGATGGCCAAAAAAAAGAGAAGACAACCAAAAAAGAGAGACAACCACTTAAAACGAACAGTTCAATATGAATTAACTGCACTTGCTATATTAGCCATAGCGATTATCTCCATTGCTAAACTTGGGGCAGTAGGAAGAGCAACTGTCCTCTTCTTTAGATTTTGGATGGGTGAATGGTATATGCTAGGGTTAATTGCTCTAGTAGTATTGAGTATTTATCTAATGTGGAAACGAGAAATCCCTTTTATCTTCCATATTAAATTAGTAGGAAGCTATTTTATTGTTTCTGCTATTCTGCTCTTAAGTCATGTTACACTGTTTCACTTGCTTACAAATGATGGAAAGTTTAAAGATCCAAGTGTTATCAGCAACACATGGGAATTGTTCATGATGGAACTTCAAGGAGAAACAAGTACAACCGACCTTGGCGGTGGAATCCTAGGGGCTATTTTATTTGCACTATTTCATTACTTATTCGCAGAAACAGGTACTAAGATTATTGCCTTTATTTTTATTATCATTGGCTTCATTTTACTCACAGGGAAATCTTTTGGCGATTTCATTGGGAAGGTTATGTTGACTTTATTCGACTTCTCTAAAGGTCAGTGGGAAGCCTTCAAAACAGATATGTCGGAATGGAAGCAAAATCAAGAAGTTCGGAAAACGGAGAAGAAAGAACAAAAAGCAAAACAAAAGGAAAATAGGGAACAGGAAAGCGCACCTGTTATCAACGTTCAACAACAGTCTGCACATGAAGAAAACATTATTCCAGAGCCGATTATATCGAGCTTCGCGGATAGAGCTTATGTAGATGAAGCCCTTAACACGCAGAATCAAACTAAAAAAGAACAACCTAAGGATAAAAAAGAGCACTCAGAAGAGGAGGAGGAGGATCAAGCACCTCCTATCACATTTACTGAAGTAGAAAATGTAGCATACGAATTACCTCCTCTTAGACTGCTAAAGCTTCCAAGGAAAACAGACCAAAGTGGCGAATATGAACTCATACACGCCAATGCTGCCAAGCTAGAGCGGACGTTTCAAAGCTTTGGGGTAAAGGCAAGGGTCACACAAGTTCACTTAGGTCCAGCTGTTACTAAATATGAGGTCCATCCGGATGTGGGCGTAAAAGTTAGTAAAATTGTCAGCTTAAGTGATGACCTGGCATTGGCACTAGCTGCCAAAGATATTCGGATTGAAGCACCAATTCCCGGTAAATCTGCTATCGGTATTGAAGTTCCAAATTCAGAGGTTGCAATGGTTTCACTTCGAGAAGTGTTAGAAGCAACTCAGAATGACAAGCCAGATGCCAAACTGCTTATTGGGCTTGGAAGGGATATAACAGGTGAAGCAGTGCTCGCAGAATTAAATAAGATGCCCCATCTTCTCGTTGCTGGTGCTACTGGCAGTGGTAAAAGTGTTTGTATTAACGGCATCATAACCAGTATCCTGATGAGGGCCAAGCCCCATGAGGTAAAGTTAATGATGATCGATCCCAAAATGGTTGAATTAAATGTGTATAACGGGATTCCTCATTTACTTGCTCCAGTTGTTACCGATGCCAAAAAAGCATCGCAAGCATTGAAAAAAGTAGTAAGTGAAATGGAAAGACGTTACGAATTATTTTCCTACACAGGAACACGTAATATAGAGGGGTATAACGACCATGTTAAACGGCATAATCAGGAAGAAAATGATAAACAGCCGTTATTACCGTACATTGTTGTCATTGTAGATGAGTTAGCTGATTTAATGATGGTTGCTTCATCCGATGTAGAGGATTCAATTACAAGATTGGCACAAATGGCGCGTGCTGCAGGGATACATTTAATTATTGCTACTCAAAGGCCATCGGTTGATGTCATTACTGGGGTCATCAAAGCAAATATCCCATCGAGAATTGCCTTCGCTGTTTCTAGTGCAACGGATTCAAGAACGATTTTGGATATGGGGGGAGCGGAAAAACTTCTCGGACGTGGAGATATGTTATTCCTGCCTGTTGGAGCGTCAAAACCTGTCCGCGTACAAGGCGCTTTCCTTTCAGATCAGGAAGTAGAGGATACAGTTGAATTCGTTATTTCACAGCAAAAAGCACAATATCAAGAAGAAATGATCCCAGACGATATCCCAGAAGTAACAGGAGCAGTCGAGGATGATTTATATGATGAGGCAGTGGAATTAATCATTGAAATGCAAACAGCGTCAGTTTCCATGCTTCAACGTCGTTTCCGAATTGGTTATACTAGAGCGGCACGCCTTATTGATGAAATGGAAGCACGCGGAGTAGTCGGACCATACGAAGGAAGTAAGCCTCGTGCAGTCTTACAGACAAAGCCTAAAGAAGAACAAAGTTCATAAAAATAAAAAAGAGCCATTGGCTCTTTTTTTATACTAAATTTACATAGACACCATACTATAGTATTAAGTGCGCGCTTAAAAAAGGTAATGAAAAAGACCTACATTTCTACCCTGAAATACCTATAATTTTAATAGAAAGATTATATTATAGCAGATTTCACTGCAAGAATATCAACAACTTTAAGACATTTTTGAAGAATGCACCTTTTTTCGACAAAATTTTGAATACCTATTTATTTATCACTAAAAAAATGTTACTATAATCTCGGTTAGTAGGAATGATATCAGATGTCTGATGTCTTAGGAAATCGCCTGGAGGAAACAGCATGTCAATTAAGTCAGATAACCGGCATTTATATTTACAAGTAATCGATCGGTTAAAGCAGGATATTGAAAATGGAGTTTATAAAGAAAAAGAAAAATTACCTTCCGAATTCGATCTTGCTAAACAGCTTGGTGTAAGCAGGGCAACGCTACGGGAAGCATTGCGCATTCTTGAAGAAGAAAACGTTATCATTAGGCGCCATGGTGTTGGTACTTTTGTTAACGCAAAGCCATTGTTTACTTCAGGGATTGAACAACTTAATAGTGTCACTGACATGATTAAACAAGCAGGTATGAAACCAGGAACTATTTTCTTAAGTTCATCAACACAGGGGCCTACCGAAGAGGATATTCGCCGTTTCTCATGTTCTACAAGTGAGGAGATTTTCGTGATGGAGCGTGTTAGAACCGCAAATGGTGAACCGGTCGTCTACTGTATTGACAAGGTTCCCGAAAAGATTTTGCCTAAAACTTTTTCATACGAAGAAGGATTCTTCCGCATCTTAGATGAAGAGGCAAATCGAAGAATTACATACGCGGTCGCTCAAATCGAGCCGATCGGCTATCATGAGAAAATTTCCCCAATTTTAGAATGTGATCCTGAAACTGCTTTGTTGGTTCTGAAACAAATGCATTTCGATGAAATGGATGAACCCGTCTTGTATTCGGTAAACTATTTTAAAGCAGACAAGTTTAGTTTTCATGTATTAAGGAAAAGAATTTAATTTTTTTAATGCTTTGTGAAAACGGAATCAGTTCTGCGAAAATTTCTACTATATCAAACATATCATAGGGGGTACAATACCTTGCAAAAGCGTAAAATTGGAATGGCGCTATCTTTAGTTCTTGCTGCTGGAACACTTTTAGGAGCTTGTGGAAAGAGCGATGACACAAGCAAAAACGAAACATCTAAGGGTGGAGAAGGAAAAGGAAAATCATTCTCTGTAGCGATGGTTACTGACGTCGGCGGTGTAGATGACAAATCATTCAACCAATCAGCTTGGGAAGGTCTTCAAAAATTTGGTGCTGACAACGGAATGAAAAAAGGTAAGGGTGGATTCGATTACCTTCAATCAAAATCTGATGCAGACTACTCTACAAACTTAAATACTCTTGCACGTCAAGATTTCGATTTAGTATACGGAATTGGTTTCTTAATGCAAGCTGCAGTTGAAGAAATCGCAAAACAACAAAAAGATTCTCACTTTGCAATCATCGATGCTGAAGTTAAACAGCCAAACGTTGCTAGCGTACTTTTCAAAGAGCAAGAAGCTGCATTCCTTGCTGGTGTTGCTGCCGCTCTAACAACAAAGTCTAACCACATTGGTTTCATTGGTGGTATGGAAATTCCTGTTATCGAACGTTTTGAGTCTGGTTTCTTAGCTGGTGTTAAGGCTGCAAAACCAGAAGTAAAAGTTGATGTTCAATACTCTGGCGCATTTGACAAAGCTGAACTTGGTCAAAGTATCGCTTCTAAAATGTACTCTTCTGGCGCAGACGTAATCTTCCACGCAGCTGGTGGAACTGGTAACGGTCTATTCAAAGAAGCTACTGACAGAAAAGCAAAAGACCCTAGCAAAGAAATTTGGGCAATCGGTGTAGACCGTGACCAAAACGACATGGGTCCAGATGTTGTTCTTACATCAGCACTTAAGCGTGTTGACGTAGCAGTACAAGACTTATCTAAAAAAGCTATGGATGGCAACTTCCCTGGCGGACAATCAATCCTTTACGGTTTAGCTGAAGATGGTGTTGGCTTAGCTCCAATCAACAGCAAAGCAGCTAATAAAGATGCCATTGAAACAGCTGTTAAAGATTGGATCGAAAAGATCAAATCAGGCGCTGTAAAAGTTCCTGGAACTCGTGATGAATTAAAAAACTTTAGCGCAAAATAATCTTTGTGAGGAAAAAGGCGGGTTGGAGAAACCCAGCCCGCCCTTTACCTTAGAAAAGAATCTTAACTGAAGTGTAGAATGCTACATTCTACTTTTCATTTAAGATTTTGTAGTGGGGAGGAATTCCCTGTTTTTTTAAAATTCGGAAAGGTCTGACCTCTTACTACTTCTGGTCAATTTTTCCTTTATCATGTCACAGGGAGTGAGAAGAGATGGAATATGTAATTGAAATGCTTAACATCCGTAAAGAGTTTAATGGCTTTGTTGCGAATGATAACATAACTCTTCAATTAAAACAGGGTGAAATTCACGCATTACTTGGTGAAAATGGTGCGGGAAAATCAACCTTAATGAATGTTCTATTCGGTTTATATCAACCAGAACAAGGTGAAATCCGTGTAAAAGGACAACCTGTTAACATTTCTAACCCAAATATCGCTAATGATTTAGGAATCGGAATGGTTCACCAGCACTTTATGTTGGTTGATACGTTTACTGTTACTGAAAACATTATTTTAGGTAGAGAAATTACTTCGGGTGGTCGAATTGATATTAAAAAGGCCGAACAACAAGTGCGTGAGATCTCAGAACGCTATGGTTTAGCCGTTGATCCACAAGCGAAAATTTCTGATATTTCTGTAGGTATGCAGCAAAGGGTAGAAATTTTAAAAACTCTCTATCGCGGTGCAGAAATTCTTATTTTTGATGAACCGACAGCTGTATTAACACCACAAGAAATCAAAGAACTAATCCAAATTATGAAAACGCTTATCAAAGAAGGCAAATCTATTATTCTCATTACTCATAAATTGAAAGAGATTATGGAAGTTTCTGATCGTTGTACTGTTATTCGTAAAGGTAAAGGGATTGGGACTGTTAATGTTAGTGAGACAAACCCTGATGAACTTGCCAGCTTAATGGTTGGACGTGAGGTTGTCTTCAAAACTGAAAAGAAAGAAGCAAATCCTAAACAAGATGTACTTGAAGTGAGTGATTTAACGGTTAAAGACTCTCGGGGTGTGACAGTTGTAAATGGTTTAAATCTCTCTGTGCGCGCTGGCGAAATCGTGGGTATTGCCGGGGTTGACGGAAACGGTCAATCAGAATTTATTGAGGCAATTACTGGCTTACGTAAGGCTGATAGCGGAAGTGTGAAATTAAACGGAAAAGAATTAATCAACCAAACGCCAAGGAACATTACTGAATCAGGTGTTGGTCATATTCCACAGGACCGACATAAGCACGGTTTAGTTTTGAACTTCCCTATCGGAGAAAATATGGTTTTACAGACGTATAATAAAAAACCATTCTCCAAAAACGGTATTCTTAACTTTAAGGAAATTTATAAAAAAGCAAAAACACTTATTAGTGAATACGATGTTCGCACACCAAATGAGTACACATTAGCTCGGGCGCTTTCCGGTGGTAACCAACAAAAGGCGATTATTGGTCGGGAAGTAGATCGCAACCCTGACTTGCTGATTGCTGCTCAGCCTACCCGCGGTTTGGACGTTGGTGCGATTGAATTCATTCATAAACGCTTAATCGAGCAACGTGATAATGGAAAAGCAGTCCTGCTTGTTTCCTTTGAATTAGATGAGATTATGAATGTTAGTGACCGTATTGCCGTTATATACGAGGGGAAAATCGTAGCTATCGTAAATCCGAAAGAAACAAATGAACAAGAGCTTGGATTGTTGATGGCTGGATCGAATAGAAAGGAAGCGGGTGAAGTAACAAATGTCTAAACGCTTTAAAAGTATTTTAACACCAGTTATTGCTGTCTTATTAGGGATCCTTGTCGGAACCATTATCATGATTGCAAGTGGATACGATCCAATTGCAGCGTTTATCGCACTTTGGAATGGTGCATTTGGAGACATTTATTATTTTGGGGAAGTCGTTAGACAGTTTACTCCATATATTTTAGCCGGTTTAGCTGTTGCATTTGCTTTCCGAGTTGGATTATTTAATATTGGGGTAGAAGGACAATTTTTAGTTGGTTGGTTAGCGGCCGTTTGGGTTGGGGTAGCTTTTGACCTTCCACGAGTGATTCACTTACCATTAGCTATTTTAGCAGCTATCGTAGCTGGTGCTCTATGGGCATTTATTCCTGGTTTATTAAAAGCACGTTTCCGTGTACACGAAGTTATTGTCACCATTATGATGAACTATATTGCTTTACACGTATCAAACTATATCATCCGTAACGTAATTTCCCAAAAGGGTGATAACACAGGTCCTATTCATAAATCAGCTTCATTACGCTCAGAATGGTTAGAGAGCATAACTGATTATTCACGTTTACACTGGGGTATTATTCTTGCTATTCTTTCTTGCTTTGTTATGTGGTTCTTATTAGAGAGAACTACAAGAGGATTCGAATTACGTTCAGTAGGTTTCAACCAACATGCTGCACAGTATGCAGGTATGAACGTTAATAAGAATATCATTCTTTCTATGTTGATCTCTGGGGCATTTGCAGGTTTAGCGGGTGCAATGGAAGGTCTGGGAACATTCGAATATGCAGCCGTTAAAGGTGGATTCTCTGGCGTAGGTTTTGACGGTATTGCCGTAGCTCTATTAGGTGGAAACACAGCATTAGGGGTATTCTTCTCTGCGATTCTATTCGGTGCCTTAAAAGTAGGAGCATTGAACATGCCGCTTGAAGCAGGAGTTCCAAATGAATTAGTTGATATTATTATCGCTTTAATTGTATTCTTTGTAGCTTCAAGCTATATCATCAGAGTATTTCTTGACAGAATCAGTAAGAAGGAGGTGAAGTAAGTTGAGTTTAATGGAAATCTTAATGATTGTTGTTCCTTCCACGCTATTATGGGCGGCTCCACTTGTCTTCACTGCTTTAGGCGGTATTTTCTCGGAACGTTCCGGGGTAGTAAATATTGGACTAGAAGGTTTAATGGTAATTGGGGCGTTTTCATCAATCGTCTTCAACCTATCTGTATATGATACTCTAGGCAATGCTACACCTTGGGTTGCTTTGTTAGTGGCTATGGCTGCTGGCGCGGTATTCTCACTATTACACGCGGTTGCATCTATTACTTTCCGTGCAGACCATACAGTATCTGGTGTTGCAATTAACTTATTAGCAACGGGAGTTACACTGTTCCTTGTAAAATTGATCTTTGATAAAGGTGAAACAGGTATTATCACTAAGAACTTTCATAAAATAGATATTCCTGTATTAAAAGATATTCCTGTAATTGGAAAAATCTTTTTCCAGGACACCTATTGGACATCTTTCCTAGCAATTATCGTTGCGATCATTGTTTGGTATATCGTATTTAAAACACCATTTGGTCTTCGTTTACGTTCAGTTGGTGAACACCCAATGGCGGCTGACACAATGGGTATTAATGTTACGAAAATGCGTTATTTAGGTGTTATTATTTCTGGAGCGCTTGGTGGACTTGGTGGAGCAGTATATGCTCAATCTATCGCCAACAACTTCAGCCATTCAACAATTAGTGGTCAAGGTTTCATGGCGTTAGCAGCAATGATCTTTGGTAAGTGGCATCCACTAGGTGCACTTGGAGCTGCAATCTTCTTTGGTTTTGCTCAAAGTATCAGTATTATTGGATCAAGCTTACCATTCTTAAAGGATATTCCAAGCGTCTACCTGTTAATTGCACCATATGTATTAACTATCTTAGCTCTAACTGGATTCATCGGTCGTGCCGATGCACCAAAAGCAGTTGGTACACACTACATCAAAGGAAGCCGTTAATAAGACATATAAAGAACTCTCAGTTTAACTGGGAGTTCTTTTTTTCTTGCAATAGTCCGATTTACTTGTATAAAACAAGCTTGTCAAATTATAGTAATAAGTATAGGTTTTATTACAAAGGAAAAGATATAAAGAAAAATGTTTACATATTGTTATAGAAGACCCTTTACTATAAGGAGGATGAAAATGGACGCTACTGCAGAAAAAATTACAGAAATGCAAGGGTATAAACTTCATGTCATTCAGACTGAAAAATATAAAACGAATACCTTTGTGTGGAAGATGAAAGCACCATTAACAAAGGAAGATGTAACGAAAAGAGCACTTCTTCCACAAGTATTACAAAGTAGTTCAGCTAAATACGCTTCTACCACTGCACTTCGTTCTTACCTAGATGAACTATATGGAGCTACTCTATTTGTGGATTTATCAAAAAAAGGTGAATATCATGTCATAAGTTTTTCCCTTGAGATTGCGAATGAAAAATTTCTAAGTGATTCGAGCCCGTTATTAAAGAAAGGTTTTGAATTATTAGCAGAAATCTTAACCAATCCAAACGTTTCTGGACATGCTTTTGATAAAGAAACCGTAGAAAAGGAAAAGCGAGCCCTCAAGCAGCGAATTCAATCTGTATTTGATGATAAAATGCGCTATTCCAATGTTCGGCTATTACAAGAAATGTGTAAAGATGAGCCCTATGCCTTAGAAGTAAATGGTGATGCTGCCGAAGTTGATGCCATAACACCCCAGAACCTTTTTGACTACTTCCAAAGGGCCTTCTTAGAGGATGAAATGGATTTGTACGTGATTGGTGACGTAACGGAAGACGACGTCAAGAAGCTTGCATCTGATTTACTTCAATTCGAAAGCCGTACACCCAAAACAGTAGAGCAACAAAAGGTGAACAAACGCTCTGAGGTCAATGAGGTAAAAGAACAGCAGGATGTTAAACAAGGTAAACTCAATATCGGATATCGCACAAATATTGTATACGGTGATCCTGATTATTTTGCTCTTCAAGTGTTTAATGGAATTTTCGGGGGATTTTCGCACTCAAAACTATTCATTAATGTGCGTGAAAAGGCAAGTCTGGCTTACTACGCTGCCAGCCGTTTAGAAAGCCACAAAGGGCTAATGATGGTCATGTCAGGAATTGATTTGAAAAATTTTGATCAAGCAGTAGGAATTATCAACGAACAAATGGAAGCAATGAAAAAAGGAGATTTTACTGACCAAGAATTAGAACAAACAAAAGCAGTAATAAAAAATCAGATTCTTGAAACAATTGATACATCCAGGGGACTTACGGAAATTCTTTACCATAACGTTGTGGCACATACTGAAATTCCATTGGATACCTGGATGAATGCAATGGAAAAAACAACAAAAGAAGAAATAATTGCGGTTGCCCAAAAAATCGATCTAGATACCATTTATTTCTTAACCGGAATGGAGGCGGGCAAATAATGGAGAAGATTAATTTTGACCAGCTTCAGGAAGAACTGTACCATGAAAAGATGTCTAATGGCTTAAACGTCTATATATTACCGAAGAAGGGCTTTAATAAAACGTACGCCACTTTTACGACCAAATATGGTTCAGTTGATAATACCTTTATTCCATTAGGAAAAGATGAATACGTAAAAGTACCAGATGGAATCGCGCATTTTTTAGAGCATAAGCTTTTTGAAAAAGAAGATGGAGATGTGTTTCAGCAATTTAGTCGTCAAGGTGCTTCGGCCAATGCGTTTACTTCTTTTACTAGAACTGCTTATTTATTTTCTAGTACTTCGGATGTTGAAAAGAATCTAGAGACACTGATTGATTTTGTGCAGGAACCATATTTTTCCGAGAAAACGGTTGAAAAAGAAAAAGGAATTATTGGGCAAGAAATTACGATGTACGATGATAATCCGGATTGGCGGCTATATTTTGGATTAATTCAAAACCTTTATAAAAATCATCCGGTAAAAATTGATATTGCGGGAACAATCGAATCGATTTCTCATATAACAAAAGATTGGTTATACGAGTGTTATAATACGTTTTATCATCCAAGTAATATGCTATTGTTTATTGTTGGACCGGTGGATCCTGAAAAAATTATGAATCAAGTACGGGAAAACCAAGGGAAAAAAGATTATAAAGAACAGCCAGAAATAAAACGTAAATTTGAGGACGAACCTGTAGAAGCCGCTGAAAAGAAACAAGTCCTTGAGATGAACGTTCAAACGTCAAAATCATTAGTTGGTATTAAGGCACTCCATGTTGACCAATCGGGAGAGGAAATGCTGAAGAATGAATTGACGATGAATGTACTGCTGGATTTGTTGTTTGGAAAAAGCTCAGAGAATTATAATCAGCTATACAGCGAGGGATTAATTGATGAGACCTTTTCCTTCGATTACACTCAAGAACAAGGTTTTGGTTTTGCTATGGTGGGTGGAGATACGACTGAGCCCGACCAATTGGCTGAAAAGCTTCAAAAAATGCTTCTAGACGCAAAGCAGAACAGCACATTGACGGAGGAGCAATTAGAAAGAGCAAAGAAGAAAAAAATTGGTTCATTCTTGCGTGCAGTAAATTCACCAGAGTATATTGCCAACCAATTTACCAGATATGCATTTAACGAAATGAATTTATTTGATGTTGTTCCAACACTGGAAAAGATTACATTGCAGGATGTCCAATCATTAGCAAATGAGGTCATCTCAGAAGAAAGATTCTCAGTTTGCCAAGTAATTCCAAAGAAAAAATAAGGAAGGAGCGTCGCTTACCCGGCGCTTTTTCCGTGTTTATTGTTTATCTAAAAGAGAGAGTGATTTGAAATGAAAAAATATGCACTCATAACGGGAGCAAGCGGAGGAATTGGACAAGCGGTTGCCTGCAAATTAGCAGCAGATGGCTATCACCTGTATTTGCATTACAATCAAAATGCCGATTCGATACAAGGGCTATTGAAGAAGCTAGAGCCATTTGGCGGTGAATATATTCCTATTCAAGCTGATTTATCACAACCAACTGGTTATAAGACAATCTCCTCGCAAATCTTTACTTTAGATGCCATGATTCATTGTGGTGGGAATAGCCATTATGGCCTTCTTATGGATTTGCAACTAGAAGAGGCAGAAGCACTAATGAATGTACATGTTCTAAATCCGATGATGTTAACTAAGGATCTGTTACCGAAATTTTTTCAACAAGAATCCGGCAACATCATTATGATTACATCTATTTGGGGACAAACCGGGGCTTCGTGTGAGGTAGCGTACTCAGCAGCAAAAGGTGCGCAAATTGCTTTTGTAAAAGCCCTTAGTAAAGAGGTAGCTCTTAACGGAATTCGAGTGAACGCTATCGCACCGGGAGCAGTAGCTACCCCTATGATGGAAGAATTCGATGAGGAAGAAATAATGCAGTTATGTCAGGAAATCCCCATGGGGAGGTTGGGACTCCCGGAAGAAATAGCAGGGACAGTTTCATTTTTGTTGTCAAATGATGCCTCCTATATGACGGGGCAAATACTTTCTGTTAATGGCGGCTGGTACACATAAAAATTCACAAGTTATTCATGTATAGGACACACCTCTTTTTCGCAAAATAACCTTGTACTATTAATAAGGAGGTATATGTCATGTCAGTATTAGATAACTGGAAACAGTGGGAAGACTTTTTAGCTGATCGTCTTCATCATGCACAAAATGAAGGTATGAGTGAAGGAGCAGTCAGTAATTTAGCGTTCCAAATTGGTGATTATTTATCAAAGCAAGTGGAACCGAAAAATGAGCAAGAAAAAATGCTTGCTGACTTATGGTCAGTTGCTGACAAAGATGAGCAACAGGCAATAGCTAATATGATGGTAAAGCTTGTTCAAAATAACGGTAGCCGTTAGAAGAGAGGAGAGTACTCCTCTCTTTTTTTGTTGAAATTAAAATTTTTCCACTAATACATATAAAAAGGGCATTATCTTTGTTTTTTCTTTCATCTTCACTCAAAATCATTTATTATAAGGTGTAGATGATTAGTTGTGAAAAAAATGTCGAAACTTCTTATTAGGGGGTTTTTTATTATGAAAAAAGAATGGTATTTAGAATATGAGATTCAAAAAAACCGCCCTGGCCTTTTGGGGGATATCTCATCTTTACTGGGAATGCTTGCAATTAATATCGTAACTATTAATGGCGTGGATGAAGGGAGACGAGGCCTCCTTATTCTTGCAAAAGATGATGACCAAATTAAACGACTTGAGTCAATTTTACATACAATGGACACAATAAAAGTGATAAAACTAAGAGAACCAAAACTTAGAGACCGATTAGCCGTCCGACATGGTCGTTATATTCAAAGAGACGCAGACGATAAAAAAACCTTCCGCTTTGTAAGAGATGAGCTTGGATTATTAGTTGATTTTATGGCAGAATTGTTTAAGCAGGAAGGACACAAGTTGATTGGAATTAGGGGTATGCCGCGAGTGGGAAAAACAGAGTCACTTGTAGCAGCAAGTGTTTGTGCAAATAAACGCTGGTTATTTGTCTCATCTACTCTTTTAAAACAAACGATCCGAAACCAGCTTATTGAGGATGAATACAATGAAAACAATTTATTCATTCTTGATGGAATTGTTTCAACTAGACGAGCAAATGAACGTCACTGGCAGCTTGTCCGTGAAATCATGCGCTTGCCTTCTGTAAAAGTGATTGAGCATCCGGATATTTTCGTCCAGAATTCTGAGTATACGCTTGATGATTTTGATTATATCATCGAACTTAGAAATGATGCAGAAGAAGAGATTACATACGACGTTGTTGACCAACACAATATGTTCTCCGGATCTGATTTTGGAGATTTTGATTTTTAGTAAATTGGAAGGTGTTATGAGTTGACTGAACTAGGGAATCGACTAAAAGAAGCTCGATTAGCCAAAGGATTAAGCTTGGATGATTTACAATCCATGACAAAAATTCAAAAGCGTTATTTAATTGGTATAGAAGAAGGAAATTATGCTAGCATGCCCGGGAATTTTTATGTCCGTGCATTTATTAAGCAATATTCCGAAGCGCTTGGTCTCAATCCTGATGAAATATTTGAGACATATAAGAATGAAATTCCAGCTTCATACAACGACGATTTACCTCAACAATTGTCGCGGGTAAAGACCCATAAAACGCTTAATGATGGAAATTCAAAGATTTTGAATTTGCTTCCTAAAATTCTTATTGGGGTTTTTGTTATAGGGCTGGCCAGCCTCATTTATGTGTTGGTATCTAACCATGCTAAAAATGATTCAAATGAATCACTTAGTAGAGATAATGAGCAAATTAAATACGTAAAGTCTGAGAATCTCGAAAAAGCAAAAGAAGACGAGAAGAAAGATGAGAAGGCGAAACAGGAAGAATCGACTACTAAAAAGGAAGAGGAAGAAAAAGCACCTGAAGTAGAAACACCTTCCCAAGAATTAAAAGTCTTACAAAGTGCTGGTCATGATTCAACTTATGAGTTGAAAAATGCGGATAAATTTGTCGTGAAGTTGGTTGCTAAAGGTGGAGCTGCCTGGGTTAGTGTGAAAAACGGGAAACAGAAATCATTTTTCTCGGGTACGCTATCGACAACTAATGGTTCTTCAGAACAAACAGTAGATTTATCAGCAGAAAGTATGGCGGTCATTAGAGTTGGTAATGCGGCTAATACGGAGATTTATGTGAATGACCAAAAGCTTGAATACGCCATTCCAGCGACAGCAAATGTTCAGAACATCAAGATACAATATGTTCTGAAAAGCGAATAGTCATCAATTGATGACTATTTTCTCTTTCAATAACTATGCGGAGGAAAATTATGAACATTCCAAACAGAATTACAATATCGAGAATATTATTAATTCCTTTATTCTTGATTATTATGCTTGCGCCTTTTGACTGGGGTCACATGAGTTTATTCGGAGCAGAAATGCCAGTAACACATTTTGTAGGAGCACTAATCTTCATTCTTGCTTCTACGACCGATTGGGTGGATGGCTATTATGCCCGTAAATATAACATGGTAACAAACATGGGGAAATTTCTTGACCCATTAGCTGATAAATTACTAGTCTCAGCTGCTCTCATTGTACTTGTTGAACTGAATGGTGTGTATGCACCTTCTTGGATTGTTATCATCATTATCAGTAGAGAATTTGCAGTAACTGGTCTTCGTCTACTATTAGCAGGTGAAGGTGAAGTAGTGGCAGCGAATATGCTGGGTAAAATTAAAACATGGGCACAAATCATCGCCATTTCAACGATTCTTTTACATAATACTATTTTTACAATGGTCTCATTTAGATTTGATGTGGTCTCTTTATGGGTAGCACTTATTTTTACCATTTGGTCTGGCTGGGATTATTTTGCGAAAAACAGTCACGTCCTAAAGAATTCAAAGTAGATAAGATTCTGATAGAAATGAGGGCGAGAGGATGTTAAATGCAGAAATTATAGCTGTGGGTTCCGAGCTGTTGCTTGGCCAAATTGTAAATACCAATGCCCGCTTTTTATCGCAGCAGTTGGCGGGACTAGGCATTAATGTTTTCTATCATACAGTTGTCGGGGACAACCCTGACAGACTAAAAGCAGCGATTGAAATTGCTGAAAATCGTTCTAGTATTATCATCTTTACTGGTGGCTTAGGACCAACAAAGGATGATTTAACGAAGGAAACTATTGCTCGTCACTTGGGTAAGAAATTAGTTATGGATGAAGCAGCGCTGGAATCTATTGAGCTTTACTTTAAGCGGGCAAACCGTGTGATGACAGAAAACAATCGCAAGCAGGCACTTATCTTAGAAGGATCTCATATTCTTCCGAATAATCATGGAATGGCACCTGGTATGGTAGTGAGCGGTGAAAATCATACGTATATGCTTTTACCTGGGCCACCAAAGGAAATGGAGCCGATGTTTCTTCAGTATGGGGCTTCTGCTCTCTCATCTAAAGCACAGTCAAATGAGAAAATAGTTTCAAGAGTATTGCGGTTTTTCGGTATCGGCGAAGCGGCATTGGAAACAGAAATTATGGATTTAATAGATGCTCAGAGTAATCCTACGATTGCACCACTTGCTGGAGACGGCGAGGTTACATTACGATTGACTGCAAAGCATACGAATGAGGAAATCGCTATTTCTCTCCTTGATGAAGTAGAGGCTAAGATTTCTCAACGTGTAGGTGAGTTTCTGTATGGATATGATCAAACTTCTTTATTGGCTGAGCTCACAAAACTATTGAAAGATAAGAAACTGACTATAACTGCTGCTGAGAGCTTAACAGGTGGTATGTTCCAACAGGGCTTAACGTCAATCTCAGGGGCGAGCTCAGTGTTTAATGGTGGGGTTGTTTGTTATTCTAATGAAGTTAAACAACAGGTTCTGCAAGTGAACCAAGAGACGCTAGAAAAGCATGGTGCTGTAAGTGAACAATGCGCGTATGAGTTGGCTGAAAATGTTGCAAGGATTTTTTGTACTGATATTGGTATCAGCTTTACGGGTGTTGCAGGTCCTGATGAGGTTGAAGGAAAGCCAGTTGGTACCGTTTATGTAGGTATTGCGGTGAAGGGAATGCCAACGATGGTAGAAAAGCTGACGCTGAGCGGAACAAGAGAAGCCATTCGTAATCGTGCAGTAAAATACGGTAGTTATTTTTTAGTGAGAAATTTAAAAGAGTCACAGAATACTAAATAGTGTTCTGTGACTTTTTTGTTTAAAGTATGCTTAATCTAGTCTATACGACTGTAAGGAACGCATGACGTTTGAGTTGATTAGGTAGAAGTAGTCTACGTTTATATGGCAGAGGGAAAAAAAGGGGAAGCGTGCACGTAGAAGCAGTCTACGAGCCCGAGGAGAGCGGAAAAAGGGGAAAAGGTCGCGTAGAAGTGGTCTACGAGCCCGAGGAGAGCGGAAAAAAGAGGGAAAGGTCGCGTAGAAGTGGTCTACGAGCCCGAGGAGAGGGGAAAAAAGGGGAAAAGGTCGCGTAGGCCCAGTCTATGAACCCGAGCAGAGAAAAAGATAGAATAACCCGTCATATAGAATAATCACCAATAAATTACTCTCAAAAAAAATTTCTGACAATTAACCAAAACTCCATAATATAGCTGAGATTTATACCATTTTATACAAAAATCAGGGGGATACAACCTTTATTCCTAAAATACTACAGGGATAAAGCACGAATAAATGTTCGACTTTTTACTCGACAAAACACTAAAAAGAAGGTATATTATTTATAGGTTTTAAATTGATAGATTAAGCATGTGTTCATATATAAGGGAGGAAAAATTCGTGAGCGATCGTAAAGCCGCATTAGAAATGGCGTTAAAACAAATTGAAAAGCAATTTGGTAAAGGTTCCATCATGAAGATGGGAGAGAAAACTGATACAAGGATTCTTACGAGTCCGAGTGGGTCATTAGCACTTGATGCAGCACTTGGAGTAGGTGGATATCCAAGAGGTCGTATAATTGAAGTATATGGCCCTGAGAGTTCAGGTAAAACAACTGTTGCGTTGCATGCAATTGCAGAAGTACAAGCAAAAGGTGGACAAGCAGCGTTTATTGACGCTGAGCATGCCTTAGACCCAGCATATGCACAAAAATTGGGTGTTAATATTGATGAGTTATTGTTATCGCAGCCTGATACAGGTGAACAAGCACTTGAAATCGCGGAGGCACTTGTTCGAAGCGGTGCAATTGATATTCTTGTAGTTGACTCAGTAGCCGCATTAGTACCAAAGGCTGAAATTGAAGGTGAAATGGGAGATTCTCACGTTGGTTTACAAGCTCGTTTGATGTCTCAAGCACTACGAAAACTATCTGGTTCCATTAACAAATCAAAGACAATCGCTATTTTTATCAACCAAATTCGTGAAAAAATTGGAATTATGTTTGGTAATCCCGAGACGACACCAGGTGGGCGCGCATTAAAATTCTATTCCACTGTCCGTATCGAAGTACGTCGTGCAGAGGCGTTAAAGCAGGGTAATGATATCGTTGGTAATAAGACAAAGATAAAGATCGTTAAGAATAAAGTTGCTCCTCCTTTCCGTACGGCAGAAGTAGACATTATGTATGGAGAAGGTATTTCTAAAGAAGGCGAAATCATCGATTTAGGCTCCGAACTAGATATCGTTCAGAAGAGCGGTTCATGGTATTCCTATAATGATGAAAGACTAGGTCAGGGCCGCGAAAATGCTAAGCTTTTCTTAAAAGAAAACCCAGAAGTCCGTCTTGAAATTCAACAAAAAATCCGTGAGCACTTCGGCTTAGATGGAGAAAAGTTTGTGACGGAAGTAGAAGAAGAAGAGGAATTTAATTTACTAGATAATTAATAGAGCAAAGCCCCTTTGGGTTTTGCTTTTTTGACAATATTTGTATTTTTATGTAATTAAACAAATAATAATTCAATTGGTACACTTTTTTTAAGTTATAGCGATGCCAAATTCAAAATATTTAAAAAAGCCGAGTGGACTAAGCCTTGACAATGAATATGCACACCTTTACAATTAACATGTATATTTTACATTTTTGGTAATATTACAATTTGAAAAGCCTTGGTGCTTGCTGTATGTTGAGTCTAAACAATGTACATGCCGACACTTAAAAAATGTAACAAAAAGTTCATAGCAAGAGGAGGTGTAACGATGGACCTAATTACTATCATCTCCATTTTGCTTGGCCTTATCGTCGGTGCCGTTGTTGGCTATTTTGTTCATAAATCCATTGCTGAAGCAAAAGTAGCTGGTGCAAGAAATGCTGCTGAGCAGATTCTTGAAGATGCGAAACGTGATGCTGATTCAATGAAAAAGGAAGCTTTGCTAGAAGCAAAGGATGAAATTCACAAGCTTCGATCAGAAGCAGAACGTGAGGTTCGTGAACGAAGAAATGAAATGCAAAAACAAGAAAACCGTTTACTGCAAAGAGAAGAGAATTTAGATCGAAAAGAGGAAACGTTAAATAAGCGTGAAAATCTTTTAGAAAAGAAGGATGATTCTCTAAACCAAAGACAACAGCATATTGAAGAGATGGAAAGCAAAGTGGACGAGTTGGTAAGAACACAACAAACTGAACTCGAACGGATTTCGAGCTTAACACGTGAGGAAGCTAAATCCATCATTATTGACAAAATGGAACAGGAACTGGTCTATGATACTGCAATAATGATTAAGGAAAGCGAAAATCGTGCAAAAGAGGAAGCAGATAAGAAAGCGAAGGAAATTCTTTCGTTAGCAATCCAACGTTGCGCTGCTGACCATGTTGCGGAAACGACTGTATCAGTCGTTAACCTTCCAAATGATGAAATGAAGGGCCGAATTATTGGCCGTGAAGGACGAAATATCCGTACACTTGAAACATTAACGGGAATTGATTTGATTATTGACGATACTCCTGAAGCTGTTATTCTATCAGGTTTTGATCCTATTCGTAGGGAGACTGCCCGCTTAGCACTAGAAAAATTAGTACAAGACGGTCGAATCCATCCTGCACGAATTGAGGAAATGGTAGAAAAATCTCGTCGCGAAGTGGATGAGTATATTCGTGAAGTTGGTGAACAAACTACATTTGAAGTAGGTGTTCATGGACTACACCCAGATCTTATTAAAATTCTTGGTCGCTTAAAATTCCGTACTAGCTACGGTCAAAATGTACTGAAACACTCAATGGAAGTTGCACAGCTTTCTGGTTTACTTGCTGCCGAGCTTGGACAGGATGAAATCCTAGCCCGCCGTGCAGGATTACTTCACGATATCGGGAAAGCAATTGACCATGAAGTGGAAGGCAGCCACGTAGAAATTGGGGTTGAACTGGCAACCAAGTACAAAGAACATCCAGTTGTAATTAACAGTATTGCGTCACACCATGGTGATACAGAGCCAACATCTATTATCGCGGTTCTAGTTGCCGCTGCAGATGCATTGTCTGCTGCGAGACCTGGTGCCCGTAGTGAAACTCTTGAAAACTATATCCGCCGCCTTGAGAAGTTAGAGGAAATTTCCGAATCCTATGAGGGAGTGGAAAAATCCTTTGCAATACAAGCTGGACGTGAAGTTCGTATTATTGTAAGACCTGATGCAGTTGATGATCTTGCTGCCCATCGATTAGCACGAGATATTCGTAAGCGAATTGAAGAAGAGTTAGATTATCCTGGACATATTAAAGTTACAGTTATTCGTGAAACACGAGCTGTAGAATATGCAAAATAAAGCGGTGCACTTGCACCGCTTTTTATTATTACTAATAACCAGAGATTAATTTTCCAATGGTTGTGATACAATTGAAACAAAAAACTAATACATATTGTCGAAAGGAAACAGAATGAATATACTTTTTATCGGTGATGTCGTCGGCTCTCCAGGTCGGGACATGGTTAAAGAATATTTGCCCAAACTCAAAGAGAAATATCGCCCGAACTTTACCATAATCAATGGGGAGAATGCTGCAGGAGGTAAGGGTATTACGGAAAAGATTTATCGGGAATTTTTAGGCCATGGAGCTCAAGCAATAACGCTTGGAAACCATGCTTGGGATAACCGAGAAATCTTTGAATTTATTGGGTCTGCTAAAAACATGGTGAGACCAGCGAATTTCCCGGAAGGAACTCCGGGGCAAGGAATGGCTTTCTTTAAATTAAATGATATAGAGATAGCAGTTATTAATTTGCAAGGCCGTACCTTTATGGCTCCCTTGGATTGCCCTTTTAAAAAAGCGGATGAATTAGTTGAAAAAGCAAGGGAAAGAACACCATTTATTTTTGTTGATTTTCATGCGGAAGTGACAAGTGAAAAACAGGCCATGGGTTGGTACCTTGATGGAAGAGTGTCCGCCGTTGTAGGAACCCATACACACGTCCAGACAGCTGACAGCAGGGTTTTACCAGGAGGAACGGGGTATTTATCAGATGTGGGCATGACAGGTCCATATGACGGCATATTAGGTGTTGAAAGAGATGCTGTGCTAAAGAGATTCCTAACCAGTCTTCCAGTCCGTTTTGAGGTTCCAACAACCGGGAGGAACCAGTTAAGCGCGGTTTATATTGAACTTGATCGTAAAACAGGATTCACGAAAAAAATGACTCCAATCCTTATTAACGATGACCACCCGTTTTATTCGTAAGAGCAAATGACATTTTTGCTCTTTTTTTATGCCATTATCGTGGTAATTTCTAAGTCTAAATCAGCCCAATTCTCAATTTTTTTGTCCAAGCCGGAATATGTCTAATGCGGGCCGAATATAGTAGCAGTGGAATGTTATAACCTGATTTGTACATGAAACTGCTCATGCGGGATCGGGATTTCTTAAGGAGGAGCTAGGAATGGAAATATTAAAAGTTTCAGCAAAATCTAATCCTAATTCTGTAGCTGGTGCACTTGCCGGAGTTCTGCGTGAAAGAGGTGCAGCAGAAATACAGGCCATTGGTGCGGGTGCATTGAATCAAGCCGTAAAGGCAGTAGCAATTGCACGAGGATTTGTAGCACCTAGCGGAGTTGATTTAATCTGTATCCCTGCGTTTACTGATATTTTAATTGATGGGGAAGAACGGACAGCAATCAAACTAATCGTTGAACCACGGTAAAAAAAAGACGAACCGGGGGTCAAACAGAAGGACTTTTTAACTTTTCCTGCTTGTAAAATGCAAGCGGGTTTTTTTATGTGTTTATCCCCGCAAGTTACAATTTTTTTAATATGAAAATATTATTCTGATATAGAGGAAAAAAATTGAAAATATATTAGGTATACAAGGATGTAAGAGATAAAATAGCATAAAAGCAAGCGTTTTCAGTTGAGTTTCATCTATTCTTTGCGTTAATGTAACAAAGCGAATTTCAAATAATAAAAAAATATTCATATTTTAGACAATATTTCGTGTGAAAGGGTTGCATTTTTTAGTCCATAGGTCTAGAATTGTAAGCGTTTAGTACATATCCTCGATTCTATTTTTTAGTCTTTTAAAGTTTAAAAGGGGCTAACTTCTAGTTAATTAATGGGAAAAGTGCTACACTTAGTATGTTTAATTAACTTATTTTTTACATATCCAAAGGGGTGTAAGTCATGATCAATCAACTTTCGTGGAAAGTTGGCGGACAACAAGGGGAAGGTATTGAAAGTACTGGGGAAATCTTTGCAATCGCACTGAATCGCCTGGGTTATTACTTGTATGGTTATCGTCACTTTTCATCTCGTATTAAAGGCGGTCATACAAACAATAAAATCAGAGTAAGCACGACTGAAGTTCGTTCTATTTCTGACGATTTAGATATCCTTGTGGCCTTTGACCAAGAAACTATTGACGTAAACTACAAAGAGCTTCATAGCAAGGGTGTTATTTTAGCCGACTCCAAATTTGATCCAAAGAAACCTGAAGATACACAAGCTTCCTTGTATGCGGTTCCATTTACAGAAATTGCTACTGGACTAGGAACTTCATTAATGAAAAACATGGTTGCTATTGGTGCTACTTCTGCTGTTTTAGATTTGGAAATTCAAGTTTTTGAGGAAGTCGTACGTGAAATTTTCGGCAAAAAAGGCGATCAAGTTGTTTCCAAGAATATGGATGCAATTAAAGCCGGCTATGATTATATGAAAGAAAAACTTGGTACGGGTGTTCAAACTATGCAGCTTGAAAAAGCTGATGGTAAGAAACGTATGTTCATGATCGGAAACGATGCCATTGCACTAGGTGCTATCGCTGGTGGATGTCGTTTTATGGCTGCATACCCAATAACTCCAGCCTCTGAAATTATGGAGTATCTAATTAAAAAGCTACCTGCATTGGGCGGTACTGTAATCCAAACAGAAGATGAAATCGCAGCATGTACAATGGCTATTGGTGCGAACTACGCTGGTGTCCGTACAATCACAGCTTCTGCTGGTCCTGGATTATCCTTGAAAATGGAAGCAATTGGACTTTCTGGTATTACCGAAACTCCACTTGTTATCGTTGACACTCAACGTGGCGGTCCATCGACTGGATTACCAACAAAACAAGAACAATCAGACTTAATGGCAATGATTTATGGAACTCACGGTGAAATTCCAAAAATCGTTATGGCTCCAAGTACTGTTCAAGAGGCATTCTATGATACGGCTGAAGCATTTAACCTTGCTGAAGAATATCAATGCCCAGTAATCGTATTATCTGACCTTCAACTTTCATTAGGTAAACAAACCGTTGAACCATTAGATTTTAATAAAGTTGAAATCAGACGCGGTAAGCTAGTATCTGGTGACATCCCTGAAAACGAAAATAAGGGATACTTCAAACGTTATGAAGTAACTGAAGATGGTGTTTCTCCACGTGTAATCCCTGGTATGAAAAATGGTATCCACCATGTAACAGGTGTTGAGCACGATGAAACTGGTAAGCCATCTGAGTCTGCTCCAAACCGTATTGCTCAAATGGATAAGCGTTTCCGTAAGATTGAAAATATCCGATTTGATACACCAGTATACAAAAATGCCAAGCATGAAGATGCTGATGTATTATTTGTTGGTTTCAACTCAACACGTGGTGTAATCGAAGAAGCGATGACTCGCCTTGAGAAGGACGGATTAAAAGTAAACCATGCTCATGTTCGTTTAATTTATCCGTTCCCAACAGACGAAATGCTACCACTTGTACGTTCTGCTAAGAAGGTGGTTGTAGTTGAAAACAACGCGACTGGACAATTAGCGAATATCATGAAGATGAACGTTGGGCATGCAGAAAAGATTGTTAAGCATGTAAAATATGACGGGAATCCGTTCTTGCCTCATGAAGTTTATACAAAATGTAAGGAGTTGTTCTAAATGGCCACTTTTAAAGACTTTCGTAACAATGTAAAACCGAACTGGTGCCCTGGCTGTGGCGACTTCTCCGTACAAGCGGCAATGCAACGTGCTGCAGCAAATGTAGGCTTAGAACCCGAAAACCTAGCTGTTATTTCTGGTATCGGCTGTTCTGGACGTATTTCTGGTTACATTAATTCTTATGGTTTCCACGGAATTCATGGTCGTTCATTACCAATCGCACAAGGTGTTAAAATGGCGAATCGTGATTTAACTGTTATCGCATCCGGTGGTGACGGGGACGGTTTCGCTATCGGTATGGGACATACTATTCATGCCATCCGCCGAAATATTGACGTTACTTATGTGGTAATGGATAACCAAATCTATGGTTTAACAAAAGGTCAAACTTCTCCACGTTCTGCTGCTGGCTTTAAAACAAAGTCAACACCAAGTGGATCCATTGAACAAGCTATTTCACCAATGGAAATGGCTCTAACTGCAGGTGCAACATTTGTAGCACAAAGTTTTTCTACTGACCTTAAAGAACTTACTGCTCTTATTGAAGCAGGTATTAACCATAAAGGGTTCTCTTTAATCAACGTGTTCAGCCCGTGTGTAACGTACAACAAGGTCAACACATATGATTGGTTTAAAGAAAACTTAACTAAGCTTAGTGATGTTGAAGGATATGATCCTAACAGCCGTGAAATGGCTATGCAAACATTAATGAAGCATAATGGCCTAGTAACAGGTTTAATCTATCAAAATACAGAACGTCAATCATACCAAGAATTAATTAACGGGTACTCAGAGTCTCCGTTAACACAAGCGGAACTGAATTTAGACCAAAATTATTTTGATAAATTAGTTGCTGAATTTATGTAATGATCAGCAGGGATCCCGAGGAAATCGTTCCTCGGGATTTTTTATGGCTAAATAGTGAACTATATCACATATATTTTGCTTGGTTCCCATTACAATTATTAATTAGGATATTTTTTATTTTAGTTGATTAGTAAAGTCCTCTGAAACGGCCAGTTTACAGGGATTTCTATTGTTTTCATTAGCGTAAACCTTTATACTATAATAATGTGCAGATTACCCAAAAATGTTATTATTTCGAGCACATATTGTAATAATGAACAATAATACAAGCCATCTGTTGATGTTAATTATGTAAGAAAGGGGATTTTGAACCAAATGAATGAAAAGCAACGTCTAGAAAGTCAACAAATAGAAGCAGCTAATTCTTCGGACAAAAAATCCGCCAAGGATTACAGCAAGTATTTTGAACAGGTTATTACCGCACCTTCATTAAAAGAAGCAAAGAAACGTGGCAAAGAAGAAGTAAAGTATCACAATGATTTTGCAATTCCAGAAGAGTTTCGAGGCATGGGAGAAGGTAGAAAGTTTTACATCCGTACGTATGGATGTCAAATGAACGAGCATGACACAGAGGTTATGGCTGGGATCTTTTTAGCATTAGGGTACGAGCCGACTGACAGCACGGAAGATGCAAATGTAATTTTGCTAAATACTTGTGCGATTCGTGAAAATGCAGAAAATAAGGTGTTTGGCGAGTTAGGGCATCTCAAAGCACTAAAATTGGAAAAACCGGATTTACTTTTAGGTGTTTGTGGATGTATGTCTCAGGAAGAGTCCGTTGTTAACAAGATTTTAAAGACATATAACCAAGTTGATATGATTTTTGGTACTCATAATATTCATCGTCTGCCACACATCCTTCATGAGGCATATATGTCAAAAGAGATGGTTGTAGAGGTATGGTCTAAGGAAGGAGACGTTATTGAAAACCTTCCTAAAGTACGTCGTGGTAAGATTAAAGCATGGGTTAACATTATGTATGGCTGTGATAAGTTCTGTACGTATTGTATTGTTCCGTATACACGCGGTAAGGAGCGCAGCCGTAGACCAGAAGAAATCATTCAGGAAGTACGTCATTTGGCAGCACAGGGTTATCAGGAGGTTACACTCTTAGGTCAAAACGTGAATGCCTATGGTAAAGATTTAGAAGGAATGAACTACGGTCTAGGTGACCTAATGGATGAATTACGTAAAATTGATATTCCAAGAATTCGTTTTACAACAAGCCATCCTCGTGATTTTGATGATCATTTAATTGAAGTTCTAGCTAAAGGCGGCAACTTAATGGATCATATCCACTTGCCGGTCCAATCAGGTTCAACTGATGTATTAAAAATTATGGCTCGTAAATATACAAGAGAACAATATTTAGAGCTTGTTAGAAAAATTAAAGCGGCGATTCCAAATGTTGCTTTGACCACTGATATTATTGTGGGATATCCAAATGAAACGGACGAGCAGTTTGAAGAGACAATGTCGCTCTACCGTGAAGTAGGGTATGAATTGGCTTATACATTTATTTATTCTCCACGTGAAGGCACACCTGCTGCCAAGATGGAAGATAATGTCCCAATGGAAGTTAAGAAAGAACGCCTTCAGCGTCTAAATAAGCTTGTAAATGACCTATCATTAGAAGCAATGAAAAAGCATGAAGGCCAGATCCTTGATGTACTGATCGAAGGAGAGAGTAAGAACAATCCTGAGGTGCTTGCGGGTTATACAACAAGAAATAAGCTTGTCAATGTTGTTGCACCAAAGTCTACAATCGGTAAAATTATCAAGGTGAAAATTACAGAAGCAAAAACATGGTCATTAAACGGAGAAATGGTGGAAGAATTAGAACCAGCAGAGGTGAAGTAAAGTGGCGAAGTATACAAAAGATGATATCGTCGCTCGTGCAACAGAACTTGCACGTATGATAGCGGAAACTGAGGAAGTTGATTTATTTAAACGAGCAGAAGCTCACATTCATGAGAATCCAAAAGTAAAAACATTAATCTCAGATATTAAAGGATTACAAAAACAGGCAGTAAATCTTCAACATTACGGAAAACCAGAAGCATTAAAGCGCGTGGAAGACAAGATTGCTTCAATTGAGCAAGAATTAGATGAAATTCCTGTAGTTCAGGATTTCAAGCAATCTCAATTGGAAGTGAATGAATTGTTGCAATTAATTGCATCAACGATTTCTAATACTGTCACTGATGAAATTATTATTTCAACAGGTGGCGATGTCTTAGCAGGCGAAACAGGTTCCAGTCTAAAAAATGGCGGATCTTGCGATGGCCATGATGATTGTGATCATCAACATTAAATATTAATTATAGAGGCTGACTCTCATTAGAGTCAGCCTCTTTTTCTTTATGGGTGTTCGACTATACTCCTTCAATGCAATCTGTATAATACACCTCCATTTTATAAGTACGGGCTATAGAGGCACACACCAATAAATCCCGCATAAAATGAACTATGACTAAACTTTTAACCAGCATTCACAAAATTATATATCACACTAGTCTATAAATTAGCATAGGATGAAATGAAACTGAATGAGGAGGGTTCGCGCGAAATGGGAGAATATAGAGAGATAATAACGAAGGCCGTAGTCGCAAAAGGACGTAAATTCACCCAGTCCAATCATACGATTAGCCCGGCGCATAGTCCAACAAGTATTCTTGGCTGTTGGATTATCAACCATAAATACAACGCGAAAAAAGTAGGTAAGACAGTAGAGATTCATGGTTACTATGATATCAACTTATGGTACTCGTATAATGATAACACGAAAACAGAAGTTGTTACTGAGCGGGTACAATATACTGACGTAATTAAGTTAAAATACCGTGATCATGACTGCCTCGATGATAATGAGATTTGTGCTAAAGTGCTGCAACAGCCTAATTGTGTGGAAGCAGTCATTTCCCCTAACGGTAACAAAATCATCGTACACGTCGAAAGGGAGTTCCTTGTAGAAGTAATTGGCGAAACAAAAGTTTGTGTTCGTGTTAGTTCTGAGGGCTGCAAAGACTGTGACGATGAGTGGGGATTAGATGTAGACGACGAAGAATTCGAGGATCTGAATCCCGAGTTCTTAGTCGGCTCCGAAGAAGAGTAAGGACACTAGGAAGGTAAAACTTCCTAGTTTTTTTCTTTTTATAAATTGCTTTGGATTTGGAAATTTTGTGAATGCTTAACTGACATTATCAGCAAGCTATTTCTAGGAGGTGTTTGTGTTGGAACCAAGACAACCTGGAAATAAGAAGATGCCTGATTTTGACGAATTAAATGACAGGATGATTGCTGAAAGATCTTCTTCACCGATGTTAGTTATCAAAACTAATTTAGACCCTGAGAATCCTTCGGAGGAAAACCCTTATTATCAGAAGGGAAATGCTCAGGATAAAGAAGCAATGAACAATTTTTTCGGGGATAAAAGAAGCCAGGAAAGTTAATCTTCCTGGCTTTTTCTCCATTCAGTTTGCAATAACGATAACACACATGTATCATGAAATGCATCATTTTGGTGAATATACCCTCGGAGAACCCCTTCTTTTGTAAAACCTTGTTTCAATAGTAAATGGATAGATGCTTCATTCTCTGGAAAAACAACTGCACCGATCCGAAACAAATTTAATTGATCAAAGCTAAACGATAATACTTCTTTAATCGCTTCAGAGGCATAGCCCATTCTCCAAAAGGAAGGATGAAGTTCATAGCCAATTTCTGCTCTTTTATTATTCATATGTAATGCATTTAAACCAACTGTACCAATAATTCTTTGATTTTCTTTTATCTTAATTCCCCAACGGATTCCTCTTTTTTCTTGAAAGTTTTTTTGAAACAGGTCAATTAATTTAGAAGCTTCTGCTGGAAGGGTAAAACGATTCGTTCCGTAAAAACGTGTTACTTCTTCTAGAGATAAAACCTCGAAAATGGACTCAACATGCTGATGTGTTATTTCAATTAACTTCAGTCTCTTCGTTTCTAAAATGGGAAAATTCACAGTATCCCCTCACTTTTAAATGATGAACAAATTATACTATTTTTTAAGTTTACTATGGTTTTTATCTACTGAAAAGACAGTTGAAGAAAAACGATAAAAACATTATGCTTTAGGTAATATGAACGGAAGTGTAGAGAAGGTGAGTACGGTTGCAAATCGCACAATATATAAAACTAATAGAAAATGAATTATTAACAAAGATTGAATTACGATCACCAAGTCCATTCGACCCTATTATTGTTAAAAATCGCTCGAAATCATGGAGAACGATTGGCAGTGGAAATTACGCAGGCGTTTTTTCACATGAGTCAAATCCTAATTGGGTAGTAAAAATTTATGGACGGAATCCTGAAGAATTAAAGAAGGAGATCAAAGTATATCAAAAATTAGGCCAACATCCATCCTTTTCAACACTCTATCAATATGGAGATAATTTTCTGATTTTAAAAAAACTAGAGGGGATCACCTTATTTGATGCAGTGGTTAAAGGTGTTGCGATTCCGGAAACGGTTATACAAGATATTGATGCTGGATTGGAATATGCAAGAAGGGTGGGATTGAATCCTTTTGATGTGCATGGGAAAAACGTGGTGATGCATAATGGGAGAGGGTATATCGTAGATGTATCTGATTTCTATAAACAGGGTGTGTGCCATAAATGGAGGGATTTAAAAAAAGCATATTATAAAATATATAGACCCTACCTTTTTAAATATCATCCGCCCATTCCTTTTTTTATCGTCGACGGGGTAAGAAAAGGCTACCGTCTTTACAGGAAATTTAAAAAGAAAAAGGGAAATAAGTAATGGAATGCTTATTCCCCTTTTTCTTTCATTAAAGATTCATGGTTTCATAGACTTTTAAATTCTGGTAAATAACTTTTAGAGTGGGTACATCCATATTATTTTTGCTGGCAAGGTTTAATAAATACCCGTAAAGATGGCCGGCTTCTATTGGCAAATTCTTTTCCATATCTCGTTGGAGCGAGGATTTCATTTCATAATTCATAGCCATAAGCCTATTAAGTTGTATTTCTTCAATACTTTCTGGCAATGGCGCATTAACACTTCTCATAATTGCAGCCGCCTCAGTTAGCACCTTCTCGATGGTGTTTAAGCCTTCATTATTTTCTAGAATGGGTCCGATAGGAGAACGGAACAAAGATGTAATACCAGACAGTGTAGAAATAAATAAATATTTGACCCACATGTCCTGTTTAATTTTTTCAGATAAGAGAAAATTGGCTTTTGTTTCTGAAAAAGTCTTCTCTAAACGTGTAATCCTGACTGTTTTCTCTCCATTTCGTTCACCATAGACTAGGTCATGGATAGGACTAGTTTGGATGATGGTTCCATTCTGATCCAGCGTAGACTCGACAAAGCATAGCCCGCCTAGGACATTTTTCTCATCAAATGACTCTATAAGTTTATCGATGTGAGACATTCCATTTAAGAGAGGGAGAATCATCGTATCTTTTCCTATGTATGGTCGCATGTCTTTAATAGCTGAATCAAGGTGGTAAGCCTTTGTGGATAACAAAATAACATCAAAGTGCCCTGCTTCCTCTCCTGAGAGAAGGAGCTGTGGTGTAAGCTTTACGTTGCCATGAATGCTTTGGATAGTAAGACCATGTTGTTCTAGTTGTTTTTTTCTATTTTCCCGTACGAGAAAGGTAACATTTTCGCCTTTTTCAGCTAAACGCCCTCCGAAATATCCTCCGACGGCCCCAGCTCCAACAACCAATATTCTCACGATGAAAACCTCCAATTTTTTAAAAGGTGTTAAATTAATAGTAGCACAATTCTAAAAAAATGAAGGAAAAAATGCACGAATCCCCTTGTAGCCTAATTAATCAGCATAAAAGAGTGAATCAATTCGTAAGTTTCACTAAGAGGAGGGGATGAAATGGATGATCGTCAATTTAGAAATGCAATGGGTAAATTTGCTACAGGAATAACCGTTGTAGCTACAGAGGTAAATGGCATAGTAAGTGGCATGACGGCTAATGCGTTTATGTCTGTATCACTTCAACCAAGATTAGTAGTGGTATCTATTGCTGAAAAGGCTAAAATACTTGAGAAAATTAAGCAAAGTAATATGTTCACGGTTAATATTCTCGCTGCCGACCAACAGGAACTTTCTATGATTTTTGCAGGACAAGTGAAGGAACATCGGGAAGTGGTGTTTGACTATCTTGATGGAAAGCCTGTTTTGTCAGGGGCGGTTGCGCAGATTGCCTGCGAGGTATCTGCAGAACATATAGAAGGGGATCATACCTTGTTTATTGGCAAAGTAACAGATATCCACATTGGTGAAGGGGAGCCTTTGCTTTATTTTAGCGGACGGTACAGAACCTTATCTAATGAAGTAAAAAACTAAAAGACTCATAGAGTAGTGCCGACTTTCTTTTGAGTTAGCACTACTCTTTTGTAGTTCAAAATTAGTTCATGTTGTACAATTGAATGGTAAGTTTGGAAAATTAAGACATGGAGTGAAGACATGCTTTTAAAAAATGCTAGTTATTTAGATGAAAATTGGAATATAGTGACAGGTGACCTCATCATCGAGGATGGAGTCATAAAACTAGGATATGAAAACAATAGTGAAAATGATGATAATCTAATAGATTGCCATGACTACATAATTATTCCCGGTCTATTTAATGCTCATTTTCACGGATATTCCTTGTTAGCCAAAGGACTTGCTAAGGAGATGAAGATAGAATCTTGGTGTAATGATACGGTACAAGGGAAGATTCAAACAAAATTTTTCGAAAATCTAGATCAACTATCTTCTGAGGAATATGA
This sequence comes from Bacillus sp. SORGH_AS_0510, assembly GCF_030818775.1. NCBI lineage: Bacteria > Bacillati > Bacillota > Bacilli > Caryophanales > Bacillaceae > Bacillus > Bacillus sp. SORGH_AS_0510. Next base: position 3,432,113 of record NZ_JAUTAU010000001.1, on the reverse strand, counting down.
GTCGGTCTGCCTTAAAGCAAACGCAGAGATGGTGAAGAACGGAATTACCTTCGTGAGTGAAAATGAACCAGCCTATTGGCCTGAGTTAGTAGCTGGAGCGATTGAAAAAATAGGGATGCGCGGGATATTAGATACACATACAAATATAGAAGATTACTATCAAAAAAATGTGGGGAACGTCTCGTTCGGAACTCATTTACTAGAAGAGGAAGATATAACGGAAGAAACGTTAGAAGAATGTGTTCGGAAGAAACGTGAGTTTGATAGCATTTACATGACTCACTGCATGGAGAATGATTGGAGAAAGGATATTATTTACAAGAATTTTGAAAGATCCTCCTTAGAGTTATATAACGAGAAGGGTCTATTGGATGAGAAAACAGTCCTTTATCATGGGGTCCATATGAACGAGAAGGATATTGAGATTGTTGCAGAAGCTAATGCCTCGGTCGTCCACTGTCCTAATTCTAACTTATGGTCTGGTGCTGGAATGGCACCAATTAGTAGTATGCTTGAAAAAGGGGTAAACGTCTGTCTTGGAACGGATTTTGGGAGCGTCGATATTTGGGAAACGATGAAAACTTCCTACTATTTATTAAAATTAGGCAGTCCGTTCAATCGTTACCAGGCAGTAGATATCTTTATGATGGCAACGGTGAACGGTGCAAAGGCTTACCAACAAAAGCGGTTAGGAGCAATTAAGGAAGGTTACAAAGCAGACTTGGTGTTTATTAAAAAGGATTCGTTGATTCCGCAGGTAAATAGGGAGGAATTCTCTACCATCGTTCATAACCTTTTATTTGAAACAAGAGTAGAGCACATTCGTCATGTAATGATAGATGGTAAATGGGTGATGTTTGATCGTGTACTATTAACAATGGATGAAAAAGAATTAGATAAAAACTTTATCAACGTGTTGGAAAAGGTTTATAATTCCATCATTTAAAGAATAATAGAGCGTCGAGCGATAAGCAATTTAACAATAACTTATAGATAATGTAAAAGGTCTCTTCCATTGAACTGGAAGAGGCCTTTTATTGTTTACGGATTATACAAACGTTGTACAAAGATATATAAGTTAATCCGAGTTTAAAAAGTAATTTCGACTTCGGAGGGTAAAATAGGAAAATTTATTGTATAACTTTTTATTAAAAACATTGTACAAAAGTTATACAATATGTATAATCTAAATAAACTGATAAAGGAGGTGGCGATACTTGAGCAAGAGTAAAAAAGTAACAGTCATTGGTGCAGGACCAGGAGGATTAGCTGTTTCCATGCTACTGGCAGCTAAAGGGTATGAGGTAGTGATCTATGAGAAACAGGCTTATATTGGAGGGCGTACTTCCCGATTAACTTTGGGAGACTACAACTTTGATTTAGGACCCACCTTTTTTATGATGCCAAGCATTCTGGAAGAAATCTTTCAGATGTCGGGACGCCAATTACAAGACTACGTTGAGATACAAGAAATCAATCCATTATATACATTGAAATTTAATAATTTATCATTTTCACCTACGCGAAATTATCAAGAAATGATTCACGAAATGGAAAGGATATTCCCTGGTAATGGAGCTGGATACGATCAATTCATGAAGATCGAAGGTGAAAAGTTTGAACGGGTAACTAAGTTGCTTCAACAGCCATTTACAAAAATAACCGATCTTATTACAAGAAATATGGTGTCAGCCCTCCCAAAATTAAATGCTTTTGATACCGTTTATGGCCGTTTATCTAATTATTTCAATGATGAGAGGCTGAAATGGGCCTTTTCCTTTCAAGCAAAGTATCTGGGGATGTCACCCTGGGAATGTCCGGGAACCTTTACCATTCTTTCTTATTTAGAACACCGTTATGGATTGTTTCATCCAATTGGAGGAGTGAATCAGCTGTGTGATGCAATGGCAAAAGTGATTAAGGAGTATGGAGGGAAAATTTATACGGGAACTGGTGTTAAGCAAGTGTTGGTTAAGGAGAAGAAGGCAGTAGGAGTTCTTCTTGAAAACGGAGAAGTGGTTCCTTCAGATGATGTCATAATTAATGCTGATTTCGGCCATGCAGCAACTAACCTTTTTCAACAAAGTGATTTAAAGAAATATCGCAAAGAGAATCTCGAAAAAAAGAAACTTTCTTGCTCCACTTTTATGCTGTATTTGGGCATTGATAAACCGTTGCATATGCCGCATCACACTATTCTTTTTGCAGAGGATTATAAACAGAACGTAGACGAGATGACCAAGGAGATGAAATTATCTGAAGATCCATCCATTTATGTTCACAATCCATCAAAGCTTGACCCAACTTTAGCGCCAGAAGGTAAGTCAGCTTTATATGTGCTTATGCCAGTTCCTAATTTACAGTCAGATATTAATTGGGAGGAACAAAAGCAAGGTATAAGGGAAAAGATCCTGTCTCGTCTTGAACAAGAGCCTGAATTACAAGATATTAGAGCGCATATTGAAGTGGAAAAAATCATTACGCCACTTGATTGGCAAAACGAAATATACGTCTATAAAGGAGCAACGTTTAGTCTTGCTCACAACCTTAGTCAAATGATGTACTTCCGTCCCCATAATAAATTTGAGGATGTAGACCATTGTTACTTGGTAGGAGGAGGAACCCACCCTGGCAGTGGCTTACCAACCATTTTTGAATCAGCCAAAATCAGTGCGACTCTATTAAACCATCAATATATGGAAACTACTACCATGAATAAAGAGAAGCAACAAGCTTTAGACCGGAGGGAGCCTGAATTATGGATATAGCCATTGTAGGTGCAGGGGTCGGTGGGTTAGTATCTGCCTTGCTCCTTTCCAGAAAGGGACACCAAGTAACCATTTATGAAAAGGAAAACCATGTAGGTGGCAGACTGACCTACCAAGAGAACGGCCGCTACCGAATTGACCAGGGGCCAACGATCGTCCTTTTACCGGAACTTTTGTTAAGTGTTTTAGAAGAGGCTGGGATACCGAAAGAAGAGGTTCCGTTGCTTCCGTGTGAACCATTATATGATCTTCATTTTCATGATGGTACAACGTTTACGAAGTATAGAGATTTACCAACACAGCTTAGAGAATTAGAGTTGAAGTTTCCTGGGGAATCAAAAAATCTATTAAAATACCTTTCAGATATGGCTACCGTCTTCGAATTAGGGATGGAAGCATTTCTGGGCAAGACATTTAAAGGGAAGCAAGACTTCTTAACGATAGAAAATATTAAACTTTTAGCACAATCCAAAGCATACAAAACCTTAAAGAATTTTAATGCCTCATATTTTTCTCATCCTAAACTTCAAGAGGCTTACTCTTTACAATCTTTATATATTGGCGGATCGCCGTATGAAGTGCCGGCATTATACGGATTAGTTTCTTATAGTGAACATGCCCATGGTATTTGGTATTTAAAGGGAGGATACGCGAGTCTTATTCCGATACTAGAAAGTGCCTGTAAAAAGCAAGGAGTTAAAATAAAACTCCAATCAAAAGTGGACCGCCTGCTGATTGAGGAACACGTATGCAAAGGTTTGTCTGTGGATAACAAAACGAATCTCTATGATGCTGTTATTTTTAATGGCGATTTTCCTCATTTGTATACCCTGATCGAAAAAAAGAAAACGGGGAAGAAATTTATCCCTTCCTCTGGTTGTGTGTTGGTTTATCTTGGTGTGTCCGAGAGATTTCCGCAGGCAAAGGCACACCAATTCTTTTTGCCGAAGGATTTTGAAAAAAATATGACGGAAGTGTTTAAAACGAAAAAAGTACCTGAAGATCCATCCTATTATGTTTTTAATCCAGTTGCATTAGAGGATGAAGCAGCTCCATCAGGGGAAAGTGTTCTCTATTTTCTTATTCCAGTTCCATCAGGAGAGCAAATTGATTGGGAAACATCAGGACCAATGCTGGCTGAGCAGGTGTTAACAAGAGCAGAAAAACATTTTCCAGGATTGCGAAAAGCGGTGGAATGGATGGAGATTAGGACCCCGGCAGATTCCATTCGTGATGGCTTATATCAAGGGGGAAGCTTTGGAATTGCCCCTAGTTTATTTCAATCAGGAGGATTTAGACCGCAGATATCACCTTTTAAGATTGATAGATTGTACAGCGTGGGTGCCTCTATCCACCCTGGCGGTGGAATACCGATTGTTCTACAAGGGGCGCGACTATTAAGTGAGCTAATAGAAAAGGAGTTGAGAGTGTGATTGATTCAAACTTAATTTCAGCCTGTGAGGAATTGATGAAAAAGCATTCTGCAAGCTTTTATTCAGCTTTTCGATTTTTGCCTTCACCAAGAAAAGAAGCAGTGTTTGTAATCTATGCATTTTGTAGAATGATTGATGACTCTGTAGATGAGCCGGAATCCTCCCCTTATACATTAAGCGAATTAGAAACATTATTCGATCATTTGGATAGTGCAGAAGGTCATTTTATCTGGCCATGTTTAAGGTGGCTTTTTAGCAGTTTTCCTATTTCAAAGGCCCCCTTTTTTAAGCAAATATCCGGTCAGAAAATGGATGCTACTCTAACACACTATGAAACAATGGAAGAACTCGAATTATACTGTGAAAGAGTCGCAGGTTCTGTTGGGGAGATGCTTCTGCCTGTTCTTCATGACCACCCTTCAAGTGAGGTGGAACTTGCGGGAGTCTATCTTGGAAAAGCAATGCAGATTGTGAACATTATCCGGGATGTAGGAGAAGATCAACATAGGGGACGTCGTTATATACCGAGACAATGGTTAGATCAATATCATTATTCACAAGCAGAGTTTGATACGAGGATCGTCAATTTTCGCTTCAAACGTATGCTGACTGGTTTGATGAATGTGGCTGAGGAATGGTTTTCAAGGGGATTAGAAAACATTGATACCTATCCTGAAAAGAGTGCCTTCGCAATAAAATTAGCTGCCGGTTATTATGCAGCAATTATGGAAGCTGTAAGACAAAATGAATATCAAGTGTATACAAAACGAGCAATCGTGAGTGATAAGAAAAAGAAATTGATTCTTTTAGGAACTCTTCAAGGTTCCGACCAACAAGCGGTTCATTCTATTGAAGCCTAATAACATACCATAGTGTTTAGAAGGGAGGAAAATACGTTTTGGGTACAAATACAGATATCAATCAAAGAAAGGACGATCATATTCACCTTTGTTTACATGAGGAGGTAACTGGCAGGGGAATCAGTACTGGGTTTGAGCAATTCAGATTTATTCATCAAGCCTTGCCAGAAATAAATTTCTCAGACATTAACACAGAATCCTTTTTCTTAGGAAAAAGAATAAAGATGCCGTACTTAATTAGCTCCATGACTGGAGGAACAGAGATGGCATATTCAATTAATAAAAACTTGGCTCAGGCTGCACAAGAGAAGGGATGGGCTTTAGGGTTAGGTTCCGCTAGAGCAGCTGTAGAAAGCCCTGCCCAAGTGTACACCTTTCAAGTCAGAAAATATGCCCCGGACATTCCTATTATCGCAAATATAGGTGCGGTTCAGCTTAACAATGGATTTGGTATTGACGAATGTAAGCGAGTAGTGGATATGTCTGAAGCGGATGCACTTGTTCTTCATCTCAATAGTCTCCAGGAACTAATACAGCCTGAAGGGAATACAAACTTTAAAGGTCTTTTTAAGAAAATAGAGGTACTTTGTCAAGAATTCCCTCTTCCCATTGGCATTAAGGAAGTAGGCTGGGGGATTAATGGTGTGTTGGCAAAACGTTTTTTTGAAGCAGGGGTATCTTTTATCGATTTGGCTGGAGCAGGAGGAACAAGTTGGAGTCAAGTGGAGAAACTACGATCGAGTGATTCTCTGAAAATAGCTGTTGCAGAGGCCTTGAAAGATTGGGGGCTTTCTACTACTGATTGTCTTATAGATGTGAAAAGCCAATCAGCAATGGGGACGACCATTGCAAGCGGTGGCTTAAAAAATGGAGTGGAGGCTGCCAAGGCCATTGCCCTTGGTGCAGACTTAGTTGGATTTGGAAGGTCCATCCTTCTAGAGTCTGTTGATTCATTGATTCAGAGATTTACGCAATTAGAATGGGAATTAAAGGCTGCCATGTTTGGTATTGGAACGGATTCAATTGACAGCCTAAAAAATACAAAGTGGATTAAAAGACTATAAGTTACCTATTTTTTAATAGAAATCCTAATAGCCCACCATATAAGGAATGGCCCAAAAGCCAATACCCGAAAGCGGGAAGATTGGTTAAGGATGGGGTACGGTTTGATAAAGCAGTTGTAGGATAAAGTAGGACTCCGATTACTAAACTTAATAGGATTACGAGTAGGATTCTTTTAATGGTGGGGAGACTTTTTTTATTAAAGATAAATAATAAGCTTATGCTAATAACAACCGAAATGAACAAATGGATACTAAATTCAATGATTTCAGGTAGCTTATAATGTTGGAGGATAGGAACATAGTCCACATTTAACAACAAAGTATAAACTTTTATAGAAGTTGTTACTTCAACCACTTTCAAAAATAAACCCAAAAACACACCAGAAATCAACCCAGCAAGGATCGCCTTATATACTTGTCGTTTTTCCAATGGATGCCCTCATTTCCTTATTCCACCACAATGGATTTTCTTTTATTATCTTTAGTTAATTGAGGTATGTCAAATGTTTGTATAGTTATTTTTCTAGCGTTGTACAAGGTTATAGCTTGGTATATACTGGACTAAATAGTCATGAGAAGTTTTTTCCACCATGCCGAGAGGATGAAATAAATAGAGATGAATATCGAAAATGCAACCTATTCGATCCAACAAGTATCTGAAATTACAGGATTGTCAAAACAGGTCATTCGTAAATGGGAAGAAAGATATCAAATTGTTACGCCTGAAAGATTAGAAAATGGATATCGGATATATAGTGATGTAGATATTAATACCATAATGAAAGTAAAAGGATTGGTTGACCAGGGACATACCGTCAAACAAGCTGCATATCTTGTAGAGAAGGGCGGTTCTCCAGCCGATCATAGTCTATTGGATGCTGGCTGGAAAAAGAAAAATCAATATGAAGAGTTAAATGAATTTGTGCTTGATTTACTTAAGGAAGGTACCCACTGTAATGAATCCGCAATGAATCTCATTCTCCAACAAGCCTATCATCAAAAAGGGTTGGAATTTTTCATTCAATCTGTAGTGATTCCGTTTTTACACGAGGTAGGAAATCGATGGGAAAAGGGACAATGGGGGGAATATCAAGAATCGCTTGCAAGCCTAACAGTCCGAGATTTTCTTGTGCAATTGAGGAGAAATTTTAAGTACAGGGAAAATGCCCCCACCCTTTTAGGTGCCTGTTTGCCGTACGAACAACACGAAGTTCCAGTTCTTATCCTCCTTATTCAAGCTATGTTAAAGGGATGGAAAACGATTTTAATAGGTGCTTCCCCAGCAGAAGGGTCCATTGAAAAGACGGTTCAAAAATTGGAGCCAGATAAAGTGATCTTGTCAGCTACCACGACTTTTCCTTTTGAACAGGACCCATCGATAATAACTAAGCTTGACAGGTTTGCCTCTGATTGTAAGAAGACTCAGTTTTACATAGGGGGACCTGGGGCCGTAACATATCTGGCAAACAGAAGCCAGCTACAGTATATTCACTTAACTCACACATTAGATGAGGTATTCGTATAAAACGGGATGGAGAGACAAATGCAACAAAGTAAAATAATCATTTGGTTTCGCAGAGACTTGCGAATTCAAGATAATTTAGCATTATGGTCAGGAATTAAGCAAGGAATTATTGTTCCTGTTTTTATCTGGTCACCTGAGGAAGAAACAAAAAAGGTAGTTGGTGAAGCCGCTTCGTGGTGGCTCCACCATTCCCTTATAGAATTAAATCGAGCATTACAAGACCGGGGATCAAAGTTAATTATTCGAAAAGGCAGGACCCTTCCTATACTTAAGGAGTTGATTGAGGAAACAGGTGCTAAGGCAGTGTTTTTTAACGAAAGATACGAGCCAAGGATTCGTCTACGTGATCAACAGATGAAAGAAGCACTAGAAGAGAAAGGAATAATGGTAAAAGCCTTTCATTCGAATCTGTTATTCCCACCTTTATCAATAGTCAATAATCAAGGGCAACCCTATAAAGTATTTACTTCTTTCTGGAAGAAGTGTTTACAGATGCCCATTCCACTCCCCAAAATCTTACCCGCTACGCTTTCGAGTACACATGACCAAGTTAAAACGTTAAATATTGATGAATTAGGTTTATTGACAACTAGAGATTGGTATCAAAAATTTAAAGAGAAGTGGTTGCCGGGTGAAAAGGGAGCAATCGCTCAGTGGGAACAATTTATTGAAGAAAGGCTGTCGGGATATTCTACAAAAAGGGACTATCCATATGTTCAGCATGTGTCAAGATTGTCTCCCCATCTAACCTGGGGAGAAATTAGTCCGAGATGGATCTGGCATCAAGTAAGGGAACAAGAGAAAGTGAATTCTAGCTATAGTAGGCAAAAGGATATTGATGGGTTTTTAAGACAATTAGTATGGAGAGAATTTGGGTACCATCAGCTAGTTTCTTTTCCGGAAATGATTGATTCTCCTCTCCGAAAGGAATTCGCTTTTTTCCCTTGGGAGGAGCGGGAAGATGAATGGGCAGCGTGGAAAGAAGGGAGAACGGGTTATCCAATCATTGATGCAGGGATGAGAGAATTATGGGAAACCGGCTGGATGCATAATCGTGTCCGAATGGTAACTGCCTCCTTTTTAGTAAAGCATTTATTGATCCCATGGCAAAGAGGGGCTTCGTGGTTTGAAGAAACATTGCTTGATGCAGACTTGGCCAATAATTCAATGGGATGGCAATGGGTATCAGGCTGTGGGTTTGATGCAGCACCGTACTTTCGAATATTTAATCCCATTACCCAAGGACAAAAATTTGATGAGTCTGGCGACTACATTCGTCAATGGGTACCAGAATTGAAGTATCTGCCAACTAAATACCTTTTTAGTCCATGGACGGCACCTGAAACGATACTTCGTGAGGCAGGGGTGGAGCTAGGTACCTCCTATCCATTCCCCATTGTTGAACATGTTTTTGCAAGAGAAAGAGCTTTAGAGGCATACAATCTGGTGAAAAAATAAGGGGGAGTAAGATGATTCGGTTCGTTTTCAATTTACTTGGTCTTTTATTGGTTGTCACGGTTAATGCATTAGCTAATATTTTGCCGCTTAACGGACAGACTACAGGTGAAATTTCTAATAGGTTACATGTATTATTTACACCAGCAGGCTATGTATTTAGTATTTGGGGACTTATTTACTTATTACTGTTTATCTGGGTAATTAGACAGCTGCCAAAGAACCGAAGAAATCTGCCTTTATACCAATCAACGAGCGGACTCTTTTTGCTGACATGTGCCCTAAATATATTATGGATTTTCTTATGGCATTACGAGTACTTTTTCTATACGGTTTTAGTCATGGTTGCTTTTTTGGTTACTCTTATTTTTCTTTATAAAAAAGTAAAGAGTTTTCACCCATCCAAAATAGATATCATCCCTTTTTCCATCTACCTTGGATGGATTAGTGTAGCTTTGATTGCAAATATCAGCTATTACCTGGTTTATATTCAATGGAATGGCTGGGGACTTTCAGCGGTTATGTGGACCGTTATTATGCTTTGGGTCGCAGCAATACTGGCAGGGATTTTTTACAAAAAGGAAAATGATCCTTATTATGTTTTGGTATTTTGTTGGGCTTTAATTGGGATTGGTGTGAAAAACCAAGATACCCATCCTAGTGTAAGTAATGTTTCTTATGTACTATCAGTAGCATTACTAATTTTTCTATGGGTCAATAAAGGAAAAGCTCTATTTTATATGGATAAAGGATTCACTTAAGAGGTTACTGACCACGTTTTGGCAGCGGAAATGATAGTCTATTTTACTAAATCAATAAATTGTATATGCGCTCTTTTGATCTAAACCACCGAAGTTCTGATTTTTTTAACGCTTCAGTTGTTATGAACCCTTCTAAATGAACGAAGGCCTGATATTTTTAGCCCTTTGGTCGTTATGACCCCTCCTAAACGACTAGAGACCTGATTTTCTTAACGCTTCAGTCGTTATGAACTCGTCTCAACGAACAAAAATGGCATGCGCCAATTTACATGCCATTTCATCTGTCAATTTGTCTTCGTGCACCCCACAAGTGAACCCTATATTTATAAGAAGTAGAGCTTTAAAAATAGTCTATGATTTTATAACTTAACTTCCTCCAAAACCATCTCAATAAACTTCCGATGAGCTTTCGACAACCACTTGTTTTTATGATAAGAAATTTGCGCATAGAACACGGGTTTTTCTGAAGCTGACTCGATTACCTTCATTTTTTCTTCTCGCAATAATGCTTCTACACTTAGGGATGGCATTAAGCTGATGCCTAACCCGCTTACAACACACTGTTTCATTGCCTCCATACTATTAAACTCCAAATGATTATGGGTACTAATCCCTTTTCGAATTAAATAACCCTCGAAAAATTTCCTTAAGGCACAACTTTTCGGACTGAAAATAAAACATTCTTCAGTCGCTTCCTCAATGGCTTTTATGGAATGATTTCTTTCCCCGACAAAAACTAAGGATTCTTCGGACCAGACTTGGGTGATTAAATTTGGGTCATTTACCTTAGGCTCTAAAGTAATGGCAATATCTATCACACCGGAATAGAGCCGCTCCCTAAGTGGAAGACAATCATCATTAATAAGTGAAAACGTAACCTCAGGACATAACTTTTTATACTGTGAGAGAACTGTGCCTAACTTGTATACAGTAATCGATTCGGCTGCACCAATGCGGATTTCGCCTTTCAATGTTCTATCATTGGTGGATATATGTTGAATCTTCGAAAAGACCGCTAGTAATTCTACAGAATAATGATACAATTCCTCGCCAACCATCGTAAGTTGGATGTGTTTCCCCAGCCGGTCAAATAAAGGAAGGCCAATCTCGTCCTCCAACTGCTGAATATGAGATGTAATAGAGGCTTGAGAGTACTGAAGTGTTTGTGCGGCCTTTGTAAAGCTATTCAAATCAACAACAGCTTTAAACGTTTGTAATTGACGAATCTCCATGTATGATTCCCCATTCTATTTTATTATCAGAAATTCTGAACTTAAAGTTTAGTTATTTCAGTTTTACTAATGGTAAATTATAACATACAATTCATTTAAGGAGATGAGAGATATGAAAAAAATATGTTTACTCTTACCGAATGGCTTTGAAGCTGTTGAAGCAAGTGTGTTTACAGATGTGTTTGGCTGGAATAAAGACGTAAGCGAGGGATCAACTGAACTAGTGACAGTGGGGACAAGAGAGGAATTGAAATGTACTTGGAATTTAATCGTTAAGCCAGAAAGGTTGTTATCGGAGGTTTCTGCACATGAGTTTGATGCATTAGCCCTACCTGGTGGTTTTGAACAAGCAGGCTTTTATGAGGATGCTTTTGGCTCCGATGTACTTGAATTTATCCGCGAATTTGATAATCAGGGAAAAATCATTGCAGCGATCTGTGTCGGTTCATTAGTGGTTGGAAAAAGCGGTGTTTTACAAGGAAGAAATGCTACGACCTATAATCGGAGTAATAGGAAGCGGCAAGTACAATTAGCAGAATTGGGAGTGAATGTGATTCCGGATCAAAGTATCGTCATCGATAAAAACATTATTACATCATTCAACCCGGCCACTTCATTCGATGTAGCATTTACCATGCTTGAACTTTTGACGTCAACGGAAAATGCAAACAATGTAAAAAGGCTCATGGGATTTTGTGAATAGATTCATATAAATATGTGGAGGAGTTATTATGAAAATTTCAGCAAACACCGCTTTATTATTAATCGATGTGCAAAATTATTTTGATGATCCAAACCATGGTAGAAGAAACAATCCAAACGCCGAAGAAAATATGGCCTTATTGTTAAACAAATGGAGAGAATCAAATCGACCTGTCATTCATGTTCAACACATAAGTAATCCAGCGTTGGCTCACCATCCTGGACGTGATATTAAAGAGATCGTTTCACCACTACCAGAGGAATCTATCATCGTGAAAAACGTAAACAGTGCCTTTATCGGTACAAAATTGGAAACGTACTTAAGAGAATATGAAATTGAAACACTTGTTATTGTAGGATTAACTACCGATCATTGTGTCTCTACTACAACACGTATGGCAAAAAATCTCGGCTTTACTCCATTCATTGTCTCAGATGCTACCGCTACTTTCGATCGAGTAAGTTTTGACGGAAAGCTGTACGGTGCTGAAGAAATCCACAACTTGGCTCTCGTCAGCTTGCACGAGGAATTTGCCACAGTTATTGATACGAAAAGTGTCTTAGAATTACTAGATTAATAAAAGATGGTCACGTGAAATATGCGCGTGACTTTTTTGGTTTTGGGACATAGGCTGCCTTCATAAAATTTACTGGAGGTGTCTGAAATGAAAAAAAATATTAATGAAGTTGAATGCCTTGTATGTAATGGGGTACATTTTCGAAAAGGATTTTTTGTTGCGGAATATCAAAAATTTGATGAGGATACAAGATGGAACGTTAAATCTGAAGCGAAAATAAAATTTTATTTAGAATCTGAAGAGGATAATCCATTAAATAGACTTCCAGAGCCATCACAAATATATTCCTATATTTGTGAAGATTGTGGTTTTATCATGCATTTTAACAAAGAAAAGCAGGTGGAAAGTAAAAAGGGAGAGCGGGTGAAAAAACAAAGGAAAAAAATGTATGATTGGACTAAGTTTAAATAATAAACAATGTTCTTGGAATGTAACACATTGATAATACTGTATTTTATCCCAAAATTTTGATATAATTTTTCCAAATAATGAAGGCAAGAGGTACATTCCGTGTCAAAATCTAAAATTCAATTCTGGTTAATTCAAATTTTGCTTATTTTATCAATTATTTTCGTATCAACCAAGATTTCATTTATGTTTCAGCCTATCGGGGTGTTTTTCTCGACGGTGTTCTTTCCCATTCTAATTACCGGGTTCCTTTATTTTCTTTTAAATCCGGTTGTGAATTTTCTGGAACGCAAAAAACTACCGAGGGTAGCAGCAATATTGGTCATATATGTTGTATTTGCAGGTCTTCTTGCAGTGGTAATAGGTAGCCTGGTTCCAGCTGTTTCGAAACAGGCAACCGAACTTGCCAATGATTTGCCTGGCTTTGCACATAAGACGACTGATTTTGTTAGTGATGTAGTTAAGTCTTCAGAGTTTAAAAACTTTAAAGAGAAGCAGAGTGAAATAATCGATAACGTGCAAAAACGTTTAGTGAAGTATGCTAATACCTTGCCAAACACACTTACGAACGTGATTATGGGCTTCTTTGGCATCGTCACGAATATCGCAATTATTCTTGTTACTGTTCCATTTTTATTATTTTACATGTTTAAGGATGGACAAAAATTTCCAATAGCCGTATCTAAGTTCATTCCAGCTGAATACCGGGATGAGGCATTAAAAACGTTGAAAGAAACAGGAGAGACACTTTCAGCATACATTCAGGGGCAGGTAGTGGTCGCCTTGGCTGTAGGAACATTAGCCTTTATCGGATATGCAATTATCGATTTACGCTATGCATTAATTATGGCACTAATCGTAGCCTTCACCAACATTATCCCATATGTAGGGCCAATTATTGGCGGTGCGCCAGCGGTACTGGTGGCTTTCTTTGATTCACCAACGAAAGCTTTATTAGTAATAGTCGTGATTCTTGTGGCACAGCAAATTGAAGGGAACTTCCTATCTCCGATGATTTTAGGTAAATCACTGGATACGCACCCGGCAACAATTATCATCATTCTGTTGGCAGCAGGCAATCTTGCAGGTGTCCTAGGAATGGTTTTGGCTGTTCCGACCTATGCGGTCTCAAAAACAATTGTTTTAAACTTAGTCCGATTCTTAAGAGCGAGAAAAGCGGCGAATTATACCAGTGAAGGACCATTTGTCTAAGATTCAGAAAAAAATTCAAAAGAAAAAAGCCTTGAATTTTCAAGGCTTTTTTGACGTCCCAAAGAGGATTCGAACCTCCGACCTACAGTTTAGGAAACTGTTGCTCTATCCTGCTGAGCTATTGGGACAATGTGATGTTAGCTACTCAAAATTAGTAACTGTCGTCCTGATCTCAGAAAGATTATTCAAGAAGTGGCTCGATCAGTACGCTGAAGAAGATTCAAGAAGCGTATTCGATCGTGCTCTATCCTGCTGAGCTATTGGGACTTAATATATATTCCTTAATAGGAACGTAATTTATTATACTCAGTTAATCAAAAAAGGTCAATATTAACGTTAGTGAATGGGTAGGTTTCTGGATATTTCTGGTTGTTTTACAGCCTTTTCACGGAATATGACCCAAACGACTAAACTTAATGAGATTAACAATCCCTCTAACGATAAGATATACCACGGATATGGACCAAGCACATCCAACAAACTCGCGCTGTCTGGTTTATGGCTTAAGAACATATAATTCCCGCCAACTAATTTATTGATGAACATAATAAAAGGCATTAACACATTTAAGAATACAAACAGTTTTACCACCGACCAGATTGTCGGGCGATAACCTTGCACCCAGGTGAAATATAAGGGCACCCAAATGATCATTAAGTGAGTGTAGAAGAAATGAAAGAAACGAAAATGTGGGAAGTCATAGTTTAATAAGGGTGTTAATAATGCCTGTGATGCCCCAAGTAAAGCTGTAAATAGTAAAATCTCATAGATGATTTTTAACCTTGTAAGCAGTAGTACGATGGTTAACATCAGGCTGATGCTACACAACTCAAGTGGAATGGCGTGACTGACATTCCAGCTGCCATTAGTGATCATCCAAAAATGATAGGTTGTTTCTATTATAATTAGTGAAATAGCAAAGCCAATTTCAACCCGCCGCATCTTCTTATTTTTCAGAGAATCTCTAAAGAGAAATATACAGACGGACACAATGATTAAAATCGCAACTACGATAAAATGACTCGTCGAAAACATGTCAAAGTCATAGTTTTTATTACTTCGGCCAAACCATTCCATCATCCCACCATCCCTTATGAAAAGTTTATCATGGATGAATTTCGGAAATCGTCGAAAAACAGGACAAAGTAAAATAAAATTATGGAAATTAAAAAGTATGATTCTAGTTATTTGCCAAAAATTCAACGAGTGCCTGACACTCCCTGGTTATGATATAATAATATGTCGAAAGAAATCGAAATGAAATTAATAGTGGAGGTCATTATGGCTGCTTATACGCCGATGATACAACAATACTTAACAGTCAAGGCAGATTATCAAGATGCCTTTTTATTTTTTCGCTTAGGCGATTTTTACGAAATGTTTTTCGAGGATGCGATTAAGGCATCACAAGAATTAGAAATTACATTAACGAGCCGGGATGGCGGCAGTGAAGACCGAATTCCGATGTGTGGTGTACCATATCACGCGGCTCCTAACTATATTGAACAGCTTATTTCAAAAGGCTACAAAGTAGCGATATGTGAGCAAATGGAAGATGCAAAACAAACCAAGGGGATGGTCAGACGGGAAGTTGTCCAGTTAATTACTCCTGGAACGGTGATGGATAGCAAAGGTTTAAACGATAAAGAAAACAATTATATTGCTTCCATAACCGCATTTGATGACCAAACTTACGGGTTTGCCTTCAACGATATTTCAACAGGGGAAAGCCGGGTGACCTTGCTTTCTAATTATTTTGAAGAGGTTCTTAACGAGCTGTCGGTCTTAAGTGCTAAGGAAGTAGTTGTGTCCAGTGACTTTGATGGCGAACTGCAAAAGAAAATGCGTGAGCGTGATGTACTAGCCATTTCTTTTGAGGATAATAGTTCAGTAGAAATGACATTTTCCCATCTGCTTGAGGATTTAAATCAGGATAAATTGAAGCAAACAGCGGCAAGACTTTTTAACTATTTATATCGTTCACAAAAAAGAAGTCTTGACCATCTTCAGCCTGTTACCACTTACCAAACCCATCAATTTATGAAAATTGATTATTACTCGAAACGTAACCTTGAATTAACGGAGACGATCCGTTCTAAGGGGAAAAAGGGTTCATTATTATGGCTTCTGGATGAAACTATGACGGCTATGGGTGGAAGGATGCTGAAGCACTGGGTTGACCGTCCGTTAATTGACCTGGCTCTCATCAAGCATCGGCAAACGATTGTAGAAGTTCTGATGAGTCACTTTTTCGAACGCCAAGAGCTTCGTGAAAAATTTAAAGAAGTATATGACTTAGAGAGATTAGCAGGACGAGTAGCATTTGGCAATGTGAATGCCCGTGATTTGGTGCAATTAAAACGTTCTTTATTGCAAGTGCCATTTTTAAAACAAATCCTGCAATCAATGCAGGATGAGCATGTGAATCAATTGGCTGAACTGCTTGACCCATGTGAAGAGGTGGCTGATTTACTAGAGCAAGCCATCATTGAAAATCCGCCGCTTTCGTTAAAAGAAGGCAATATCATCCGTGACGGCTATCATGAGCAATTGGATCAATACCGCTATGCCAGCAGGAACGGGAAGACTTGGATTGCTCAATTAGAGCGTGAAGAACGTGAAAAGACGGGGATTAAATCGTTGAAGATTGGTTACAACCGCGTGTTTGGCTATTATATTGAAGTCACGCGAGCGAACCTCTCACTATTAAAAGAAGGGCAGTATGAGCGAAAGCAAACTTTAGCGAATGCAGAACGCTTTATTACCCCAGAATTAAAAGAAAAAGAGGCATTGATTTTACAGGCGGAAGAAAAATGCGGTGAGCTGGAATACGAATTGTTTACTGAAATTCGCGAAATCGTAAAGGAACAAATTCCTCGTTTACAAGCATTAGCGAAAATCGTCAGTGAGTTAGATGTTCTTCAGTGCTTTGCTCAGGTTAGTGAGGAGCGCCGTTATGTGAAACCAGAGTTTTCGACCGAGCGTCGTGTGGTGATTAAAGAAGGACGTCACCCTGTTGTCGAGAAGGTCCTTAACGCCCAAGAATATGTGCCAAATGACTGCTATATGGATAGCGACCGTGAAGTACTATTGATCACTGGACCAAATATGTCTGGTAAAAGTACGTACATGCGTCAAATTGCATTGACCGCCATCCTGGCGCAAATCGGCTGCTATGTTCCGGCATCTGAGGCGGTTCTGCCAATTTTTGACCAGGTCTTCACTCGTATTGGGGCTGCCGATGATTTAATTTCCGGCCAAAGTACCTTTATGGTGGAGATGCTTGAGGCGAAAAATGCCATTGCGAATGCGACTCAAAACAGTTTAATCTTATTCGATGAAATCGGCCGTGGAACCTCTACCTACGATGGTATGGCATTGGCGCAGGCGATTATTGAATATATTCATGAACGGATTGGCGCTAAGACCCTATTTTCAACCCACTATCATGAATTAACGGTGTTAGAAGAAGAGCTAATCAAGCTGAAAAACATTCACGTTAGTGCAATTGAACATAATGGGAAAGTTGTTTTCCTTCATAAAATTAAAGAAGGCCCGGCTGATAAGAGTTATGGAATTCATGTTGCACAGCTGGCAGAACTTCCTACAGAACTAATTAATCGAGCAAATGAAATCTTAACAGCTCTTGAGCAATCTGATGTACCAGCTGTTCCAGCTAAGAAGGCTGTAATGATAGAAGAGAAACCAGCAGAACAACCTGCACAACTATCATTCTTTGATGAACCGAAAGAACCGAAAAAGCAGGAACTATCTACGAAAGAAAAAAGAGTGTTGGATAAAATAAAGGAACTAGATTTATTAGATGTGACACCATTACAGGCTATTAACATGCTCTATAATTTGCAGAAAAAATTAAAAGGGTAAGAGAAAAAGGAGGCGAACCGTATGGGGAAGATTATTCAATTAGATGATGCCCTATCAAATAAGATTGCGGCGGGAGAAGTAGTCGAACGCCCCGCCTCTGTTGTAAAAGAGCTTGTGGAAAATGCCATCGATGCT
The DNA here is from genome assembly GCF_030818775.1 of Bacillus sp. SORGH_AS_0510. Taxonomy (NCBI): domain Bacteria; kingdom Bacillati; phylum Bacillota; class Bacilli; order Caryophanales; family Bacillaceae; genus Bacillus; species Bacillus sp. SORGH_AS_0510. Next base: position 3,414,095 of record NZ_JAUTAU010000001.1, on the reverse strand, counting down.
GGAAGTACCGTGATAGAAATTGAGGTAGAGGAAGCAGGACTGGCTAAAATCAGAATTACCGATAATGGTCATGGGATTGAGGAAGAAGATGTTCTTATTGCTTTTCAACGCCATGCCACTAGTAAAATAAAAAATGAAAATGATTTATTCCGCATCCGTACACTTGGATTCCGTGGAGAAGCCCTACCAAGTATTGCCTCTGTTTCCCGACTTGAAATGAAGACCTCTACAGGTGAGGGTGCCGGTAACCGAGTAGTGATTGAAGGCGGTAAGGTAGAGGTGTTTGAAAAAACATCGAGTAGAAGGGGAACCGATCTCACGATTACCGATTTATTTTTCAATACGCCTGCCCGCCTAAAATATATGAAAACCATTCATACCGAGTTAGGTAATATTACGGATGTGGTAAATCGTCTTGCTCTTTCTCATCCGGAGGTAGCATTTCGTCTGATCCATAATGACAGAAAGCTCCTGCAAACGACCGGAAACGGCGATGTTCGTCAAGTGTTGGCGTCTATTTATGGATTAGCCATTGCGAAGCAGTTAGTTCCGGTCAGCGGAACCTCACTGGACTACAAAATTACTGGTTTCGTCTCTATGCCTGAGGTAACAAGGGCATCGAGAAATTATATCTCAACCATGATTAATGGAAGGTTTATTAAGAACTATCCATTGGCGAAAGCCATACAAGAGGGATACCATACCTTACTCCCAATCGGTCGATATCCGATTGTGCTTCTTAATATTGAAATGGACCCACTTCTAGTCGATGTAAATGTTCACCCTTCAAAAATGGAAGTTCGTATAAGTAAGGAAGCGGAATTAAATGATTTGGTCACAACGATGATCAAAGATGCATTTAAATCTAAGGTGCTAATTCCTACCGCTTATACTCCTGTTAAAAAGGAAGATCAGAAGTCTGAACAAACGGCTTTCGTGTTGGATGAGGGGACAATACCAGCTAGTGAACCAACGAATGTGCAAAAGCAATGGGGTGCTCCGGTTGAAAGGAGCTATGGGCCACAGTCAATTGAAGCAAGTAATGTTCCCAAAGAACCATTCCAATCTGATCGAATTAGTGAATCGATAGGATGGGCGTCTGTCAATCCATTCTCAGCGGGGTATGAGAGTTCCCGTGTAATTGATGAAGCAGACGAAGAATTACAGGAAACGAATGATCCGACTGAGGTTCCCTTTGAAGATAAACCAATTTCAACAGAAAGCAATTTACCCGAAAGTCGTGTGCCACGCTTATATCCAATCGGGCAAATGCACGGAACCTATATTTTTGCTCAAAACGAAAATGGTTTATATATCATCGACCAACACGCGGCCCAAGAACGGCTAAAATATGAATACTTTCGTGAAAAAGTAGGACAAGTAGAACCTGAATTACAGGATATGCTCGTTCCGTTAACTTTTGAGTATTCTACGGATGAATATATGAAAATCAATGAACATCAGCATGAATTGGAGAAGGTCGGGGTCTTTCTGGAGGAGTTTGGGATGAATAGTTTTATTGTTCGCTCCCATCCGCAATGGCTTCCAAAAGGCGAGGAGAAACAAATCATTGAAGAGATGATTGAACAGCTTCTATCCATGAAAAAGGTAGATATTAAAAAGTTGCGTGAGGAAGCAGCGATTATGATGAGCTGTAAAGCATCGATAAAAGCCAATCGACATCTACGAAACGATGAAATCCAAGCTCTGTTGGATGACCTAAGAAAAGCTTCTGATCCATTCACCTGTCCGCATGGCAGACCGATTATTGTTCATTATTCGGTATATGAGATGGAAAAAATGTTTAAAAGGGTTATGTAAATGTAAAAAAGAACATTCCTTAGTTGGAATGTTCTTTTTTGTGTTTAGCCAGACAATTAGTGATTAAAGGATATCTACACAATTTTGGGATTTATCTACATGAAATAAAGAGATATCTACACAAATTTTAAATTTATCTACACAAAATCAACGGATATCTACACGAATTTGGGATATATCTACACAAAATTAAAGGATATCTACAAAAAGCAAAAAAAGTATTAGGCCAGAGGACACGTCCTGTAGCCTAATACTACATTAAAAACACAGACTATTTCACAGCTACCTGTAGCTTATTCATATACTGAAGGGCCTTACCTGTTCCCACTACTACACATTCAAGTGGATTAGGTGACAATTGAACGGGAACAACGATTTCCTTGCTTAACCATTCTTCCATCCCATTTAACAACGAACCACCGCCAGTTAAAATTACTCCACGGTCTACAATATCACCGCTAAGCTCGGCTGGACAGTCTTCAAGTGTCGCCCGGATGGCTTCTAAAATATGCAGAAGGGCTTCTTTTAGAGCATTCTGCACCTGATATGATGATAGTTTAATAGTTTTTGGTAATCCAGACACAAGGTCACGGCCGCGGATATCCATGAAGCGCTCTTCATGATCGACTAACGCATAACCGATTTCCATTTTAATGTTTTCGGCTGTTCTTTCCCCGATTAACACATTATATTCTTTACGGACAAATTGAATAATATCGTCATCTAAGCGGTCTCCACCAACTTTGATTGAATGGCAGGCAACGACACCACCAAATGAAATAATCGCGACTTCTGTATTACCTCCGCCGATATCAACAACCACGTTTGCAACAGGTTCATCTACAGGCATACCTGCTCCAATCGCTGCCGCAACAGGCTCCTCGATAAGAGAGATTTTCTTGGCGCCAGCATTACGAACCGCATCCTGGATTGCTCTACGTTCTACGCTTGTCGAACCGGATGGAATACAAACCACTACATTCGGTTTACGGAAGGCATAGCCCATTTTTTTCGAAGCCTTTCTCAAGACATTCTTAAGCATGTCAGTAGTAACATCGAAGTCAGCGATGACCCCATCTTTTAAAGGACGGACAGTAATAACCTTTTCAGGGGTCTTACCAATCATTTCTTTCGCATCAAGGCCAAATGCTACTACATTTTTCGTTTCAGTATCGATGGCCACAACAGACGGCTCATTAAGTGCAATTCCTTTATTTTTACTATATACCAATATATTAGCAGTTCCTAAATCAATGCCTATATCAAAATTAGAAATCATGTTTTCACCTTATTCCTTAGTTTTATTTCAAAAATAAACTACGATTAAGCCTAACACGAATTTGGGGGTAATTTGTCGTTTGTAAATAAACCGTTAACCATTTGTAATGTTACAAGAAGGATCTTTCAACTTTGGAAGAAAATTGGATATAATATTTTCGTTATTCAAAACGCATAGAAAAGGTTTTTTTTGTTTATACTTATTTGATGTTCAACTGCTTTTAAAAAGTGTGTTACGATGTAGGGGTGAAAGCAGAAAGTGGAGTTCTGTTTTCATTGAAAAATGAACTAAGGCAGTGTGAAAATATTGAATTCGAAACAAAATGTACTGGTCATCATCGGTCCCACCGCAGTAGGAAAAACAAAGTTGAGTATTGAAATGGCCAAGCGTTATAATGGTGAAATCATCAGCGGGGATTCGATGCAAATTTATCGAAGAATGGATATTGGGACTGCGAAGATTAAGCAAGAAGAAATGGAAGGCATTCCCCACCATTTAATTGATATAAAGGAGCCATCTGAAAATTTTTCCGTTGCTGAATTTCAAGTTTTGGTAAGAGAAAAGATAGCTGAGATTGCCAAAAAGGGAAAACTTCCGATTATTGTTGGAGGAACTGGCCTATATATTCAATCAGTAATTTATGATTATCAATTTTCGGATGTTGCGGGAGATGAGGCCTATCGTCTCCAGCTTGAAGAAAGAGCGAAGGAAATTGGGAATGAAGCACTTCACAAAGAACTGATGGAAGTGGATCCAGGGAGTGCTGCGCAAATCCATCCAAATAACGTAAGACGTGTCATTCGAGCGCTTGAAATTTACCATCTGACGGGTAAGACCATGCAAGAGTACCAAAGTCACCAACAACCAGATTTGCTGTATAATACGGCTATTGTGGGCCTAACCATGGATCGGGATCAGCTTTATGAGCGCATTAATCTACGAGTAGATATGATGATGGATGAAGGGCTCTTAGCGGAAGTAAAGTCCCTGCATCAACAAGGATTGCATGAGTGCCAATCCATCCAAGCGATCGGCTATAAAGAAATTTATGAATATATAGATGGGAAAGTCACACTCGATGAAGCCGTGGAAAATTTAAAGCAAAATTCACGAAGGTATGCCAAGAGGCAATTAACTTGGTTTCGTAACAAAATGCAGGTAGAATGGTTTGAAATGAGTAATGTGAATAATTTCTCAAAAAAAATAGCCGAAATTTCACTTTATGTTGAAGGAAAGCTACAAGTAAAATCGAATACATATTAGTAGAGACAAAAGAGGAGGAAATACTAATGAAAACAACAATCAATATTCAAGACCAATTTTTAAACCAGTGCCGTAAGGACAACATGCATGTTACGGTGTTCTTATTAAACGGTTTTCAATTAAGAGGACAAATAAAGGGCTTTGATAATTTTACCGTTCTTTTTGAGTCAGAAGGCAAGCAGCAGTTAGTATTCAAGCATGCGATTTCTACTTTTGCGCCACAACGAAATGTACAATTGGATTTGGATAACCAACAATAATTATTTTCAAATTAGAGTCCATCACTGGGCTCTTTTTGTTTTTATGGCCGTTTAGTAAAAAACTTTTTAATGAAAGCGATTGGTCGTGAATACACATAGAAATGAAGGATTATGCTTTCCTTTGTAGATAAATTGATCCGAATGTAGGACAAAAAAATTCTAAGTAGTCATAGCTACTTTAAAGATATTGTCTGCAGAATGAGAGGTGAAAGCTTTGGATCAACCATTTCGCATGAAAAGTAACGGCCAAATAAGCGTTGTCCTCAATTCACAAAAGAAAAAAACGATAACAAAAGAGGCGCCAGAATTTCAAGTTGTTCCAAAGGTGATTCCCCCTGAGCACACGGCACTAAAAGAAATTGAAGAGGAGCTCGGGGCTTTGGTTGGTATGGAAGAAATGAAGCGCATGATAAAAGAAATTTATGCATGGATCTATGTGAACAAGAAACGGGAAGAAATGGGGCTGAAAGCCAGAAAACAAGCGCTCCATATGATGTTCAAGGGAAATCCGGGAACTGGAAAAACCACAGTGGCAAGACTGATAGGCAAGCTATTTCAAAAAATGAGTGTCCTATCAAAAGGGCACTTAATTGAGGCAGAACGTGCAGACCTTGTTGGTGAGTACATTGGTCATACCGCCCAAAAAACAAGGGATTTAATTAAGAAGGCACAGGGTGGGATTTTGTTTATTGATGAGGCTTATTCCTTAGGACGTGGTGGGGAAAAAGATTTTGGCAAGGAAGCCATCGATACACTTGTGAAGCATATGGAGGATAAGCAACATGATTTTATCCTCATTCTTGCTGGATACTCACGAGAAATGGACTACTTCCTGACACTTAACCCAGGGCTCCATTCTCGTTTTCCGTTAGTGATTGATTTTCCGGATTATAACATCAATCAATTGATGGAAATAGCGGGAAGAATGTTAGCAGAGAGGGAGTACACACTCAGTCACGAGGCTGAAAAAAAATTAAGAGATCATCTTATTTGGGTTAAGTCTGTACTTAATCCGAATAGTTTTTCAAATGGGAGATATGTCCGCAATGTGATTGAAAAATCGGTTCGAGCACAGGCGATGAGGTTGCTAATGCTAAATAGCTATGACAGGCATGAGTTAATGACACTTAGAAGCAATGATTTGGTGTTTGATGAGGATTAAAAAAATCGGCGGATAATCACATCCGCCGATTTTTTATTAGATTAATGGGCACCCAGTCGACTTTTTGGCAATTTCCAATCGTAAGTGTACGATAGTACCCGCAATACGGTAATAATAACAAAGAGAGAATACATTTCCCACGGAGCAACCACTAATTTCAGCCCGATCATAAGACCCGCTATGATTGCCCAAACCGCATATATTTCTGAACGAAGGACAATCGGTTTTCTGCCTGCAAGTAAGTCACGGATGATTCCGCCGCCAATTCCGGTTAATACGGCAGCAACAATAACGGCGCTGAGTGGATGATCCATTTTGGCAGCATAGATCGCACCTTGAATAGCAAAGGCAGATAATCCAATCGCATCAAATAAGTTACCCCATTTTTGCCAATGCTTCAGCAAGTTACCTGGAAATAAAAACACAGCTGTAATGGATAGTAAGGCAATTTGAAAAAATAACCCCTGTTCCCATAAGGCGGATACAGGTACCCCGATTAGCAGGTTTCGAATCGCTCCGCCTCCGAAAGCGGTAACAATTCCTAAAATATAAACTCCTAATATATCATAATCCTCTTCCATGGCCACAATCGCTCCACTCACAGCGAAAGCAATCGTGCCAATCATACTTAATACTTCCCACGTCATTATGCCTCGATTTCCCCTCAACCTCTATTTTTAATAAAATCATCTTATTTATAGTAATTTCACCCTAACTACAAACATTAAAATTTTATCATGATAGGAGAAAATTACAATAAGTTTTTTTAAATCAAAATATTAAGGGAAAATTAGTGAATATAAGCGATTTTTGATATGATGAATGATAGAGCCTTTTTAAGGAAGGAAGGATGCCTTGTGGAACAAAAGGATACAAAAGAAAAAGTCATTCTTGTCGGTTGTCAAACAAACGGGGACGATGATTCACGCTTCCAGTATTCAATGGAGGAATTAGGAGCCTTAACGGAAACCGCTCGAGGTGAAGTATTATTATCTGTTGTACAAAAACGAGACCGTGTTCATTCGGCTACATATATTGGAAAAGGAAAAGTGGAAGAACTAAATGCTTTGGTGGAGGAGCTTGAAGCAGATGTTGTCATCTTTAATGATGAGCTATCTCCAAGCCAAAAAAGAAACCTTGGTGCAGATATTAATGCTCGGATAATTGATCGAACACAGCTAATTTTAGATATTTTCGCGCAGCGGGCACGTTCTAAAGAAGGTAAATTACAAGTAGAGCTTGCCCAGTTGCAATATCTTCTTCCACGGTTAGCAGGTCAAGGAACTGCCCTGTCGCGTTTAGGTGCAGGGATTGGAACGAGAGGACCGGGTGAAACCAAGTTAGAGTCAGACCGTCGTCATATTCGCCGCAGAATTGACGATATCAAAGGCCAGCTTTCCATTATCGTTCAGCACCGTGACCGATACCGTGAAAGAAGGAAGAAAAACAAAACCTTCCAAGTGGCGATTGTCGGCTATACGAATGCCGGGAAGTCCACATTGTTTAATCGATTGTCAGAGGCGGAGTCCTACGAGGAGAATCAATTATTCGCTACGCTCGATCCGATGACTAGAAAATTAATTTTACCAAGTGGATTCTTAGCGCTAATTACAGATACGGTTGGGTTTATTCAGGATTTACCAACCACACTTATTGCTGCATTCCGTTCCACTCTTGAAGAAGTGAAAGAAGCAGACCTGTTGCTTCATGTCGTGGATATGTCTAATCCAGACTATTTTCAGCATGAAAAAACAGTAAAAAAACTGCTGGATGACCTGGATATTAAAGATATCCCACAGTTAACAGTTTATAATAAAAAGGATATCCAGCATCCAGACTTCGTTCCAACGGCGGATACGCCAACTGCTTTTATTAGTGCGTTCAATCAGGAAGACCGCCACCAGTTAAAAGAAAGAATTGAAAAAATGGTGATCGAGTTGATGGAACCTTACGAGGTGGAAGTGCCTTCGACAGAAGGTAAGCTGTTATCTCAATTAAAAAATGAGACGATTTTACGGGAGTTATCCTTTAATGAAGATAACCAATTATATCGGTGCAAAGGATATTCACTTCAAGACCATCAAATCACAGGACAATTACAGAAATTTCAACAATAGATAGGAGTAACATCATGTTTCAACAGTTAAAAAATGGGGAAAGGCTTCAGCCAATCGTAAAAAAAGTAGAACAACAAATCGCTGAAGTACATAAACAAATTGATGAACGAATTGAAACGAATCAATTTGCTGTATTAAGAAGCTTTCAAAAGCATCGCGTGGGTGATTCGCATTTTATTCCTACAACGGGTTATGGATACGATGATATTGGTAGGGATACCCTCGAACAAGTGTATGCAGATGTGTTTGGCGGCGAAGCTGGACTTGTCCGTCCGCAAATTATTTCTGGTACACACGCGATTTCGATAGCGTTGTTCGGTGTTCTTCGCCCTGGGGACGAACTTCTCTATATAACTGGCAAGCCATACGATACTTTAGAAGAAATCGTCGGGCTTCGTGGGAATGGAGTAGGGTCATTAAAAGAATTTGGGATTTCCTATGATAGCGTGGCGCTTACCGATGAGGGTGGAATGGATTGGGAGTCGATCGCTGCAAAAATCAAACCCAATACAAAAATGATCGGAATTCAACGCTCAAAAGGGTATGCTACAAGACCTTCTTTTACAATAGCAGAAATTGGTGAGATGATTCGTTATGTAAAAGAAATCAAATCCGATGTAGTGGTGTTTGTTGATAACTGTTACGGTGAGTTCGTTGAGGAAATGGAACCATGTCATGTGGGAGCAGATCTAATGGCTGGATCGCTTATTAAAAATCCAGGCGGCGGAATTGTGAAGACAGGCGGATACATCGTTGGGAAAAAACAGTGGGTAGAGGCTTGTTCATACCGAATGACATCGCCGGGAATTGGGGCTGAGGCGGGTGCGTCTCTTTATAGCCTTCAAGAAATGTACCAAGGATTTTTCCTAGCCCCGCATGTAGTGGGCCAGGCATTGAAGGGGGCAGTATTTACGGCTGCCATGCTCGAGGAGTTAGGAATGAATTCTTCGCCAAAGTGGAATGCTCAAAGGACTGATTTAATTCAATCCGTTCAGTTTGATGACCGCGATAAAATGGTTGCTTTTTGTCAAGCTATACAATTTGCGTCCCCAATTAATTCCTATGTAACACCGTACCCAAGCTACATGCCAGGATACGAAAATGATGTGATTATGGCAGCTGGGACGTTCATTCAAGGAGCAAGTATTGAATTAACCGCAGACGGCCCTATCAGACCACCATATGTGGCCTATGTTCAAGGGGGATTAACATACGCTCATGTAAAAATGGCAGTGTGCCTCGCAGTGGACCATCTAGTGGAAAAAGGATTAATTGAATTAAAATAGGGGAAAATAGGACAGCTTGAGGGTTGTCCTATTTTGTTTGATATATTGTTAGTTGGAAAAGAGTAACGGCGACTAATGCCCATGGGGCTGGAAAAAAGAGCTGGACGGTAACTAGTCGATGCGACTAATGCCCATGGGGCTAAAAAAAGAGCTGGACAGTAACTAGTCTAGCCTACCAACCCCATGGCAGCTAAAAACTTAGGATACCCAAATGATTATTAAATTATAAATTCTCTTATTAAAAACCATGTAAGAAAACCTTACATATGATTGACAATAAATCTAACACGAAATATAATAGCAATATGATTTAACAAAAGGGAGGAGAAATTTGGTGAGTGGAAAGGAAATTCGCCGTTCCATGCCACTGTTTCCCATCGGAACTGTCATGCAACTAACGGAGCTTACAGCAAGGCAAATCCGCTATTATGAAGAGCACCAATTGATTTCTCCAGCTAGAACCGAGGGGAACAGGCGTCTGTTTAGCCTTAATGATATTGATAGGCTTCTAGAAATAAAGGATTTAATTGATCAAGGAGTCAACATGGCGGGGATAAAACAACTCTTCGCAGTTAAACTCCAGCAAGAGGAATCACAAGGGAAGCAAGCAGAAAAAGTGAAACGTGAATTAACAGATGAGCAATTAAGAAAGCTTCTCCGCAACGAAATTATTCATTCTGGAAGAAACAATCGATCTACATTACGTCATGGCGATATGTCTCGATTCTTCCATTAATAATCTTGTAAAATTTCTTTTTTAAAAAATTGGGGGTATTAAAATGGCAAAGTATTCAAGAGAAGATATTCAACGACTTGCAAAAGAAGAAAACGTGAAATTCATCCGTCTTCAATTCACAGATATCCTTGGAACAATTAAAAACGTTGAGATTCCAATCAGCCAATTAGAAAAAGCACTTGATAACAAAATGATGTTTGATGGTTCTTCGATTGAAGGTTTTGTACGTATTGAAGAATCTGATATGCAGTTATATCCAGACTTAGATACATGGGTTGTTTTCCCTTGGACAGCTGAAAAAGGGAAGGTAGCTCGATTAATTTGTGATATCTATACACCAGAAGGTAAGCCGTTTGCTGGTGACCCTAGAAATAACTTAAGAAGAGTCTTAAAGGAAATGGAAGAGTTAGGCTTTACTAACTTCAACCTTGGACCAGAACCAGAATTTTTCCTATTTAAATTAGATCAAAAAGGTGAACCAACATTAGAATTAAATGACCAAGGTGGTTATTTCGACTTAGCGCCAACTGATCTTGGTGAAAACTGCCGTCGTGATATCGTTCTTGAACTTGAAGAAATGGGCTTTGAAATTGAAGCATCTCACCACGAGGTAGCACCTGGTCAGCACGAAATTGACTTTAAATATGCAGATGCATTAACTGCATGTGACCAAATTCAAACATTCAAGCTTGTTGTTAAAACTATTGCTCGTAAACACGGCTTACACGCAACATTCATGCCAAAGCCATTATTCGGTGTAAATGGTTCAGGAATGCACATGAACCTTTCATTATTTAAAAATGGTGAAAATGCATTCTTTGATCCAACTGGTGACCTACAAATGAGCGATACTGCTCGTCAATTTATCGCAGGTATCCTTAAGCATGCGCCAAGCTTTACAGCTGTTACAAATCCAACAGTTAACTCATATAAGCGTCTTGTACCAGGTTATGAAGCACCATGTTATGTTGCATGGTCTGCACAAAACCGTTCACCATTAATCCGTATCCCTGCGTCACGTGGATTAAGTACACGTGTAGAGGTACGTAGTGTTGACCCAGCTGCTAACCCATATCTTGCAATGGCTGTTCTTCTAAAAGCTGGTCTAGACGGAATCAAAAACAAGATTACTCCTCCTGCTCCAGTAGATCGTAACATCTATGTGATGAGCAAGGAAGAAAGAATTGAAGAAGGTATCGTTGATCTTCCAGCAACACTAGCTCAAGCTCTAGACCAATTGAAATCTGATGAAATAATCATAGATGGCCTTGGAGAGCACATCTTCGAACACTTTGTAGAAGCGAAAGAAATCGAGTGGGATATGTTCCGTACAGTCGTTCACCAATGGGAACGTGACCAGTATATGAGCATGTACTAAAATCAAAAAACCTTAGCGCCAAAAATGGGTGCTAAGGTTTTTTCATGTAAAAAGCCATGTTGATTTACTTTTCATTTTCTTGGCTGTTTAATAATTTAAATCTAATCATGATCGTATCACCGCCAATACTGGCAATGATGGAAAAAATAATGATCTCTACTAATGAGTTAGGTGCTGTGTACAAAACGAGCAGAAGGGAGGCTACCGAACCTAGAAGCAATTCTTCTAGAAAACCCAGATAAATGAACTTTTTTGTCTTTCTCGGCATAATGATTTTGCCGTGTTTCCGTACATGACCAGCGAATCCCACCAATCCACCAATTACTACAGAGAAAATAATGTCCTCTAACATTGTTTCTCACACTCCTTAAGCCGTTTATTTTTTGGACCTAAGGTAAATCTTGGTGTATTACCATTATATTAAAGTACTGTACTATTATCATGAGTAAATATACTGAATTTTCAATATATTGAACATGATAATGTATATTATTGAAATTTTTCCCAATATAGTGGACAAAAAAAGAGCCGTACCAGTTAGGTATCAGCTCCTTTGTTCTTTAATGGATATGGCGGTAAACACCAATTACTTTTCCTAAGATTGATACATTCCTTAGAATAATAGGTTCCATGCTAGAGTTCTCCGGTTGTAGACGGATATAATCTTTCTCTTTAAAGAATCTCTTACATGTTGCTTCGTCTTCCTCTGTCATGGCTACAACGATATCGCCATTATTCGCTGTTGGCTGCTGTTTAACGATGACATAATCACCGTCAAGAATCCCTGCTTCTATCATACTTTCACCCATGATTTCTAGCATAAATACATGCTCATCAGCTGGTGCCAAACTTTCTGGAAGCGGGAAATACTCTTCTACATTTTCAATCGCTGTAATTGGTAAGCCTGCCGTAACTTTCCCAACTACTGGAACATTGACTACTTTATTTCTCGGAATATTTGCGGTTTCATCGGCTTCTAAAATTTCAATGGCTCTAGGCTTTGTTGGGTCCCGTCTAATGAGACCTTTGCTTTCTAGTCTAGCTAAATGTCCATGGACAGTAGAGCTGGAAGCTAGGCCAACCGCTTCGCCTATTTCTCTAACAGAAGGAGGATAACCTTTGCTCTTAACCTCTTCTTTGATGAAATCCATGATATCCTGCTGCCGCTTTGATATTTTTACCATAAAAAGCACCTCGTCTGGTTAATGTTGACTTTATTATAGCATGTTCGCCTATTTTATACAAACATAAGTTCGAAAATAGAGTTGACAACAAACAAGTGTTCGTCCTATAATAAAAACAACAAAAGAGAACATATATTCCTATTAGAGGTGTAATCGTATGAAAAAAATTTGGAACCAATACTCTTATGCAATTACTCTTATTCTGTTAAGCTGTTCATTAGCAATCATTCTTTCCTTTCAAAATCACTCAAATGATGAGGATCATTATATGAAGGTGACTATTTCGGAGGGAGATTCATTATGGGATATTTCAAACCAGTATTCTACTCAGCACTCACTAACAAATAAACAATTTGTTGGTTGGGTTAAAAAACATAATAAAATTAGTAACGATCAAATTTTTCCTGGTGAAGAGATTATCATCCCTGTTAGCAAGGAAGACTCCACAGACACAACACAGCTTGCTAGCGCTCCAGGAAACTAGTAAGGGGTTTACATGAAAGCAATAATTTACTGTCGTGTTAGCACGAACAAAGATACGCAGGAAACATCATTGGAACGGCAGGAAGAAGAATTAATCCAATTGGCTAAACAGCATCAATTCGAAATTGACACTATTATCAAAGAACAAGCAAGCGGTTATGATTTTGATCGAGAGGGAATCCTTCAACTATTAGACCGAATCAAAGAGAAACAGGTTCATGCGCTGTTAATCCAGGATGAAACACGTCTTGGACGGGGAAATGCCAAGATAGCTCTTCTTCATTGCATATTTAAGGAGGATATCAAACTATATAGCATATCTCATAATGGGGAATTACAACTTTCAGAATCGGATTCAATGGTATTACAAATTGTTAGTATGGTGGAAGAGTATCAACGAAAGCTACATAATGCTAAGATTAAGCGTGGAATGAGGCGGGCGGTAGAGAGAGGATATCAACCCCAAGATAATTTGAAGAATCTCAATGAATCGTCAGGAAGGGAAAAAATTGAGGTTCCCATTCAAGAAATTGTTAGGATGAGGGAAAATGACATGACTTTTTCCGAAATTGCTGCAACTTTCAGAGGGTTGGGGCACCGTATTTCTAAAGCTACCGTACATAGAAGATATCAGGAATATATAGAATCACAAAATGAGTAGACCTTTTGCCTTGTCAGAAGGTCTTATTTTTAGTAAAATCAGATGTCAGACAACTAATTGAAAGGGAGGTTATTGAATGCTATCAAAAGAGAAAATGGATAGAATTAATGAACTTGCGAGAAAATCCAAATCAACAGGATTAACTGAATCAGAAGCAAAAGAGCAATCTAAACTAAGAAGTGAGTATTTAGCAACTTTCCGTTCCAGTATGCTTGATACCTTAACAAATACAAAGTTCATTGACCCTGAAGGTAATGACGTAACACCTGAAAAAATAAAAGCAAGGAAGAAAAATACACTTCATTAATAAATCGGGATACATTTTGTATTCCCTTTTTACATATACAAGCAAATAATGTGTCAAAATAAGAAACAAAATGCCTTTTAGCCTTTATCTAAATGCTTTTTGTTGAATTAAAAACATCGGCAATATAATATTAATGATGTATTTAGTATCCTAGTGATTAAGAAAGGATGTAATTCATGTTTAATTCTATTGATGATTTATCAGTAACATCTATCCGTACGCTTTCCATTGACGCAATCGAGAAAGCAAATTCAGGACATCCTGGTATGCCAATGGGTGCGGCTCCAATGACTTATACATTATGGACACGTTTCATGAATCATAACCCAAAGAACCCTAAATGGTTTAACCGTGATCGTTTTGTTTTATCTGCAGGTCATGGTTCAGCATTGTTATACAGCATGCTTCATTTATCTGGTTATAATTTATCGATGGATGACCTTAAGCAATTCCGTCAATGGGGAAGTAAAACTCCTGGACACCCTGAATATGGTCATACTGAAGGTGTAGAAGCAACAACTGGGCCACTAGGTCAAGGAATCGCTATGGCAGTTGGTATGGCAATGGCGGAGCGCCACGTTGCAAGTGTGTATAATAAGGATAAATTTGAACTAATCAACCACTTTACATATAGTATTTGCGGTGATGGGGATTTAATGGAAGGTGTATCTGCTGAGGCTGCTTCCCTTGCTGGTCACTTAAAGTTAGGTCGTTTGGTTGTTCTTTATGATTCAAATGATATCTCACTTGATGGGGACTTAGATAAGTCTTTCTCTGAAAGTGTAAAGGATCGTTTCCTTTCATACGGATGGCAATATCTTCGCGTAGAAGATGGAAATAACCTAGACGAAATTGCAAAAGCTCTTGAAGACGCTAGAAATGATCTAGACCGTCCAACTATGATTGAAGTTAGAACGGTTATTGGTTACGGTTCACCGAACCGCGCTGGTACTTCAGGCGTTCACGGATCACCACTAGGTGCTGATGAGTTAAAGCTTACAAAAGAAGCTTATAAGTGGACATTCGAAGAAGATTTCCATGTTCCTCAGGAAGTATATGATAACTTCCAAAAACTGATCGTTGAAACAGGAGAGAAGAAGGAAAAAGAATGGAACGATCTTTTTGCACAATACAAGACAGAATATCCTGAACTAGCTGCTCAATTGGAGCAGGCACTAAACAATGAATTACCTGCTGGTTGGGATAAGGACATCCCAGTTTACAGCGAAGGAAAGAGTCTAGCTAGCCGTGCTTCTTCTGGAGAAGTGCTTAATGGAATTGCGAAAAACCTTCCAATTTTCATCGGTGGTTCCGCAGACCTTGCAGGATCTAACAAAACGATGATTAAAGGATCTAAAGATTATATGCCAGGTTCATATGAGGGCCGTAATTTCTGGTTCGGTGTTCGTGAATTTGCAATGGGTGCTGCTATGAATGGTATTGCCCTGCATGGTGGTGTAAAAGTATTTGGGGGAACATTCTTTGTGTTCTCTGACTACCTACGCCCAGCAATTCGATTAGCTGCATTAATGGGTTTACCTGTAACCTATGTATTTACTCATGACAGTATTGCAGTAGGGGAAGATGGACCAACTCATGAACCAGTAGAACAGCTTGCAGCATTACGTGCTATGCCAGGACTATCAATTATTCGTCCTGCAGATGGAAACGAAACAGCAGCAGCCTGGAAGTTAGCAATTGAATCCACAAACAAACCAACTGCACTTGTTCTAACTCGTCAAGATTTACCTACATTAAAAGGTACAGACACTAATGCATACGGTGGAGTTTCAAAAGGTGCTTATGTTGTTTCTCCTTCCGAAAGGGAAACTCCAGATGCATTGTTATTAGCAACTGGATCTGAAGTAAGTCTTGCTGTTGAAGCTCAAAAGGCACTAGCAGGTGAAGGAATTCATGTTTCTGTTGTAAGCATGCCTTCATGGGATCGATTTGAACAACAATCTCAGGAATATAAGGATTCTGTACTTCCAAAGAATGTGAAGAAACGTCTTGGTATTGAAGTAGGTTCTTCCTTCGGATGGCACAAATACACTGGAGACGATGGCGATGTTCTTGGAATCGACACGTTCGGTGCTTCTGCTCCTGGAGATAAAATCATGGAAGAATACGGCTTTACAGTAAGCAACGTTGTAGCGCGTGTTAAGGCTATGTTACAAAAATAAAACAAGTGTAAGGGAACAGCTGCATAAGCTGTTCTCTTTTTTTTTATTTTTTAATAGTAAGAACTATCAGAAAAAATATATATACTACATAATTTTACAGTTATAATAAAAGTAACATAGAAATTTTTGAGGTGAATAAGAAATTGAGTAGTATATCAATAAATAAGGTGGAAGAGGAAGTTTCTACGGAATGTCCAAACTGCTTGAAAACCATCCCTGCTCATAAAGGTTATATTACTTGGTGTGAGTGTGGATATAATTTACATACAGCTAAAGAAGAAGAGCCGAAAAGGAAATCAAGAATGGTTCGACTCTATGACCATCTGGGAGAAAGAAGTGGAGAATTTATTTTTCAACAAATGATGAATACCACAAATTTTACACAAAGAAAATCATTAGTAAATATAATTGCACTAATGATAGCGACTATTGTTCATGCTACAAGTGTAGCTTCTTTTGCGTTTGGAATATATTTATTAATTTTCCAACATAACCATTTTGTCTTGCTGTTTTTTGGTCTCGTATTATTGGGGATTGCGTGGTTCATAAGACCACGTGTAGGAAGATTAGAGAAAAATGAACGCATTATACCTAGAGATGAAATGCCTGCAACATATGCCGTGTTAGACAATTTAGCAGACGCCATGGGGATAAAAAGGATAGACGGAATTGTTATTAATGAAGATTATAATGCGGCCATTAAAAAGATTGGCTGGAGACGAAGAACGATTGTATATATTGGAATTCCACTTTTTTCAGCCTTGACCCCGGATGAACAATGTTCTGTTTTTGCACACGAGTTAGGGCATTATCAAAATAATGATCTTACATATGGTTTTTATGTAGGTACAGCAATTAACACACTATATGATTGGTATACCTTATTAGATCCAGTTCAATCGGAGCAGACCTTCGAATATAGTCTCCTTGATATGATAACAAATTTTATCTTAAAACTATTAGCTCAAATTCCATATTTAACTTTCTCATTATTGCTGCATTTACTTTGGAATCAAAAACAGATTGGAGAGTATTTAGCAGATTATCGTGCGGCCCAAATTTGTGGAAGTATAACAGTCATAAAGGACTTGGAAAAACTTCATATGGATAGGGTTTATTACCATGCACTGTCTAGAGTTTCGGTTAACGACTTGCAGACGAATGTAATTGATGAATTCAAACAAGCCCTTTCTATCATGCCTGAACGTGAAAAGATCCGAATAAAATTACAACTTGCAAAGGAAAAATTTAAATTAAATGAAACACATCCACCGACAATTTATCGAATTCAATTCATTGAAAAACAAAATCTAACAAGAAGATTTTCCATCGATCCACTGAAAGGTAAAAAAATGAACCAGGAGCTTGATTTGTTCAAGGAAAAAATTCATGGGATTGCGGTAGAAAATTATCGGTATTATTGGCTGAATTAGATTCGGATCCCGAATCGAAATAAACAGGAAATTCAATGATTCTAGCGAATCCATAGTAGTTTTATTTGAAAATTTGCTAATCGACAAAATTAGTGGAAGTTTTTGCCGCCGAAAGACAAATGTTTTGAAGATGTTTTTTTATAATAGAAAAAAGGGGAATCAACGAAGGAGAGAACCGTAGTGAGAAAATATCAGCTATATTTAATAGAAGATGAATTTGCGGCCCATTACTTCGGAAGAGAGCGACTATTTTTTCAGCTTTTTCAGGAACATCAACAAGCTGTTGGCGAGCTAAAATTTATAACTAAAAAACAAATTTCATATATTACAAAAAGAGTGGAAGTCTTAAAAATTCATCAGTTAATCCAAAAACAGCTTGGAAAAATTAAGGGATTTAAGGCAGACCATGGTGCATATACAATCGAATTGAGCGGAAAACTAAGTACGGCAAAGGTTGAAGTGTTTCAGGACTTGATTACTGTAGAAGCACTAGGAAGCTATGAAGCGGAAACAGCTTTCTTTGAAGTGCTTAGAAAATGTGAATCGTCCTTTTTAGCTATTGACCTTGAACATCAACGATATGGCTGGTTAAAGCCTATAAAGGAAAGAAAATTCATCTAATTGAAACGAAATATTGTCTTATTTCGTTTTATTTAGTACACTGTATGATAGACAACATGAAGGAGGAAGTTTAATGGGTATGTACATTCTAGTTGGTATACTAGCATTAGTAGCTGGTGTAGCGCTAGGATTTTTCATTGCTCGCAAATATATGATGAGCTACTTAAAGAAAAATCCGCCAATCAATGAGCAAATGTTAAAAATGATGATGATGCAAATGGGTATGAAGCCTTCACAAAAGAAGATCAACCAAATGATGTCTGCTATGAATAAACAACAATCCAAATAAGATGGACAAGCACATCTTGCACATACATTAACAGATAAGAGAAACGACCTACAGGTCGCTTCTCTTTTTTATTTCCTAAAAAAGGAATGAATTTGTCTGTGTTATGAGAAACTAATTATAAATGGCGGTAGTGGAGTGGTCTCATTTGTTAAAACAATTATGGAACAAATTAAATCAAACGAATCAACAAGAAAACATAGAAGATGTCCACTCTGACGAACTAATTAGACTTAAACAAAGTTCAGTATTCAGAGAGCTTATAAGAAACAATGAAGCAATTACAAAAATATATAAATCACCGAAAAACCAGGATATAAATACTAGGGGATTTATCATAGGTGGATTAGGAAAAAAGGCAAGTATAGTATTCTTAGCTCCCATTGTTGACACTTTACATATTGAGAAATCCATTGTTGCCCCACTGCTAACAAACACAGATAGTAATAAAGAAATTGAATCAATTATTATTAATCAATCTACAAGGAAGATATTTACATTCAAGGAAGTCCTTTCTGAAATTAATAGGGGAAATACAATATTATTTATAGATAATTATACAACTGCTTTTGCCATGGATACGGTCCAAATAAAAGCTAGAAACATTGAAAAAGCTGAAAATGAAGTAATTTTAAAAGGCCCTAAAGAGGGATTTACTGAAAATGTTTTCGATAATATCTCCTTAATTAGAAAAAAATTTAAAACGGAAAGTTTAATCAATGAATCTGTAACAGTTTCAAAGAAAAATAACAGTGAAGTGTTTATTCTATATTTAGATGATGTAGTTAATCCAGATTTATTAGAAAAGGTAAAAAAACGATTACAATCATTTGAAGTAGATGTAATTCAAAATCTAGGGATATTAGAACAATACATTGAGGACAAAGAAGGGTCGTTGTTCCCAACCACACTCTATACAGAAAAGCCTGATAGGGCGGCATCATTTATACAAGATGGTTATATTGTATTATTAATGGACAGTTCACCTGCCAGTTTAGTGGTACCTGCAACATTTTGGGCCTTTTTTCACACACCGGATGAGCATTACTTACGTTTTTTGTTTGGCAACTTTACAAGAGCCTTGCGAGGCATGGCTATCTTTATCGCCTTATTTACTTCGGCCATTTACATTTCAATTACTAACTATCATGCTCAAATGATTCCACCAGATCTTTTGTTAGCAATATCATCAACAAGGGAAAGAGTCCCATTCCCAGCATTTATTGAAATTCTTATTATGGAAATTGCCTTTGAATTAATCCGTGAAGCCGGTCTGCGAGTGCCAAATCCAATAGGACCCACCATTGGTATTGTGGGTGCGTTAATTTTAGGACAAGCAGCAGTGGAGGCGAACGTTATCAGTCCTCTAGTGATTATTGTGGTTGCACTAAGTGGTCTATCATCCTTTGCGGTGAGCGATATTAGCTTCAATTTTGCGATTCGAATCATAAGATTTATCTTTATTATTGCTGCTGGCGTTCTTGGAATTTATGGGATGGTGATTGTATTTGTTATGGGGTTGTCCTACATGGTTTCAATCAGAAGCTTTGGAGTTCCATATTTAGCTCCAATGACTCCTAGATATAAAGCATCTCAGGATACAGTGTTTAGAAGGTTTTTGCAAAATGAAAGATGGAGGCCAGGTTTCTTAAAGCCCAAGGATTTAGAAAAAAAGGGAGACACAACGTAAACTATGAACCAGTCGAATGGCACAGTTGGGATAAGAGAATATGTCGCTACCATGCTCTTGATTATTGGGGTGAAACTTTCTGATAGTACCCCCGCTCTATATTTTGACAGTTTGAAGAGTGCTGCGTGGATGGGACCATTAATTGGTGGTGTCATTACAGTTATTCCATTATATTTTCTAATTAAAGTACTAAACAATTATGATTCCAAAAACCTGCATGATATTAATATTAGTATATTCGGAAAATATATAGGCTTTTTACTTTCCTTTATCTTTTGGATATATGGTTCAATGGTTATCGCAGTGGATTCTAGGAGCTATGTAGATATTATTGCAACTCTATATTTTGTAAAAACCCCAACGATCGTCATTTTCATTGCTTTGATGGGTGCATGTGCTTATACAGCAATGAAGGGTATCCAAAATTTAACTTCTTTGTCTTGGATTGTACTATTTTATGTTAAAGGGACGCTATTACTGGGATTGTTATTAATTCTTAAAGATGCTAATACATTTGCTGTTTTTCCATTCTGGGGTCCAGGGTTTAAAGAAGTAATGACTGAAGGTACGTTAAAAACCTCGCTATATGGCGACTTTTTATTCATCAGTTTAATCTTTCCATTTTTTACTTCTAAAAAAGTTTTTTCCAAAGGCTCATGGATCGCTTTAGCTTTTTTAACGATTGAGATTCCCATCTCCTTTGTTCTTTACTTATTCATGTTTGATTATGCCCCTGCGAGCTTGTTAACTTATCCATTCCATGAAGTAATTAGGTATCTATCTATTGGGGATTTCCTTACTAGCATTGATACCTTCTTTTTTCCTTTCTGGCTTGTTGCGAGTTTAATGAGGTTTTCTATTTATTTATACTTAAATGCACTCCTATTAGGGAATTTGTTCAAAATAAAACAGTTTGAATATTCGATTCCTATTTTAGCTAGTGTATTTTTAATTGTAGGTATGATACCTGAGACCCCATCATTCACCATTTTTAAATTAAGAGACCCATTGTACCAACTTTTCACCCCGATATTCATTATTTTTCCTATTCTACTCTGGGGTATTGCAAAGCTGAAGGGTGATTTTAAAAATGAAACTAAAAAGAATAATGCATAGACTTATTCTATATATAGGATTGATTCTGTTGCTTTGTGGATGTTGGGATAAAAAGGAGTTGGAGGAAAGGGCTTATGTGATTGGATTGGGTATGGCTAAGAACCACGAATCAAGTAAGATTGATATTACCTTTTTGATTGCCAATCCTGAAGTAGGAAGTCAGCAAAGCGGTTCAGGATCTAAAGAACCTGCACGTGAAATAATTACTATTACTGCTAATGATTTTATAACCGCGCGAAATACAGCAAATGCCATCGTGGCAAGAGAATTGACCTATGACCTTTTACGAGTATTTGTTGTATCTGAAGAGTTGGCTGGTGACAAGGATTTCATTCACTATATTTATGATGCAACAAAGGATAGAGAAATTAAAAGAGACGCGTATTTAATTGTTTCAAAAGAAGACCCAAGAGTGTTTTTTACAAATAATAAGCCTAAATTGGAAACGAGACCGCATAAGTACTTTCAATTTATGATAACAAGAGGGATTGAAACAGGTCTAATTCCAGATTCTGACCTCCATCGATTTTTTCGGGTAACAGAAAATGATGAAGACTTATTTCTTGCGATGTATGCAACGACTAAATTGCAAAAGGGGGAGAAACGGGGAAATGAAGATGAATATCTCGCAGGAGAAATAGATACAGAAGGTACATCCAATCAAACACAATTTATTGGTGCGGCAGTGTTTAAAGAAGGAAAAATGATTGGGAAAATCACAGGACAGGAAACGAGAATATCAGTCCTTTTAGACGACACCTCTGAGTTAAATGACGTGTTAACAACCTATCCAGATCCCTTTAATAAAAAAAAGAGAGTAGCTGCTCGTGTAATTAAGAAACAAAACAATGACATTGAAATAGATATTAACCATGGTCCTCCAAAAATAAAAGTTACTTTACCGCTCACCATCGAAATTTTATCTGACCCTAGTATGGTTAACTATGGTGCACATGAAGAAAAGAAGAAAATTTTAAAAAAGCATTTAGAGAAGGTTGTCTCTGGGAAAATTGAGGATTTTGTGAAAAAAACTCAAACACAGTTTAAAGGGGAACCATTTATGTGGTCTGCTGAAGTGAGAAAGAAATTCAAAACGATACCTGAATATGAGAAATATGATTGGATGAAGGTTTATCCAGATGCACGGGTTGAAATAAAAGCAGCTATTACCTTAGGAGAGTTCGGTAAACAGGAAAAGGTACCGAATATTGAGAAATTGAGGGATTAAGATGACAATTGCTTTATGGTTTATGATTATCCTCATGGCAGTATACGGTGGAGCTTTTTCCATTTCATTGTGGAGAGATAAGAATAAAAACGGTTCGATAGTGATGATGTTCATGACTTTGTTTATCTTAGTGGCACCATACTTTGTTTTCATGAAATAATAGATTGTAAAGTTCAATAAATGTTTAAAAAAATTAGCAGGAACCACCTTCTATCATGTCTAACTATTAGTAAGGGATAGGAGGTGATACAGCTATGAGTCAGAAGGTCATTGAAGGTTTAGATAACGTGGTGGTTGGTAAAAATGAATGTCTATATTGTGAAACGGATATTCAGTATGTGGCGATTGTTCGAGGAGAAAATGATGTAGAAGAATTAAAAAAGCAGTATCCGTTTTGTGAATTGACGGATCAAGTATTTCCTTTAAATAAAAAAGTGGTTAGCAATGTCCTGAATAAAGAATCTCAACAAATCGTTGATCTCGAGGTTATCGTCAAATGTCCAAATTGTCATGCCAACAACAGATTTAATAGTTATCTAAAACTAAGAAAATGGGTAAAAGAATAATCCTTCTTTTATCTCCCAAGTGCTATCATTTTATAGTTAATTTGTTGAGGTACTCTATTTTAGAGTACTTTTTTATATGGATAGGAATATTATCTAAATGTTTATTATTTTGTAAATATTTGATAAAATAAAACCTCGGGAATAAACTTCTTCGCATTTCGTAATATTTTTAACCATTTGCAGAAGGTGTGTCACTTTAACGTGTTTTGGGGGCGGTTGGATGAAAGTATTTTTAGAATTAGGCTGGTTTTTTAAGCAAGAGAAAAAGGCGTATATTTCAGGCATTGTTTTATTAATGCTTGTCGCAGTACTGCAATTAGTGCCGCCAAAAATTATCGGAATAGTTGCTGACCATATCAACGAAGGGACGATGACAAGGGGGATCCTAGTTCAGTGGGTACTGGTTCTTATCGCGGTAGGGATTTCGATGTATGTCCTACGGTATTATTGGAGGATTCGAATTTTTGGGTCAGCGGTCAAACTGAGCAAAATCTTGAGAAATCGTTTATATCATCATTTTACAAAAATGTCTCCCTCTTTTTATCAAAAAAGCAGGATTGGAGATCTAATGGCACACGCAACCAATGACCTATCTGCGATCCAGCAGACGGCGGGAGCGGGGGTACTGACCTTAGTCGATTCCCTCTCTACCGGTGGCTTCGTCATTATTGCCATGGCCTTTACAATTAGCTGGAAATTAACTTTGATTTGTTTAATACCTATGCCCTTCATGGCCATGTTGACCAGCTGGTTTGGATCGATGTTACATAAGAGTTTTTATAAAGCCCAAGAAGCATTTTCTTCCTTAAACGATAAAACGCAGGAAAGCATCACTGGAATTAAGGTCATCAAAACGTTTGGGCAAGAGCAAGAGGATATTGAAGACTTCCGCAAACAATCAGAAGATGTGGTGCAGAAAAATATTATTGTGGCTAAGATCGACTCACTATACGACCCTACGATTTCCATTATTGTAGGTATTTCTTTCTTTTTATCCATTGCCTTCGGAGCGAAGTATGTCATCAATGGGGAACTAACAATAGGGGAGTTAATCTCGTTTACTACCTATCTAGGATTATTGGTGTGGCCGATGCTTGCGTTCGGCTGGTTATTTAATATTGTTGAACGGGGCCGTGCCTCTTATGATCGTGTGAAAGCACTACTGAGTGAAAGGGTAGAGATAACGGATTCGGAAGAAGCATTGGATATCGTGCCATATGGGGATATTCATTATCAAATTGATGAATTTACGTATCCAGGGGAATTGAGACCAATTTTAGAAGATGTGGTCTTTACCCTATCTTCCGGGGAGACCTTAGGTATTGTTGGCAAAACAGGATCAGGTAAAACAACTCTATTAAAGCTGCTGATTAGGGAGTTTGAAGGATATAAAGGTGACATCCTTTTTGGCGGAGAAAAGCTGCAAAATTACAAGCTGGAAAAATTGCGGGAAGCCATAGGCTACGTCCCACAGGATCATTTCTTATTTTCGGCAACCGTTGCTGAAAATATTGCCTTTACGAATCCTACAGCATCGGAGCTAGAGGTTAGGAATGCGGCAAAACTGGCCAATATCCATGAAGATATTCTTCAATTTACGGATGGATATCAAACGATTGTTGGAGAACGCGGTGTGTCTTTATCGGGAGGACAAAAACAGCGGATTTCCATAGCACGTGCTCTCTTGATGAATCCCGAAGTTTTGGTTCTTGATGATTCATTATCTGCCGTCGATGCGAAAACTGAGGAAGCGATTCTCACATCATTAAGGGAGAATCGTGAAGGGAAAACAACCATTATCACATCCCATCGTTTAAGTGCTATTCAACACGCCAATCTCATTCTTGTCATGGATGAAGGAAGAGTAATCGAACGCGGTACGCATGAGGAATTGATGATGAATGATGGATGGTACAAGGAAATGTATTTACGCCAACAGCTAGAAGAGTTGGTTGAGCATGGAGGGCATTAAAATGGATGAAAAAATACAATTATCAGAACGGGAACAAAGAAAAATCTTATTTCGCCTTCTTTCCTATACCAAACCACACAAGAAAATGATCAGTGTTGCTTTTGTCTTATTATTACTCACAACGATTGGAGATATCGTTCTCCCCATTATTGTTAAAATATTTATTGATGACTATTTAACACCAGGAAAGCTTGAGTTTCAGCCATTACTCGTCCTTGGTTCGGTTTACATGGGCATCCAAGTGGTAAAAGCAATCCTGCTATTTTTTCAGTTTGTTAAATTCCAAGAAATTGCTTTATATATTATCCAGCAGCTTCGCATCGATGTTTTTGCAAAGGTTCAAGCACTCGGGTTAAGATACTTTGATAAAACGCCTGCAGGAAGCATTGTGTCTCGCGTGACGAATGATACGGAAGCCATTAAGGATATGTTTGTTACCGTTCTTGCGACCTTTATCCAAAGTGGTTTCTTGCTCACTGGAATATTTATTGCCATGTTTATTTTAAACGTAAAGCTTGCGTTCATTTGTGTCATTATTCTCCCGATCTTAATATTTGTCATGAGTTTATATAGAAAACTAAGCTCACGATTCTATCTTGATATGCGGGAAAGACTCAGCCAGTTGAATGCGAAATTAAGTGAATCATTACAGGGAATGTCCATTATCCAAGTCTTTCGTCAGGAAAAACGCCTTCGTACTGAGTTTGGGGATATCAACGAAAAGCATTACAATGCAGGGATGAAAAATATCAAGATTGATGGCTTGTTATTAAGACCGGCAATTGACCTTATTTATACTTTTGCTTTAATTCTTGTGTTGAGCTTTTTCGGGATTACTTCCTTTCAACATAGTGTTGAAATCGGCGTCATCTATGCATTTATCAATTATTTAGATCGATTCTTTGAGCCGGTTAATCAAATGATGATGAGACTCTCCCTCTATCAACAAGCCATTGTAGCGGGCTCGCGTGTATTTAAACTATTAGATGAAGAAGATTTAGCTCCCTCACAAAAGGAAGAAAAAACAATTTCGCTTGATGAGGGAAGGATTGAGTTTAGGAATCTTAGTTTTTCCTACGATGGAAAACGGGATGTTTTGAAGGATATCACCTTTACCGCTAATCCAGGGGAAACGGTTGCTCTTGTCGGACACACAGGAAGCGGAAAGAGTTCTATTATTAATCTTATGATGCGATTCTATGAATTCGAACGTGGGGAGATTTTAATTGACGGCGCATCTATTCGTGATTTTACGAAGCCTGAATTAAGAGAGAAGATGGGGCTTGTACTCCAGGATCCGTTCCTGTTTTACGGAACGGTAAAGGATAATATTCGTCTTCATAATGAAGGGATGACAGACGAACAAGTCGAAGCTGCAGCACGATTTGTTCAAGCGCATACGTTTATCGAAAAACTAGATGACGGATACAACCATAAAGTAGTGGAAAGAGGCTCTACTTTTTCAAGTGGCCAGCGCCAGTTAATTGCCTTTGCAAGGACGATTGCGGCCAATCCGAAAATACTGGTTCTCGATGAGGCTACTGCCAATATTGATACGGAAACAGAAGAAGCGATTCAGACGGCATTGGCGAAAATGCGAAAGGGTCGGACGACGATCGCGATTGCCCACCGGTTATCCACCATTCAGGATGCGGATTTAATCTTAGTCCTTCATCAAGGGGAAATCGTCGAACGGGGGACTCATCAAGAGCTGTTGGCTTTGGGTGGGTTATACCACAAGATGTTCCTCTTGCAAAATGGGGGAGTGGAGCGTCTGGAGGATGTTGTGAATTAATAGAAAAAGCCTGGCGTGCGCCAGGCTTTTCTATTTAAGAAGTCAATTTTTTAGTTAAGTGCTTGTCTCTAACAAGCCGATGATGGAACTTTTTTTATATATACTTTATTATATTCATTTAATAGATGATCAAGTTCCTGACTATAGCGAATTGCTGCGGAGGAAGTCAAGCCGTTTGTTATTGCGACTTGAATTAATTCAGCACGCTTTTTTTCAATTAGGGCAATTAATTCCTGTTTCAACACGGCCGAGGTCCTTTCCGGAGTAACTCCTAGTTTTTGGTTTTAGTGTAAGTTGGATACAAGTCTACCAAAATGACATTGTTTTACTAGTATAACCTATAATGTAAATTACTTCAAAGAGATTTGTAAATAAATATCCAACATTTTAGGTGTTAGTTGGAAAATATGAATGAATCTTGGAACGGTGCTATTGAGACACAAAATATTCACGTTTAATCATTATCATTTGGTTGAAAGATTTGTTAGAATGAAGAGGTATCGACTATAGTGGGAGTGTTAATATGACGGATATAAATATATTTATAGCCCTTGGTGCCGGATTTTTAAGTTTTATCTCACCATGCTGTTTACCGCTTTATCCTGCATTTTTGTCTTATATCACGGGCATGTCTGTTGGTGAATTAAAAACCGAAAATGCTATGCTTCAAAAGAGAAGTCTTCTACATACGATCTTTTTCCTTTTAGGTTTTTCGGCTATTTTCATAGCCATTGGTTTCGGGACTTCCTTTATTGGCCGTTTCTTTTATGAGTACAAAGATTTAATTCGCCAGCTCGGTGGAATATTTATTGTATTCTTTGGACTCATGATTGTTGGTATTATTAAACCGGAATTTTTAATGAAAGATCGCAAGTTAGAGTTTAAAAATCGACCTTCTGGATTTATTGGTTCCGTCCTAATTGGGATGGCCTTTGCCGCTGGATGGACGCCTTGTACTGGACCTATTTTATCATCAGTTATTCTGCTTGCAGGCTCTAATCCTGGATCAGGTGTTTTATACATGACAGCCTATTCATTAGGGTTTGCCATACCGTTCTTAATCTTATCGTTCTTTGTTGGAAAGATGCAATGGATTCGCAAGAACAGTGGCAAGATTGTTAAAATCGGCGGATACATTATGATCATCATGGGGATTGTACTTTTCTTTGACTGGATGACAAAAATTATTATTATCTTCCAAAGCATGTTTGGTGGCTTTACTGGATTTTAAGATTAGTAAAATTTCACTAATGTAGTTCAAAAATGGATGCCGATACAGTGAAAATATTTTTTCATTCGCGGTCATATAAGCTATAATGGGGAAGTAAATAATTAGATAAAGGAAGATTGAACCCAATGAACTACGTTGTTGTTTCTTCAATCGGTGCAGTCTTTATGGGCCTTTTTGTACTTTTTGTTCGTATGAAAGCCGCAAAGAAACCTGCAAATGTAAAAAAGATTATTCTACCGCCTGTTTTCATGTCCAGCGGGGCCTTGATGTATGTGGTACCTGAATTTCGTTTAACCCCAATGGAAATTTTAGAGGCCGTTATCGTCGGGATGCTTTTTTCTATCTTATTAATCAAAACCTCCAAGTTTGAGGTTCGTGACAACGATATTTATTTAAAACGCTCCAAGGCATTTGTGTTTATCTTAGTCGGCTTGTTAGTCGTCCGCCTCGTGGCAAAATCGATCTTAAGCAGCACAATTGATTTCGGTCAGTTAAGCGGAATGTTCTTCCTGCTCGCCTTCAGCATGATTGTCCCTTGGCGGATCGCCATGTATCGTTCTTATATGAAACTATATAAAGAGTTACAGAGAAATTAAAAAATAGTAAAACACTGATCTGTTGTGGATCAGTGTTTTTTGTTTTATGATACTATTAATTTTCATTCCAATGATAAATTAGTTGCACAACTCCAGAAGAGAAGGTTCTAGTATTGACCAATTTTAAATTCAATCTCTGTTTTATATCAATAAACAACGGTTTTCCTTCTCCCAAAATGATAGGGTGAACAGATAACCTAAATTCATCAACAAGTCCTAAATTGATAAAAGTAGTAATAAGGCTTGCTCCCCCATATAGCCAGATATCTTTGCCAGGCTTTTTCTTTAGTTTTAAAACTTCTTCATGAATATCATCATTAATAAATATTGTTTTTTTCTCACTCTTTTTTTGTGTTTTGGAAAACACATATTTTTCTTTACTATGAACTGATTCCCAGAATTCTATTTCAGTTTTATCTTTAGTTTCTGGAGTGAATTTTCCCCATAAATCAGTAGCTTTTTCTTCCATATAAAATAGTATCAATTTGGTTTAGAAAATGATTAAACTCCATCTCAGAGTCAATGATGCACCAATCAACTTCGCCATTTTTCCCTTCAATAAAACCATCTAAAGTAACTGCTAAATCTAAAATAATCTTTCTCTGCTTTACGTTATTTGTCATACCTATTCCTCCTGTTATCAAACAGATAATGTCATTTATTCAAAATATTATCAGAGTCCTTTGGAAAATAAAAAACCGTTCAAAGGTGAACGGCTCAGAATAAATGCTCGTATGGCGTTACGTCAATTCTATTTTCAAAAAGCTTTTTCCGTAAGAATTTATGATCTCTTTTCGGTGTAGCCTGGATATACCCACGAATGACCAGTTCTTCCGAAATCTTATCCACTTTCTCATTCAACGCCAGTTCACCAATTTTCCCAGCAATTTTATGACGGGCTACATCACGGAACAGCTCAGGTACAGGGCTGACTAAATCTTCAAGTAAAGCCTTTTCTTCAGCACCCCAAAGGTGACGCGTTTCATTTACATAATGTTCTTCCCAATCCATATCCGATCTACCGTCTTCTTTTGGCATCTTTTTCAGAAACTTGCGGAACATAAAAAAACCGCCAATTGCGAATGAACCTACTAGAAAAACGACCCAGAACATTATAAACCACAAAAACCAACCGCTCAACTGCTGCATTCTATTCACCTACAAAAACTATTTTTTCATCTTATTATAGACTTTTTTTGGATTAGATGACAAGTAATGATCCTATTTGAAGAAAATGATAGAGCTGAATTTTTGCTCGTAAAGATAGAGAATTGTCAAAAAAGTGACAAAAAATCTCATTCTATTGATAATTACTATTTTCCATTGTATTATGATTACAAATGATAGGAACTGGATAAGAGCCGTTTAGTCATTCTAACGACATAATGTCAACTTTCACTTGTGGGGCTGAATGGGGTACTGGTGTCCTCCACAGTCTTCAAAACTGCCTGAGACCTGCGTGCCAGGTCTGGTGGGTTCGATTCCCACGCAGTCCCGCCAACTATTTAATAATGACGCTGTTTTTACGATGATTGATAGCGTGATGTTAGCGTTGATTGATTCCGTTCAACTACACAGTTTTCTCCCAGTTTCACGAAAGACTGTGAAAGACTGTCGGTTAAGACTGTTTGGAACGTTGCTTGAAACTGTGAAAGTTATTCGTTCGTCCTCTTACGCAGATTTTAAACTGTTGAAAGGGGATTTTTTATTATGCGTAAAAATTTAACAAGACGGAAGAGAATTGTTAGCAACGATGATGTTTCACTTACCATCACCCAAATGTTCGAGGAGTATATGCTCGTTAAGAAGGGGGAAGGTCTAGCAAAACGGACAATTGCCGAACACTATAATAACTTCGGATACTTTAAGGATTATATTAACCGTGAGTTATCAACTGATGAAATGACGACTGAGCTTTTCCTCGGTTGGATCACCTTTATGTTAGAGGAAATGGATTACTCGCCATATACTGTAAATATTCGTGTTAGAACAATGCGGTCATTTCTACGATATGCTTTCGAGGATAAAATGTGGATTAACGAACCTATTCACAAACGTTTTAAGCCGATAAAGGCACCTATTGATGTTGTTGAGTCATTTACAGTTGAGGAGTATCGGAGATTAATAGCTGCAATTGACGATGATAATTACGTTGGTTTTCGTACTAAGGTAATCACATTTGTATTGCTCGATACAATGGTACGGGTATGTGAACTGGTGGATATGAAACGGCAAAACATTGATTTAAAAACTATGTCAATTCGCTTGGAGGCAGCAGATACGAAGACACGTGTTGGTCGTGTTGTGCCGATTTCTCCACGGACTGCCAAATTGTTAAGCGAATATTTGCGTGAAACTGAAGAGTTCGGCAATGATTACGTATTTCTTTCGTATGAAGGCGAGCGAATTAGTGAAGCGACAGTACGAGAAAATTTACGCTTATATGGTCAGGTTGCAAAAATTACGAATAAGCGAGTCAGCCCACATACCCTTAGGCATACAGGAGCTTTATTCTATATACTTAACGGAGGGGATCCGTTTAGTTTGCAAAGGATTCTTGGTCACTCACATATGAATATGGTTCGGAGATATGTGCAGATGACGAATATGGACATTCAAAATCAACATAGTGTGCATTCCCCGTTAAATTACGTATTTAAATAGTTTCATATATTACGTCACCTTAATTGGTGGCGTTTTTTTTATTTAGTTCGTTTTTAAACTAACGTGGCAGATTTGCGAAAGTTGTGGAATAATGTATGCTGTATAATTAAAATAAATTGTGTGAAACCATGACTGATAGATGGATTGCAATGATTGCTACTAAACTAAAAAATGATTATGTGGTTGAAATGGCAATAAGGATACCGAACGAAAAAATAGAATAGTAGAACATAAATATGTAAAGATAAGGAGAAAAAAGATTGGCCATACTGGAAACAGAAGTTGAGATTTTTTTAACTGGAAATATCGTTAAGCATTTTGAAAATTTGAGTTATGAGATACCTAGATATAAAAACAAATTAGGAAAAATGGTCATACCAAAAGGAACAAAAATAGTAGTAAAAATTGAAGATTTGCCAAAAAGTTCTAATGTAAAATTAACTAAGATTTGTGACGATTGCAAGATACAAATTTCAAATCAAACTCACAATAAAATTATGCGCAACAGAAATAATGATGGGAAAGATCGATGCAAGAAATGTGGGCTTATTGTAGCGGGTTCTTCAAGAAAAGATAATCCTCCATATGAAAATTCATTAGAGTATTATGCGTTAAACAATGCAATGGAATATTTGTTAACCGAATTTAGTGATAAAAACCCTAAAACGCCAAATAATATATCACGAGCATCTGCTGACGAATATCTTTGGATATGTCCTAAATATAAACACGAATATACTATGAGCCCTGCAAAGAGAACCAATAGAAAAAGTAACTGTACTTATTGTTCAGGGCAAAGTATTTTAAAAGGATTCAATGATTTATGGACGACGCATCCTCACTTCGCAGAATGGTTAAAAGATGAAGAACGAGGTTATGAAATCTCTGCTGGAAGTGATAAGTATGAGGTTTTTATATGCGAACAATGTGGTCGTGAAAAAAGTATGGCTGTCAATAAAGTAGTTAGCCGAGGACGGATATCATGCTCAACATGTACAGATGGGGTGAGTTATCCTGAAAAATTCGTCTTTGAGTTGTTGACTCAATTAAATATTGATTTTGAAACTCAAAAAACATTCGATTGGTCCAAAAATGTATCACATGAAAATCCAAAATTAAATGGAGATAAAAGATACGATTTCCATATCCCTTTTCTGAAAATGATTATTGAACCTCATGGTGAACAACACTATAAAGAAACGAGAAGATCAAAAAGTTCTTTGCGTAGTAAGACATTAAAGGAAGAACAAGAAAACGACAAATTAAAACAAACAATTGCCATAGAAAATGGGATTGAAATTTATGTACCATTAGATTGTAGTGAGTCAACAATGAAACATATCAAAAACAGCATCCTTTCCAGTTGTTTAGCAAGCCTATTCGATCTCGAACACATTGATTGGTTGAAATGTCATGAAACTGCTTGCCATAATTTAGTAAAAACCGCTTGTGATTTATGGCAACAGGGAATTAAATCAACTACAAAAATATGTAAAATTATGAAGATGAGTAGATCAACAATTATTAATTATTTAGCACAAGGAAACGAATTAGGTTGGTGTGATTATGATGCTGTTGGAAATAAACGAGAAATCGTGCAGTGTAATTTAAAAGGAAAAATTATCAGAAATTGGACTAGCATGACCGAGGCTGCCGATGAACTCGGAATAAACATGAAGTTAATTTCTGCATGTTGTACAGGTTTAACACAATCAGCTCATGGCTTCATATGGATGTACAAAGAAAAATATGAGGCATGCACCAAAAATAATATGCCAATACTTGAAGTAAAATATAGTGGAAAAAAAAGCATCGTTCAATTAGATTTAAAAGGTAATTTCATCAATGAATATTCAAGTATGAAAGAAGCTGCTAACGAAATTGGAAAAGACTATTTCAACATTTCTGCATGTTGTAGAGGTATAACAAAAACAGCCTATGGTTTCAAATGGATGTACAAAGAAGATTACGAAGTTTTGTTAGAATGATAGAAGAATAAAGTTATTACCTTATTTAAAAGATAGAGCAAACAAATTGCAAGCACTGCCTTGTTTAATAACGGGTGCTTATATTAAAGAAAAAATTAGAAGCGGATCTATAAGGATCCCTTTTTATTTTGTATACACAAGGAACGTTTGTTCGTTATAATAAGTATGAGGTGATTAATTTGGCGATTCGTGACCGTGGTAAAAAGAAGTGGCGGTTCGCCTTTGGAATGCCAGAACTTATTAAAGCGCTGCGTGATGTATGGAAAGATGATGAGCGGATTAAAAAGCCGATACTTACGAAATCGACGAATTCGACCAACGAATATGTTATACGATGGAATACCGTCTTGCGGTAAAGCTGACGATATGGGATGACGGAATTACACACGAGATAACTGGTCGAATCCATTGCGTTGATCTGATTACAATGCAGCTTCGTGTTGAGGTATGGCCAGGAGATTTTGAAAGGATTGCATTTGAGGATGTAGTAGGAGTGATTGTTGTTGAATAGGCGATATATGTTTCCAACACATTTTAAACTACTGAACCAGGTTCCCTAAATGTTAAGGGCACTTCAATAGTGTAAAATAAAGGTTATAAATCATTTATATCTAATGGAGGCAATTATATGGCATGCCCAATTACAATTATCAAAAATGATAAACTGTTATTTGAAGCAACAAATATTCAAGAATCTGCAAGATCCTTAGAGGAGCATCTGAATACAAGTAAATATAAGCTCTACGATTCGATTGAACGTGGCTATGTTTATAGCATTCCTTATAATTTTAATGGTGACGAATATCGTTTTGTTGCACCTGAAGAAGTTGCCGCCAAGCGTCGTCAAGTACTTGAAGAAAGTGACCATGAAAATGCTCGTCGTATTTGGTTAATATCAAATAATCCAGAAGAATTTGATTTAGCCAGGGCGTATAGTGAATGTGAAACTTTAGAATGGAAACGATCTCGGAATTTTGAAAATGGTGATATTTTATTTATATATGTTTCAGGAAATATTCAACAAGTCTGTTTTAAAGTTGAAATTATACAAGGGTTAGTACCACCTAATGAGGTTAAGAATAATAAAATGTTTTGGAAGGATTTAAAGAAATTTGAGGAATCCAAAGGAGGAAAATGGACTCGTTTTCGTTTTCTGGAAAAGGTGGATAATCCTGAGCTATCTCTCGCTAAATTACGTGAACATGGTTTGAAAGCGAATGTCCAAGGTCCGATGAAACTTAATGGGGAACTTAGGGAATATATCATGCCGTTCTTTGAAAAGGATCTAACAGAAGGTTATTATCCAGATGAAGTCCCTGATAATTTAGAAGAAGGTATGCGCAAAACTGTTATGGTCAATAGATATGAACGCAATCCTATTGCTCGCAAGCGATGTATGGATCATTACGGTGTCCAATGTCAAATTTGTGATCTGAATTTTGAGGATACATATGGAGCAGTAGGAAAAGATTTTATCCATGTCCACCACATAATACCTTTGCACGAAATACAACAGGGCTATATTGTAGATCCAATAAACGATTTAATCCCTGTTTGTCCGAACTGCCATGCAATGCTACATCTTAAAGAAAATGGCGAGTATTTGACGATTGGACAATTAAAAGAACGAATTATAAGTAATAGAAAAACGGTATAGATTAATAGTTTAGTTAGTTCTTAACAGCCAGGAGTAATTTCTTCTTAAGGGAAATTTGGTGATGTAGTCATTACTGTACCCACAACTAAATGTGATAATTTGATAAAAAAGGGCCTCGGTACATGACCGGGGCTTTACGCTTCTATATCGCTAACCTTCACGTCATATTCATCGATGTATTCCACTACTTTTAGCATTCGCTGAATAGCGTACTCCGTTGTCAGATAAATCATTTGCAATCAACTCGCCAGTCAAATCAAGTAGCTGAACTTTAATACGAGCAATGGTTAACTTCGCCTCTAATAATTCATTCACTAAACTACACCACATCTCCATTAACTTGCTAATACGTTGCACAAATTTTGTAAACATTATGTGGACGTTGTGTGTACGTGCTTTTATTTTATAAGATAGGAAAAAATAGGTGGTGAAAGAAAATGTACTATATGGTAGTGAGTGAAGAAAATTTGGTAGATAAAAGGACTTCAGTAGCCGCAAGAATGATTTGGAAAAATATAAGAAATAATTATACTGTAAATATTGGTTTGATTCAAACCTGATTATTAAGAACTTCAAGGACCACTTCACTAGGCGGCAAATCATTAATTCTTATAATCAATTAGAAAAAAGAGAACTTGTTAGGAAAGAGCAAAAAGGTGTAATAGAAATAAATGAAAATTATCTTATCCAGCTTATAAAACGAATCCCGCAAAAAGATTATGTCCGCCTAGTAAACGTTATTGAAAATTATTTTTTGGATGAAAATAATTCAAATAAATTAGCGACAATGGTTCTAATGGAAGAGCAATTTCATAAGTTATCACCTGAAGAGCATTTTCGTCAGCAGATGATGTTAATCATGGATAACTATAGAATGGAAACATTAGGAGATTGAAATAAATGAATTTAAATAGAACTTTCAAAAGCGCAGCCAATTAGGTTGCGTTTTTTTATATTTTTTTCATAAAAACCGAAACGGTTGCTCCTAGGGGTCGGATAAACGGGGTGTAGGGATTAAATTAGAAATAATTTTTCTGTACAGGCGATACTTTTCGTAAAAGTGGTCGGATTATTCTATAGACAAGAAGGGAGGTTTTAGTATGGTAACAGCAACAACAATTAGGGTTGTAAGAGCGTATCTGGGGGATGTCCCAGGGTGAACTTGCCGATCGGATGGGTGTAAGTAAAAGCCTAGTGTCAGCGGTTGAGAAGAAAACAAAACCTATTACACGTAATTTTGCGAAGAACTTTAAACGGGCTGTGGGAATTACTGATGCAGTTCTAATCGATATTGAGTTTGTTGGAAACGAGATTGCGGAAAAACCAATTTCTTTTGAACTCAAAGTGTTAAAAAACTACAAAATAACGACCATGGAGTGATAAAAATGGAATTTAAAAAAGTAATAAGGATGAAAAATGAAGAAAAAGGACTTAGAAGAAATAATAAATTAACCGATGATAAAATTCAACAGATTAGAAACCGATATACCACCACTAAATGTTCATATAAGCAATTAGCCAAGGAATTCGGTGTAACTGTTGAGCAGATTACAAAGGCACTAAAGGGAGTTACGAAATGGAAGCCAACGGTTTTACAACGTTTTGACGAAAAGTGGACTGAAGACGAACATGGGTGTCACGTTTGGGAATGGATATAAGTCCAAGGAAGGATATGGTCAGTTCCGAATGAACGGGAAATTATACCGTTCCCATAGAGCCTCCTTTGAATTGAAGAAACGTCCGCTAGAACCTGGCGAAGTGGTTCGGCACAAATGCGATAAACCGTACTGCGTTAATGTCGATCATTTGGAAGTGGGAACTCCCCTGGAAAACAATAATGACAAAATAGAGCGATTTCGACAACCTTGGGAGTACGCTGCTATTGATTACCTAGAGATACGCTTTATGCATCAAAATGGAGTTCCAATTGATATGATTACTAGACGTTTCGGAATAAAAAAGACTACCCTGAAAAGCCGACTTAAGGACATGGAAATGACCGCTGATTTTTCGAATGAAGACAAGGTGTTTCACTATAGGAATCGAGCCATACATGAAGAAGCAGGGAATAATAAAGACAACACACCTATCAAGATTATAATCAATAGGATAATTGAATAGTTTTGCTAGTTTTATAGGCGGTTCTCCATTAGTTTGCAGAGCAAGGGAGTGCCGTCTATTTATATTAAATACGAAAACAGTATGGAAAGAGGCTAAATAAATGGCAACTGAAAACAGAAAACTTGTAGATGTAAGTACAGGAGAATACTTTGATATGGGTGAGTATTACCTACGAGCTAGAGCTTCTGATGAAGCATTTAAACAAATTATTAACAAGGATAACCGCCATTTTTCGTTTGCAGACATGGATACCATTAAATTCATTATTTCCAATGTCTCCACTGTTCATTGTGGTTACCTTATGATTCTTCAATGTTATATGGAATACGGAACAGGAAAGTTAAAACTCACTAGAAACGAAATGCCAAAAGCAGTTAGTACATCCAAATCGACCTTTAATAGGTTTTGGAAAGTAATGATTAACTACGGAATTATTATAGAGAAAAATGGGGGATTTTACGTAAATCCTTATTTTCATTTTCGTCAACAACCGCAGCATAATAGAGTCATCAAGTTATTTACTACAATGATAAAGCAATTAATACATGAGTTATCTGCATCCGAATTAGGGTTTCTGTATAAGCTATTGCCATTTGTACATTACGATACGAATATGATCTGTGCTGATCCGTTTACCGAACCTGAGAATATTCAGTTCCTGAATAAAACCCAAATAGCGTTATTGGTCGGTATGGATGAAAAGAAAACGTCCAAACAATTAGATAAGTTGCGGAAAATAGGCGTTGTTGCTGAAACAATACGCCAGGATGATAAAAGAGATCGTATTTTCACTTTAAATCCATATGTATTCTATCGAAAGAAAGGTAGGCCTGACGATACCTTACGGGGGTTGTTCGCTTCAACACCTTACGGTAAATAAGAAATAGGTGTCTTTTTTGACAGTAAAAAGGCGTAATAGGTGTCCTTTTTGACACTAAGGAAAAGTACCTTCGAACCTTGGTAAGTATGGGTTTGAGGCACTTTTATTCTGAAATTACTTCTTTATCTTAGACAATAAGAAGTTATAGTTCTAGTAAACGGAATTTATGGTATCCGCCAAAAACGTAATAATCAATAACCTTCGCCTAACGGCTCGGTGAAGTAACCAAAGCTTATCAGCTTTAGTCACATCAAATTAAATAAACGGCTTAGTTTAAATGTGAAGACTGCCTAAGCAGGATTCAACTGAGCGTTAGCGAGGTTATTACGTTTGTGGCGTTATGTTGACGAAGTAATATAAGTGGATAGATTATTCGAAAAACGAACTACATAGCATTCGGACTGCACAGGGGGGTAAGTGTTTGTACGAACTGACTGGCTAGACCGATTAATGATAACCCTACGGACTGTGGTGTCCTATTAGTAATCAAACGGACTGTACAGACCTGAAAGGAAGGGGTACGAACTTGTTGAAGGGTAATGATCCGCAGCGATGAATTCAATTTGATGAAAAAACGCTTGATGACACGTGGCGGAAACTGTCACTTTTCGAAAAACTCCAGGGGTGTATCTAAGGGGAAGCAAAATAGAAAAATGTTATTTATATTAGGGTTTCTTTAAATTATATTAATTTATTGTCTATAATGATATGACATCTTAACATAACTTCTGTTTTCATAGAGTGTTATATACTATTTTAATAGTAGTATTAAAGCATTTATCCCTTACTTCCCCATACTTATCTAACTAAAAAAAGACCGTAAGCTTATACGGTCATTAATAAAGTAAGGGTTAATCAGAGATTCTATCGGTTAACCAACTTATTAAAACATTACGTGTAATTTTACTGAAAAGAAAAGAGTCCTCTTGTCCATAAAGATAATCTGGTCCCATAAATGGTTTATAGCTAAAACCACCAGTATCCCTTTCACTGAAATGTCCTTGATGAAAGTGAGCAGATCTAATACTATCGTACATTTTACCTACTATTATTTCATCTTTGGGACAATATTGCCTAACAAGTGATAAAATTGCATTTTTATTCTTATTATTTTCACGTATCAGTTTTGATAAAGAGTCCAAAGCAGCAATTTGATAAGAGACATTTACAGTAGTCATATGATTTCCTAGAGATAAAGCCAATTGAAACATTCTTGAAGCGCTAAGAAAAGCTTCTTTTTCTCTAGATTCGAGATTATGATATGCTCGAAATAATTTCCTAATATTGTTAGGTGGGCATAGATTACTTTTTATGTCTCTAATAACAGTTACTTCTTTAGGTTCAATAAATTTTCCCAATTTTTCTCGGTCCTTGGCAGGCATATCTTCTGGATAAATAGTTTCGTCTCTGTAACCTAATTGTAGTAATATTGAGGACTCACCTTCCTTGCCTGCCCATCTAAAATCAAACTTGCCTTCGTAAATACCTTTATTAAGAATTACTGACAAAAGCGCCATTATTTCTTTGCTAAAACGATCGTAGATAGAATAAGCATGTTGAGTGTTTATACCTTCAACTTTCATATCAAAATAGAGTACACTTTCAGAATAAAAATTGGAAACAGAGGTAGCAGGAGAGATTCTCCAATTTTGTATAAAATAATCTCCATCTAATTTATTTCCTATGTAATAATATTTTTTTCTAAAGAAGAAACTCTCAACCTTTTGACCGAAGGCAGATGCTAAAGATTGTGTTACTTTGTTTTTTAAAAAATCAACCCAGTTAATAGAATTGTCATCGCAAAAAGCCTCAATTGATTCTACAGTACCTTTCTTCCAAATAGAATTAAATTTAAGTGTGGCTGGTT
Source organism: Bacillus sp. SORGH_AS_0510 (assembly GCF_030818775.1). Taxonomy (NCBI): domain Bacteria; kingdom Bacillati; phylum Bacillota; class Bacilli; order Caryophanales; family Bacillaceae; genus Bacillus; species Bacillus sp. SORGH_AS_0510. The sequence continues at coordinate 3,374,264 of NZ_JAUTAU010000001.1, read as the reverse complement.
TAGAATTTTCATTTAATTTAAATGTAGTCTGGTCACAACCGATATAATATTCTTCTTTAGATTCATCTTCCGTAAATTCCCCACTGTACTGCCAATCTGTGGTAAATTCTTCTAAACTTTTAGTAAAGTATTGAAGGAAAATATCTCTTTTTTCCTTATCTAGACTATTTAATTCTTCTTTTATTAGTAAACAATTTTCCATATTACACCTCTTTCTCATTATAATTATACAAATCATATAAAAGACCTACCAGTCAATTATCTTCATGAACCAAGTTTACCCTGGATTAAGATTTAAAACGAAAAATCCTTACCATTTTGGTAAGGTGTCTACTGTAACTTCTTTTTAGCACGTATCAACGTACTCTTAGAGATACCAGTTAAATCTTCCACTTGCTTGTATGAATGCGTTTCTAATAGCCTTAAAGCATGGGCGATTTGCTTCTTGGTAAATTTATTAGGTCGACCTTCTCGGAAGTCTTCACGCTGCTTGGCTATTGCCTTACCTTCTTGTGTCCGCTCTACAATCATATCACGTTCAAACTCAGCAAAACCGCTCATAATCGTAAGTATCAGCTTACCTGTTGGCGTGTCTTCCACTAACCCCATATTCAGGACATGAACCTTAACTCCTCGTTCAAATAGTACCTTTACTGTGTTGATTGCATCCACTGTAGATCGTGCGAAGCGGTCTAATTTCGTTACTACCAATGTGTCGCCTTCTACTAGTTTTGAAAGTACCTCTTGAAATTTCGGTCTGTCTGCTTTCGTTCCCGTAAACTTTTCCGAATAGATAACATCGCATCCTTCATTTCTCAGTGCGTTTAATTGTGCCTCCAGGTCCTGTTGTACTGTGCTTACCCGTGCGTAACCGTATTTCATCATTTGTCCTCCTGAATTTATGACTCTAAGTTATGACACCGCTTGATACCTTGATAATACTGTTTCCAGAAACTGGTGTCAATACTTAAAAGTTATGAAACTAATAGAAGTAAAACATACATACAAAGGTAGAGACATTCCGCTCCCTCTATATGGCTGCGCCGAAGTGGAACAACTTTATGTTATGAGGTCTATAAAAAAGTTGGGTTAGAGGAAAAGAATACAATAGCACCATCGCCACCTGCCACCCCTTAACAAGAGAAGCCCATCCAGTAAATAGTCATACGCCTAGTGCAATGCAAACATTTAAGCGAAAATCTTGAATTTGCGATACCAAAAAGTAAGGGCGTTAAGTTTGATAAGTATGTTCAGCATCGGTTATCCGAAAGCGGTCCTAAGTCAACTCTTCATGAAAGGCGCTTATTTTGAATATGCACTACGCCTAATGTTGTACAAAATGAAGTTGGAGTTATTCATTCCATCTAGTAAACCATGGCCTTTAATGGAAATTTTTATGGTATTATATTTATGAATTTTGGGAAATGTTGGTGATTGTAATGTCGAAAGAAATTAAACCTTTAAAAAAAGGACAAACTTTTGGTAGATTAGCTGTAATTGGTAAGGATATTGAAAAAAGCAGAGAAAGAAAAAAGCCCTACTATATATGTAAATGTTCATGCGGTGTAACTAAATCAATACTTAAACAGAGTTTAGTAGATAAAAAGAAACCTACAAATTCATGTGGATGTCTTGTAAAGGAACTCGCAGGATTTAAGCATGACCGAAAAACAACCTTAAGTATGAGGCTTTACGAAAAAGTACGTGCAAGGCATATAAACACATTGGAGGATTCTATTGATAACCTTTTACCATTTGATATGTTCTGTCAACTTATCATAAATAACTGTTTTTATTGTAATGCCTTACCCGATAGTTATATAACCGATAGAAGTTCAGGTTCGGACTTTGTTTTTCATTACAATGGTTTGGATAGGGTAGATAGTAAATTAGGTTATAGAGCGGTTAATGTGGTACCTGCTTGTAAGCATTGTAATATGGCGAAGAGTACATTGAGCGAAGATGATTTTAAGGGACTAATAAAAAGAATATACGAATTACATCTCAAAGAAGGGAGGAAAAATAATGTCTAATTTAATTGACTTAACAGGGAAAACATTTGGAAGATTAACAGTTTTTAAACGTTCGGAAGGTAAGAATGATAGTCGAGAAAGTTTTTGGGAGTGTAATTGTAAATGTGGTACAAAAGGTAAGATTGTAAGTGGATATTATTTGAGAAATGGTGCAATTAAATCTTGCGGGTGTCTTAGGGAAGAGAGGAAAAAAAATTTATTAGGACAAACTTTTACAAGGCTTACTGTCATAAAAAAAGCCGAGAGTACTTCTAAAAAGAAAGAGTCACTGTGGGAATGTAATTGTTCTTGTGGCAAAAAAGGTATTATAGTCAGGGGTTCGGACTTACTCAGAATTGATGGTAAAGGAAAAAAATCGTGTGGATGTCTTAGGGAAGAGAGGAAACAAAATTTAATTGGACAAACTTTTGAAAGGCTAACCGTGGTAAAAAAGTCTGAAAAAACCGACAAAAAAGGTTCAATATATTGGATATGTGATTGTTCTTGTGGAACTAAGGGACATGTTGTAAGAGGATATGATTTACTGAGAAAAAAAGGTTATAGAACTTTATCTTGTGGGTGTTACAAACTTGAAGGCAAGCATACTAATTTACAAGAAGACAGAGAAACTTTGTTAATTAGATACCTATATAATAAGTTGAAAATCCGAAATAGGAAGAAGAAATTCCTAGATCAAATCATTTCTCAAATATGCTTTTCAAAATTGATAATGGAGCCTTGTTATTACTGTGGTCTCAGTAAAAGCAATGTTACTTATGATAAGGATTATAAAAAAAAGAAAGTTAAAGATGTAAGGACTGACTTCGTTTTGTATCACAATGGAATAGATAGAATTGATAGTTCCAAAGGTTATGTTAACGGAAATGTAGTACCCTGCTGCAAGTATTGCAATATGGCAAAAGGCGATAGAATGAATGATGAATTTTTTGATTGGGTAGAAAAAGTATATAATCACTATGTACTTCCACAAGATTTAAATAATCAATGAGTATAAACAGAATCAACAGGCGAGCCTATAGATGGTTCGCTTTTCTTTTATCGTGGGGAGCCACCCCTTTGCAAGAGAAAACGCACACCTATATATGCACTATGCCTGGTGTAACACATACATGGGAATGAAAATTTAAAACCCATAAATCTCTATATTATGACGATAATAGGTCGTCTTTCAATATTGGCAAATAATTTTTAATTAATTACAGAAACATAAGGAGCAGCTGATGGGTTGTTACACAAAAAAGCCCCTCCAATTTTGGCAAGGGCTATATCGGAAATGAATCATTTTGACTTCTGTTTTTACAACTTATGATAGATCGCTTCCCTTGTGATAGTATTTTGATAAAACACAGTAGATGAATACAGTGTACTATTTATTAATCAAGACGTGCGAAGTATGGTTCATTTTAAGACATCCTGTAAAATCCAAATAACGGCCAATAAACCAATGATCCACTTCCACCAATTCCTATTATTAGATTCTACTGAAGGAGAAGTAGGTATATCTGTAATTAACGGTGATGTATTGGTGGTTTTTGAAGGAGGAGTTGAGCATGTTGTGTTGAATGAAGATGTCTTTTTCTCTTTGATTTTTGTAATCTCCCAATCTAAATCATTCCATTCTTTCTGTTTTTTTGATTTCCCTTCTAGCCCCCTTATTGTAAAAGTCATCCCATGTTCTTTGGCATATTCTTTTGCCGCTCGGAATTTTGCTTGATTCATAGGCGCTTGAATATCACCTGATAATTTAATTTCCATCAACACTCTTTTGCCGCCCCTATATTCTATAAGCACATCCGGAATATAATTTCTATGTTTTCCTTTAAACAGATAAGGTATTTTTATTGGTTCAATGTCAAAAGAAATTACTCGGCTATCATTTTCTAGTTCCTTAAACACAAGTTCTTCCAGTGGACTTCTGCATAATCGTTCCCGATTTGCTTTCGTAAATTTAATCTTTTTAGGGTATCCTTGTTCTACTGCTTTCTGTTTTTGATTAACACCAACTTCCTCTATTATCTGAATAGACTCTCTATGTTCGAAGCGTTCAAGGGGCAGATCCTTTAACGGTTTTTTGCTTTGAACAATTGGTTGCTGTAAAACATAGCATTTCTCCATCCTAGATATTCGAAATGTACGCCAATCACTCCTTAATCGGCAATATCCCACCATATATAATTTCCTGTCATATCTAATGAGAAAGAATGGTTCAACTTCTCTATATTCATTCTTATATTTGATCCCTAAACATTGTTGACGGCGTATCCCCTGAACGACTTTATCCTTCAATTTTAACCCCCCTCATGAACGTGAAGCTTCTACTTAATTTTACCTGAGTTAGGGTTCCTATTATATAGTTTTTTATAGAAAAAGAGACTACACTTCAACCTTAAAAGTTTTTTACGCTAGGAATATTTTTAAATATAGAATTAACTACAATTGGATAATAATTTTTTGTTATATTTAAAGTACAATTACCAATATTAGGGGTGTAGAGATATGGCAAGCTATTTGATTGGCTACGTTGATCCAGAAAAAAATAATGGGCATGAGGACCCGATGTTAAAGGAGTTTACGTATGGTGATTTAAAAATAAATGGGGAAAAGCTATTAGGTTTAAATAAAGGGGATTATTTATTTTTTCACAAGACTATTTACGATAAAAGGTATATAACGGCTTATTATTTTGTAGAAGAAGTACACCTTGTGAAGGAAATAATAGATGACCCGTTGTTTAGGGATAAATATAACAACCATCATCTTTTGAAGAATAGAAATCAACTGGAAAATAATGAATGTGTTGTTTTTGGAAACCCAATTCGTTCTAAAGTATTAGACGTACCTCTTGAATTGAATGAACACTTATTAAAACAACTTTCTAGACCATCTAACCTTAATCCAAATCAAACGCCTTTAGCAGCATTATCTTCTGCTCTAAGAACATGGAAGGTGTTAAATGATAACGATATAAAGCTATTTTTAGATTTAATCAGAGACAATGAAAAGAGTGGGCGGTTATCGAATAAGCTGTTATCAACCGAGGAAGTTTTTCAGGTGCTTGAAAGAGACATAGAGAAATTTATAGCAAGTAATCCTGAAATATTAGGTAAAGGTCTTAAACTATTAAAGCAGCAATATATATTTTTCGATGATTCAAGATTAGATCTTCTGTTACTTAATCCAATGAATGATGATGTGGTTGTAGTTGAAATTAAAAAAGATAAGATAGGGCGTGAGGTAAAACAACAAATAAAACATTATATGAAGTTATGCAGAGATGAACTTGGTTACACGAATATTAAAGGGTTGATTGTTTGCCCAGGTATACTGCCGTATTTTGAAGAGGAAATGGCTGCAGCTAAAAAGGAAAACATCTTTGTGAAAACTTTCGGTTGGAAATTAGATGTAATTTAATATAGAAATCTATTTACTTTCCTCTTTAATAGTGAAAAGAGGGCCTATAGATGGTTCGTTTTTTGTTTGTAAATGTATTATGTCCATTATGGATATGAAGAAGGGGACAACCCCTTTGCAAGAGGAAGATGCGTATTGATCCAGCACTACGCCTGATGATTAACGAATTTGTACATAAAATCTCGAAACTTGATGAGATTGCGTAAGTTTGATGTTTCTAATCGCTCTAAGTTTATTTAGACCTGTGTCATCCCTTCATGCAAAAATCAATCGTTCCCCAATGCAAAAACCGTTTTTAAAATTTTTTTAGATTCGGAAATCTCAGTGATGTAATTCCAAATGACTATATTAATTAAACATAGTCGTTAAACAAGGCGAGTTTTGGACTCTTTAATAAACGAAACAATTAAAAAGGTGCAAAAATTCCCAAATAAGTGTTAATATTAGGTAAATTCAAAATAAGAGGTAATGACAAATGTCAAAAAAAGTTAATTTAGATGCACTGATACCTAGAGAAGATTTCGAAGTAGAGGATAATCACAAAAGCATTGGTAAAAATACTTCAACATTGTCAATAACTGACTTAAAAGAAGACGCATTTTTCTTCTCAGCTGTTAGAAAACCTGATTTTCAAAGAGAAACAAATGAGTGGGATCCAGATACAATATGTAATTTAATTGAAAGTTTTCTAGATGGCGAGCTTATTCCAGCACTTATTCTTTGGAGAAGTGCAAGTAGCTTTACCTTTGTAATAGATGGATCGCATCGAATTAGCGCATTAGCAGCATGGATAAACGATGACTATGGAGATGGTTTAATTTCTAAGCAATTCTATGATGGCAAAATTCCTGATGAACAAATTGAGATTGCCGAAAAAACGAGAGCTACAGTTAAAAAGAAAATCGGATCTTTCCTAGATTATCAATTAGCAATTAAATCACCTGAAAAGGTAGATGCTAAAATTGCTCAAAGGGCAAAAAGCTTAGGTGCTTTAGCAATACAACTTCAATGGGTAGAAGGAGACTCGTCCACTGCTGAGACCTCATTCTTTAAGATAAACCAGCATGCAGCTCCAATTGATCCTACAGAAATGCGTCTATTAAAATCAAGAAAAAAACCCAACGGTCTTGCAGCAAGGGCTGTAATTAGAAGTGGTAAGGGCCACAAATATTGGTCCAGGTTTAGTGAAATTAAGCAATTAGAAATTCAGGAACTCGCAAAAGAGATACATGACATATTGTTCACTCCACATTTGAAAAATCCGATCAAGACTCTCGATTTGCCAATCGGTGGTAGTATATATGCATCTCAAACTTTACCACTAGTATTGGATTTCGTTAATATTGTAAATGGAGTAAAGCCTAAGGTAGATGATATAACTCACGATGAACTTGAAGATGATACTGATGGAAATTATACTATTAAATTCTTAAACAATTGCAGAAAAATTGCTAGAAGAATAAATAGTACACATCCAGGATCACTTGGCTTACACCCTGCTGTTTATCTTTATTCGCAAACAGGCAGACATAAAATTGCTTCTTTTTATGCAATTACTGCACTTATCTTAGAGTTTGAAAATAATAAGAAATCCTCATATAATCAATTCACTAATGTACGTGAAACATTTGAGGAGATTATTCTAGAGCATGACTATTTAATCCAACAAATTGTTCGTAGGCACAGAAGTGCATTAAGAGCTTATCCGTTCATAAAAGATTTTTACTTAAATATTATTCTCAATTTGTCTGAAGGGAAAGATAAAGAAAAGGTAGTTGATGAAATACTTCAAAGTAAAGAATTTAATTATTTAACATCTATTAATAGTTCCGATCAAATAATTTTCGCCAGCAAATTCTCAAGTCAAACTAAATCAGCTATCTTCATGAAGGAAGCACTTGAAAAAGCACTAAAATGTAAGTTGTGTAATGGTTATATACATGCAAATGCCATTACAATTGATCATATTGTTAGGAAACAAGATGGTGGAATGGGTACATTAGATAATGGACAACTATCTCACCCATTTTGTAATACTACTATGAAAAATTAAGATTTTTTTGATTTTTGTCAAAATCGTAGTAGGTAATAAAATAAAGCACCAAATTTAAATAAAGTATAGTTTTCGTTTTGACCATTTTATTAAACATGGCAAAGTTACTTTAACAATTGATACGATTTTAAAACAAATGGTCCATGCCGTCTTATCGAAAGCTTCCAAGTTGAACTCGGAACTAACGACCAAACGAAGAAAGGGCATTAGTAGAATTACTGAAGGAAATATTGTCCGAAAAAGTGGGGGAGATAACAATCTCCCTTTTTTTACTTGAATTTTTTAGGTATTAAAAAAGCACCCCGAAGGATACTTACATTATCAGTGCCTGTTTGGTTTTGTTTTTAACATATACCCCGAACGCATCAATTTATGTAGTTCATCTGACCCCCTACTTTTTATAACGCCTGTTAGGTATTCCCTGTCAATATTCGACCTTTTCGTCACGACAAAAAATACTATTCGTGATAGCATATTCCTTACTGATTGTTAGTGTCTGCTTCATAGATCTCGACTAAATCGACAAAATACTTCAATTGTTTAATTTCGGCTTTTGCTCTATTGACAGTAATTAACTTTGCCATTTATGCACCTCCTCTCTTTAAAGAAGGCTTCGACAAATTCGACTTAAGCCGTTTCGACAAAATTGTGAACAAATGGAAAAATGCCTACCATATAAGATAGACATTGTCCTAAGATTAATGACGGTTAGGTAATTCAAGTGTCCAACGGATCATGTCACCAATGATTGGGAAAATATCGTTATGCTTGCTTCCAAAGCGCATCCATCCTGTTTTTTCATCGTAGAATCCAATGTCTCGATTACCAGTAGAATTGTCTGGAAGATAATCTTTTAAAAGTTCCAATTGATAATCCTTTATTTGTTCATTACTTAATTGATAGTAACGCCAAATTGGATTGTCATGGCTAAAGTCGATGTTCGTTATACCATCGAGTAATAAGGTAAGCAAATTTTCATTATGGGAACGGCCAAATGCAAAATCATATGTTAGCTTTGCTAGTGCTTTTAAAACGACTGGTTGTGCAGCAACTGTCTTTCTCTTTGCGTTTTCTTCACCAAAACCCTGTATTTGAGTGACAGCCTCCCAAAAACGTTTTGCAATTCCTAAACGTGAAACTACTTCTGATGGAGTAGCGCTATTAATGTTAGTTTTATTAATTATAAGATGGGCGTTGATTGCTACAACATCTTTTCTTGTTAATGAACCATCATCGTCATCCCAATCTACTTTATCTCCTGGAGAAATTTTTATTAACCCTGTATCCAATAGTTTGTTTTTTATAAAAGCATTTATAGGATTGGAGCTGTCGAACTCTAAGGCCAAACTTTTTTCTACCTTTTTTCCCAAATTGTTAAGGTCGTGAAACAATTGACGCTCCTCTAGGATGTCCAATCCAAGGTGCATTTCGACGGTAACCGTGCAAAGTGATCTGGTAATATCATAACAATCTAGCCAAACATTTAACTCGTCTTCTGGTACAGTTCTGTCATCACGACCATGTGGGAATAAGGATTGCTTTTTTGTAGGATATTTCTGGTCACGTCTGACTTCTTCTAAAAAGTCAATCACCAATTTCATCGCCATCCGCCTATGTTGACCATCCACAACCCACATAATATCCTTTTGACCTAACCATAAACGAACGCCTATACCTTCATTGTTATTTGTCTCTAGTTGTTGTCCCCGTAAATTTTGAGCATTACGTCCAGCAGTTCGTAAGTTAACAACTATTGGTTGCAAAGAAAGGTAAGGTTGGCTACCAAGTTTTGTTTGAAGTTGTATATGTGCATCTGTTACTGGGATATCTTCTTGTTTTCGTTTATTTATAGAAGCTGCAAGTAAACCCTTCAAAATATAACGAGCCAAATTTGAAGTGTGATTTGAATCTAATTTTCGTTGGGCTACTGCCTCACCATTCACTCCACGTTCATTTGCCACGTCTGACATACGGAAAAAATCATACATGGGTAGTTTTACAAGAAGAGTAGTGTATCCCAAATTATTACATATAAAAGCTTTTAACTGCATATCAGATGAGTCTCCAAGACGAATGAATTGATTAAGAGGTGCTACAGTATCATTAATTACTTTATTGAACATAAATAAACCCCCTCCCAATAAAATGAATACATTAAATGAATACTCCAGGAGAGTCAGTTTTAGAACCCAGGATACTTTTTTAATTAGAAAAAAAAATCCAGGATAAAATAAATCACTCTCCTGGTTAATTTCTTAAACTTTCGCCCTGTAGTTTCCATTTTATAATCTGATAGAATACTATACGAGGTGTTTATATGTTTATATCGCCAATGCTATTGCATAAAAAAGAAGAACCGTTTAATTCAGAAGATTACATTACGGAACTAAAACTTGACGGAATTCGTTTAATATATTCAGTTGATAATGCGGGAAAAGTCCGTTTGTATTCACGACACAATAACGAAATCACATCGATATTCCCTGAACTTCACAACATAGATATTCCACCAGATAAAGTACTTGATGGTGAGCTAATTGTAAGTGACAACAACGGTAAGCCTGACTTTGAAGCAGTAATGAGTCGGTTTATGAGTTCTAGAGACAAGTCACCGATAACCTTCGTGGCTTTTGACGTGATTCAGCATAAAGGTGAACGGATCACAAACTTACCATTACTTGAACGTAAAGAAGTGCTTGTAGAAATAGTGCCTGAGGATAATACGTTGATTTCTAAGTCGCAGTTCATTGAGGGTCAGGGTGAAGATTATTTTGACGCTATAAAAGTGCAAGAACTCGAAGGCATCGTCTTAAAACGTAAAGATTCTCGGTATGAAGTGGGCAAACGTTCACAATCGTGGTTGAAGGTTATTAACTATCAGTATACCGATGTATTTGTCGTTGGGTATCGAAAGCAGCCAAAGGATTTCGGTTTGCTGTTGGCATTCGAAGATGGAAGTTATTCTGGCGTAATGGAACTAGGTGTTGGTTCGTTGAATCGAAAGAATGTTTACGGGAAGCCAGTGAATCGGGAAGAGGATGATATTGCTTTTATTGAACCAGTAAAGTGTCGTGTGAAATTCCGTAATTTAACGAAGGCAGGATTATTAAGATCTCCGAGTTTCCTAGAGTGGGTTTAGCGCCTACTCTTTTGTGTTATTTATGACCATAAATTGGTACGTAGAAATTGACAATCTTGATTACCGTTAGCTATTATATAACCGTATAGGACGAACGAAAACTGTAACGATAATTGATGGAAAACTGTTTAAGGCGATGATTGAACGTTGATGTAACGCTGATTGGACGAATTGATTAAGCGGAAAAAAGAACGTACAGTCTTCAAAACTGCTTGAGACCTGCGTGCCAGGTCTGGTGGGTTCGATTCCCACGCAGTCCCGCCAATCAAATTTAAGTGATAAACAGGTTACCTATTCCCTTTGTAATTTGTTTGTTTTGAAATTTATCTAACGGGCTACTCGAATATTCGGGTAGCTTTTATTTGTTTTCTAAGATTAAAAGCACACTTTACTCCCATTCATTTGAAGGAACTGGGAATTACAGCAGATGAACTATTGGCCAGACCAGACTTGAAGAATATTCTTTTGTATCATGTCTTGTCTGGTAAAGTAATGTCCTCAGACCTAAAAAATGGGATGAAAGCAAAAACCCTTGCCCAAAAGGACGTTACGATCACGCTGAATCCTGTTAAGGTTAATAACGCAAACGTTATTAAGCCTGATATAGATGCATCAAATGGTGTCATCCATGTAATTGATTCAGTTCTATTGCCTTAAGACATATTTATACAAAAAAGAAATCCCCTCTATGCTAGAAGGGATTTCTTTTAGTAATGTATTCAAAGCTTTTCACGTTTTAGAAAAATAATAGAAGGGTATTTTCCAGTGCCTCTTTAATATCTTTTCATTACAATTTGCGGATACGGATGCCGATAGCCCTCAAGAAGTGTCACCTCACATTCCAAAAACCACTTTCCAAAAATAACACACTTTTAATTCTCGGTTATATGGGTATAACATTATGGAATTAGTAAATTGATTAGTTATCCTATCAATTATTTTTGGAGGTAGAAATATGCAATGGAAAGGAAGACGGCAAAGCTCAAACGTTGAGGATCGTAGAGGTATGGGCATGGGGGGTAAGACGGTAATTGGAGGCGGAATCGGCAGTATCATTATTGTTCTCCTCTTTACACTGCTCGGAGGTAATCCGGGAGATTTAATAAATAACAGTTCCTCTAATCTTGGGTCAGATACAAGCGCTCCTTATCAAGAATCCACACAAGAGAAGGAACTGGCGGACTTTGTTTCCGTAGTCCTTGCTGATACGGAGGATGTATGGGCAGAAAAATTCAAGGAACAAGGTCTAACATACGAAAATCCTAAGCTTGTTTTGTACAGGGACAGTGTCCAGTCGGCCTGTGGTACTGCCAGTTCTGCTGTGGGACCGTTTTATTGTCCAGGTGACCACAAGCTTTACATTGACTTGAGTTTTTATCAGGAGCTGAGACAAAGATTCCAGGCTCCTGGTGATTTTGCGATGGCGTACGTCATTGCCCATGAAGTAGGCCACCATGTCCAAACGCTTTTGAATATGGGAGGCAATGCATCAGCAAGCCAAAAACGTACCAATGAATACTCTGTACGGTTTGAATTGCAGGCTGACTACTTGGCTGGTGTTTGGGCACACGACGCACAGGGGAAGGGGTATCTTGAAAAAGGCGACCTTGAAGAAGCACTGAATGCAGCAAATGCAGTCGGAGATGATAATATCCAGAAAAAAGCACAAGGCTATGTGGTACCTGAAAGTTTTACACATGGAACCTCTGAACAAAGAAAGCGCTGGTTTTGGAAAGGATTCGAAAACGGAACCATTAAGGGTGGAGATACCTTTAAACAAGCCAATCTGTAAATAGTTAATCAATGTTAGGTAAGAAGTTGTCCGAACAATGCGGCAGCTTCTTTTTCATGTGTGGAGGCGAATACTTCTCTTTATTTAGGAGATTACTTAAGGTAAATATGTATACTTACACCATGGAGGGAAGCGGATGAGTCGACTTGATAGGCTCAGAATGGGAAATGTGGAAACCAGACATTTTCAACAGTTCAATGAGTTATTGCGCTACGTATTTCAAGTTACAAAGAAGGATTTACAAATGATAGGATGGGAAGAGCGTGAGATTGCATTAGCCAAGCGACCAGTTTTGGAGAAGGCAGATGTTCTAGGTTGGTTTGATGGGGAAAAACTCATTTCACAGCTTGCCGTTTACCCATTTCAAGTGAATATTTTTGGACGAACATTTGAAATGGGTGGGCTGACAGGTGTTGGTACCTATCCCGAATATGCCAATATGGGGCTCATGAACAAGTTGATGAGACAAGCTCTTACAGATATGAAGGATAGGAAGCAATCCATCTCTTATTTATTTCCGTATTCTATTCCATTTTACCGTCGAAAAGGTTGGGAAATTATATCCGATAAGATGACCTTTGAAATAAGGGACAATCAATTACCGAAGGCTAAAAAAGTGTCTGGTTATGTAGAAAGATTAGATACGGAGCATCCCGATATCCGCATGGTTTACAGCAATTTTTCAAGTATGCGCCATGCCGCTATGATCCGCAATGACTTAGCATGGGATGAATACTGGAGATGGGATTTAGAGGATTTAACGGCCGCAGTTTATTATGATCGTTCACACCAGCCGCAAGGGTACCTATTGTACTGGATTTCTAAAGATGTCCTTCATGTAAAGGAAATGGTATATATTCATCAAGAGGCGCGAAACGGACTCTGGAATTTCATAGGTGCTCATTTTTCCATGGTGTCGAAAGTGGAAGGAAGCACCTTTACAAATGACCCATTAGCCTTTTGGCTAGAGGATGGGGACATTAAAGAAACCATTGTACCTTATTACATGGCCCGAATTGTAGACGTCAAACAATTTATAGCTCAATTTCCTTTTAGAAAAATGAGTACAGAGGTTCAACTGAAGCTTAAGCTCGATGATCCGATTTTGGAATGGAATCAGGGATTATTTACATTTCATGTATCTGGCACAGGTCAAGGCAGGTTAAACCAAACTGAAGGATCAGCGGACTTTTCTTGTGATATTCAAACATTAACAACCATGTTACTTGGCTACAAGAGACCTTCTTATTTAGCGGTTATTGGTCGTCTTTCAGGTAATCAACAAACAATTGACATATTAGAGAATTTAATTGAACGAGAGGTTCCATATTTTTCGGATTATTTCTAAGTGCTTTATTTAGAAAACAGATTAAAAGTGAATGTAATCAAGTGCACGATTGCAAGAGCACCTAAGAGATATGTACCGATGTATAGAAGAATTTCCATTAGGTTCCCTCCTCAGATTAATAATATTTGTGCGCAATATACAATAATATTTGTCATTATAAACAAGAGGTTTTGAAAAAAATGTCGATATAACTCATTTGAAAAGAACTGTTAATCACTTTTAATAAATGAAAAAAATAGTCATTGATTGTCATGTGTTTGTAAGAAATTACTTCTATCGCTGAAAAGGTTAGGTCAAGCAGGATATGGAAGGATATGGCTAAAATAGTAAGTATGATAGTGATATTTTCTCGTGATTACATGTCATTCCTTCATACAGTCAATTACACTGTTTTTTCGACTTTGTGTGCCCTGGAATTCAATGGTAAGATGAAAACTACGTTAAAGAACAATTCGCCATGTGAAAAGAACTGAAAGGAATGATCTGTTATTAATCATTTGCAATTAAGTTATACAAGCGAAATGGAAAAAGCGATGCGTAGTGCTCATGGAGTAGGCTATGAAGATTACAGGCGACATCATTCAGTGAGAATGAGAGTTGAAACACGACGGAAAAAGAATTATATCAAGTGTTGCAGACTGGTTGCAGATTTAGATAGACTTGTCCATTTTAATAATCGACTAAAAAACTAAATAAAAATATAAGACCGCAGGGTGTATCCATCACTCGTGCGGTTTTTTGTTTGCTTTTCTTTTGGATAATTATCAGAAATTTCGAATGTAAGGACATCTCTATTAATAAAGTAAAAGTAAAGAGAATATGTGTTTTTGACATTTTAAGAATGTATAATTCGACTTCGAGAATTGTCCAGCTTCTGCGCCTAGCCCCTCGGGTCAAATAACCTTCGGCAATAAATGTCAAAGGGCCGAGACTTTTCTTGCCGAAGAACATTTGCCTGTCGGGGCTGACCAAGGCGCTTACGCTGTTATTAAAAGGGAGGGATTAAATGCTGCATATTGTAGCTTGTATCAAGCAAGTACCTGACACCAAAATTATTAAGATGAATCCAAAAACAAATACGATGGACCGCAGAACCGCGCCTGCGATATTGAATCCGTATGATGCGCATGCTGTTGAAGAGGCCGTTCGTTTAAAGCAAAGATATGGAGGGATTGTATCTGTTGTCACGATGGGGCCTCCTCCAGCAGTTACCGCGATTAAGAAGTGTATTGAAATCGGGGCCGATGAAGGCTATTTGATTACCGACCGCCGGTTTGCGGGTGCCGATACGTTGGCAACGAGCTATGCTGTGACCAAGGCAATTGAAAAAATCGCAAAACAAAAGCCCGTAGATTTGATCATTTGTGGAAAAATGTCCATCGATGGCGATACCGGTCAAGTCGGACCAGGAATAGCGAGAAGACTCGATATTCCACCGTTAACTTCGGTAAATAAAGTCGTGGAAATCAACCAAGAAGAAGGATATGCCATTGTCCATCGCAAGCTGGAGGATGGATATGAAGTGGTCCGTTCTACATTACCGTGTTTGTTTTCTGTGGAAAAAACAATCAATGAAGTGCCGTATTCCCCATTTCCGAACATGATAAAAGCTGCCAGATATCAGCCACATATTTGGTCTGTTGACGATCTGGAAGGTGTGGATATTAAACAGCTTGGATTGAAGGGATCCCCAACGATTGTCTCAAAAGTATGGGCACCGCAAAAGCCGGCAGGGGGAAAGTTCCTCGAAGGCAACCCAACAGCACAAGTAGAGCAATTGCTCTCTGTCCTGCTTGAAAAGAAGGAACTGTTCGAAACAAAGGAGGGCATGTAATTGGATTTCAAAGATTACAAAGGTGTTTGGGTATTTATTGAACAAAAGGATGGAGAGGTTGCTTCTGTTTCCCTTGAACTTTTGGGTGCCGGAAGAAAGCTGGCAGACAAACGGGGAGTCGAATTGGCGGGTATTCTAATCGGAGAAAATGTTAAATCTTTAACAAAGACCGTATTTGAATATGGAGCAGATACCGTGTATGTATACGATCAACCGATCTTTAAGCATTACCGCACCGAAACCTATATGAAGGCACTGTTAGAGTGTAGTGATAAACATAAACCAGAAATTATCCTTTACGGAGCGACTTCAACAGGCAAAGACTTGGCAAGCGCGGTAGCTACCGATCTGCCGACGGGTTTGACAGCGGATACGACGGAGTTGGATGTGGAGGAGGAAACCGGGTTATTATTGGCGAGCCGTCCTGCTTTTGGTGGAAACATAATGGCAACTATTTTATGTAAAAAATATCGGCCTCAAATGGCGACAGTCCGTGCCAAAGTGATGAAGGCATTGGAACCAGAGCCGGGAAGAACAGGAAGAATTGTCGAAGAAACAATCCCCTTAAAAGAAGATGATATTCGGACAAAAGTCTTGGAAATTGTAAAGGAAACGGTAAAGAAAGTAAGAATCGACGAAGCCGACATAATTGTGGCAGGTGGAAAAGGATTAGGGAGCTACGAGGGATTCCGGTTAATACACCAATTGGCGGAAACGCTTGGAGGAGCTGTTGGTGCCAGCAGGGATGTGGTGGAAGCGGGTTGGATTGATCACGCACATCAAGTAGGGCAAACGGGCGTGACGGTGACGCCAAAGATTTATTTTGCAATTGGCATTTCGGGTGCCATTCAGCATATTGTTGGAATGAAAAATTCCGGTTTAATTATTGCCATTAATAAAGACAAAGAAGCTCCTATTTTTCAGAACTGCCATTATGGAATTGTTGGCGATGCCTTTGAGATTGTCCCTATACTGATCGAACAGTTTAAACATGCACTTTCTAAGGATAAGGTATTGAAATAAAATAAGAGTTTGATGTGGGTATATAATTATTTAAGTGTCTACTAAAACATCGTATAAAAGGGAAGGCTTATTCATTTAGAATCTAAGCTACACTGCGAAAAAGCTGACTAATGGATTACCCCTTAGAAGATTAACCAATAAGCGGAGTATTTCCGTCTATTTGAGCTAGTTTACAACGAGTTTCCCAAGGAAGACGAAAGTATCAATGTCTTAGAAATGAGCCATTTATTTAAGAGCTGCTCCAACTGCGGGGCGGCTTTTTTTGTGTGTTCGAAAAAAATGGATAATTTTATGAAACCATACTTCCAAATTTCCCGTCTATACATCTGGTGCTTTTTGACTAAAAGTAGTTATTTAGGAGTTTGATTAAGTATACTGGAAAACATTTCTAGGTCTCTAGTCTTAGATCATTTTACAACACCCGCCCGAGGCTGGAAGTTGGGTAGAAAACCTATAATGAAAAAAGAGATCAAGTGAAAAGCGAAAAACGGAGGGGAAAGTAAATATGCAATCGTGGATTAAATTTTCTTTAAAGAATGCAGGGGTTATTTTTATCGCCATGTTAATGGTGATCGCAGGCGGTATTTATTCGGTTAAAACGATGAAGATGGAGTCGATGCCGAATGTCGATATTCCGTATATCATCGTACAGGTTCCATATGTTGGAGCTACCCCTGAACAAGGATTAGAGGATATAGGGAAGCCAATGGAAACGACCTTGTCTGGAATCAAGAAACTGGATAATCTCTATATTGAAGCACATAGCAATGTAGTTGTTGGAATTCTCGAATTTGAAATGAGCAAGGACATGGACGAAGCGGAAAAAGATGTGACCACAGCAGTTGCTTCAATCAAGCTCCCGGAAGGTGCGGAGAAACCGCAAATTCTAAAGGACGGTCCAGCTGCCGCACCAGTATTTGAGTTTGCTCTTTCTTCAGAAACAGCTAATCAATCCGACTTAACTCAGTATATTAATGAACACATCAAGCCGGCCCTTAGCGGAATCGATGGTGCAGGTACAATTGAGATTTCTGGTGAGACAGAAAAGCAGGTAGCGATCAAACTTAATCCGGGAAAGATGAAGAGTTACGGGATTACATATGAGACAGTCAAACAAACATTTTTAGCTCACCATTTTTCCTTTCCTGCTGGTCAAATGAATGTAGAGGATAAAACACTAAATGTTCAAGCTGATTACAAGCTTGGTTCGGTAAAGGATGTACAGGATATTCAAATTTTGGCACAAGGACAGACTGGTATCCAAAAGGTCAGTTTGTCAGAAATCGCCGACGTTTCCTATAGCAATAAAAAGGAAACCGTTTATACTCGCTTAAACGAAAAACCGGCTGTTTTAGTTGAAATGAAGGCGCAAGCAGGTTCCAATACGGTTGAAGTAGTGGGGCAGGCAAAGGAAAAGTTGGATGCATTAGACCTTCCAGCCGGCTATAAATTAACCAAATTATATGATACCTCAAAAGAAGTCAAAACATCTGTTAATGGAATGCTGCGTGAGGTATTGCTAGGTACCTTGTTTGCGGTTATTGTGACGTTCTTGTTTTTACGAAATATTAGAGCAACGATTGTTGCCGTATTATCCATTCCATTATCAATTTTGGCTTCTATGGTCACCATGAAATATTTGGACTATAGCTTAAACATGATGACACTGGCTGGAATCGCGGTTGCTGTCGGACGGGTCATTGACGACTCCATTGTAGTCATTGAGAACGTATACCGTCGAACTTTAACGAGCACAAGACGCGATGAGCGAATGGTGTTAACGGCAGCCAAAGAGGTTGGAGGTGCCATTACTTCCTCCACTCTGACAACTATTGCCGTATTTGGTCCACTTTCCTTTGTTCCAGGAATTATTGGCCGCTTCTTTGCACCGTTTGGCATCACAGTTATCGTGGCGCTCGCGTTTTCACTGATTGTTTCACTAACGGTTGTACCGTTGTTGGCAAAATTATTCTTATTGAAGATAAAGCATAAAGAAGTGAAAGAAAGTTGGTTTGAAAAAGCGTATAAGCATACATTGACATGGGTCTTAAATAAACGAGCGATTACGATAGTAATAGCAGTGGTAATGTTTGCCGGATCGCTCGCACTGGTTCCGATGATTCCAAAGAACTTTTTACCACAGGAAAAAGCTGTTTCTTATCGGTTAACTGGGGATTTACCAGCTGGAACCTCACTGATAAAAGCGAACGAACTCGCTGTCAAGGTTGAAGAAGTGCTAGCTCAAGAAAAACAAATTAAAAATGTGCAAACAATTGTGAATGGGGAGCATATTCGTTTTTCCATAGATTTAAAGGATGACATCACGAAGGAACAGACCAATGATTTTGAAAAAAAGGTAAGAACAGAAGTAGAGAAATTGGACGCTCAAATGAAAGTCGCACTCGCTCCTGTGGGGATCGTTGGAACAAGCGGTTTAGCTTTAATGGTCGAGGGAGCAAATGCCAAAGATTTAGAGACTGCCGGTAAACGGATTGTAGATAAAATTAAAGATATTGATGGTTTGGAAAATGTCGAATCGAACCTCTCTGGCGTGAAGGAACAGCTTCAATTGAAAATCAATGACCAAAAAGCCGCAGAAAAAGGGTTAAGTCCTATTATGGTTGCAGGCTTCGTTAGACAGTTGATTTCAGGCGATCATGTGGGTGACATGCAAGTAGATGGGAAAACAACCAGTGTAAATTTATTATTGGCGGGAGACCCAGCCCAATCCATTAATGATATCTTGAGCCAAACAATCATGAATCCGATGGGGGTTCCAGTCACTTTATCAGATGTGGCGACACTTACGAAGCAGCCAAGTCCTTCTGCATTGTACCGATTAAATCAACAGCAATATGTCCAGGTTTCTGGCCGTATCACGACGGATAATACTTCTGGTGTGCAGGCAGAGGTCGATAAGCGTCTGAAAGAGTTAGACTTACCAAAGGGAATTACCTATCATTCAGAAGGCCAAGCGCAAGCAATGAATGAAGGATTTACAAATATGACGATTGCGATGGCGGTTGCAGTTGTGCTCGTATTTATCGTCATGCTTGTCGCGTTTGGAAATACGTTAATGCCAGTGTCGATCTTGTCTTCTCTGCCATTCTTGTTCTCTGGCGGATTGTTGGGCTTATATCTGACGAATCAAGCACTCGGTATGCCAGCATTGGTTGGCTTCCTTATGTTAATTGGAATTGTGGTGACCAATGCGATTGTGTTAATGGAACGAGTAAAGCAAAATGAGAAAAAGGGTATGGAAATCAAAGCAGCTTTGCTTGAAGCAGGTAAGACACGTCTTCGCCCGATCTTGATGACCGCGCTAGCGACAATTGGTGCGCTGTTACCTTTAGCTTTGTCCAGTGAAGGTGGATTAATCTCAAGGTCTTTGGCGATTGTGGTTATTTCTGGATTGCTGACTTCAACGTTGTTAACATTGGTGATTGTACCAACCACCTATCATATTTTACGATCTATTAAGGAGAGATTTAGTAGAAAGAATGAAGTAACAGTGACTAGCGCTGCAAGAAGTGTTTCCAAGATGACGGGGCTATTGAAATAATGAATATTTGTAGTGGGAGAAGTGTTTTTTAGCACTTCTCTTATTTTTATAAAAAATTCAATTAGTTTTGTCCACTAAAAATAAAACATAGAAAAATTAATATAAACAATAGAGTTATTGTTGTAAGAATTTCCAAAAAATATAGAGTAAATCCCAGAGAAAAAAATTGAGTAAGAAAATATTTCTTTTTTAGTCGGGACAACTGCTTTGTTACTTTTTGGTATTTTGAATAGTTTATTATAGTTAAGATTTTTCAAATGATTAACTAAAAAATGGCAAAGGAGGATTCAGCATGGGGAATATTTTATCAAAGGGTCTCCTGTGGGCCTATGATTTTGCAGCTTCAGGTGCTGCGTCGATGCGTGTATGGGATCTAAAGACAGACACTGTTATCTCCACTTTTGTTCCAGGAAACGGAACCTATGGGAATGGAAGAGGTGTCGCTTTTGATCCGTCTGATGGTTTTATTTGGACAACCAGGGTAACCGGAGTGGGAGGTTTTGGCGATGGATTCATTCATAAGAATAATCCACTTACAGGTGAAGAGATACTTACAATCCCAGATCCTGGCGGAGTAAATGGGCCCGGGATCGGTGCTTTAGACATGGACCCAGATGATTGTACACTATGGGCAGCCGTTTACCTACCAATTTTAAAAAATGATCCAGAGACGGAGCAACAAGTTTTGGTCAGTCGTTTTTACAATCTTAACCCCCGTAACGGTAAAGTCATAAAAATAATAGAAATTCCATTCCAAGGAGATCCATCTATAGACGGGAACGATACCCTTGCTATTGCCCGCCCGAGTGACCTTGGCGGAAAAAAAGTCATTCTATCAGATGCAGGAGAGATTAGAAATCAACTGTTTGCGGTGGATGTTAATACCGGCATGATTCTTAAAACCTATACTTTACCTGTGGGAGTCGCGGGAATCGATGAGGATGAAAACACAGGAGACTTGATTGTTACAGATGTTTTTAGTAATTTCTATAATCTAGGACCAGCACCATATAATACTATCATCGGTATTCTTGATAACCTCTCCCATTCCGTTGAGGATATCTCGCTCAATCAACCTAGAAAATGCAAAAATAAGGGTCATGCGAGCAGCGGTAGTCATGGTAGCAGTGGTAGTCATAGTGATGATAGCAGTGGTAGTCATGGAAGCAGTGGAAAACGTAATAGAAAACGAAAATCTAAAAAAGGCTGATAAAATTCTAAATACAAATTTTTCCAACCTAGCAGTCTATTGCTCAATGAATCTTCGAAAATGCAAGGATTATTATAAAGATAATTAGGGGATTTAATAACACACTTATCACTAATTGAGAGTGTGTTTTTCTTTGGTTTTGGGGTGTTGGTATCAATACCGTGATATTATTAATGTAATTGTGAAGATTCTTATACGTATAATCAAAAAAGGTGTGTTTGTATGCTTAAAGAAGTTTGTGTTGAAAATTTTACATGGGTTCCTATGGCTATTGCGCGAGGTGGAAACCGAATTGAACTATGTGACAATCTGTCAATAGGGGGTACCACTGTTAGTCACGGGGTAGCTGCAAAAACTATTAGATATTGTCACCTTCACCATACGAAGGTAATGACCATGGTTAGACCCAGAGGTGGGAACTTTATCTATTCCAATGAAGAAATCGAGATTATGCAAAATGACATTGTCCATTTCAAACAGTTAGGGACAGACGGAGTGGTAATTGGCTGTTTAAATGAGTCTGGTTGGATTGATGAGAATTCCTTCGGTCAGTTGTTGGATTCCGCGAAAGGGCTTGATGTAACTTTTCATATGGCATTTGATCATATTAAACCTGAATATCAACTTGAAGCTATTGATTGGCTTGCTGAGCATGGTGTGAATCGGATTTTAACTCACGGTGGGCCAGAATCAAGTTCAATCGAAGGAAACCTAAACCGGTTAAAAGAATTAGTGGACTATGCAAAAGATAAAATCATTATTATGCCCGGTGGTGGAATTACAGACAAAAACCTAAGTTTTATTGCTAGTAAGCTTAAAATAAGTGAAGTACACGGGACAAAAATAGTAGGGCAACTGGATTTGATCTAAACACGAAAATTTGGCCGCGTATGATTAGAACCCTCTTTGGCATGAGTTCGAGACTTACTCGAATTCATGCCTATAATAATTCCACTATTTATTTAACCCTCTATATTTTGCCGAGGTTAATTCTTGAATATATTCTTCCAGCTCAGGCATTCCCGCTTCTTTTGCTAAATGGATTGCTAATTCGATATCATATGGTACACGAACAAGCTGTATCGAAAACACACCTTTTTCAGTTTGGTTATATGTTCCCTCAAGTATGGCATAGGAGGCTTGAGGGAGATCAAGTGGATTACCGATGCTGCCGACATTGCATAAAGTTTTCCCTTTTATATTTTGCTGATAAGCATTATGAATATCTCCATAACAAACGACATCCGGCTCCCTTTTTCCTTCTATATTTTCTGTGTTTGCATTGTTTTCGAACATACTTAAACGTCGTTCAAGTGAATCCCATGGCTGAATTCTTTCATACACACTTCTTGGTGAAGCATGAAACATCCTGACTAGTTTTCCACTCATCAAAAACTCAACGGAAAAGGGGAGGTCTTTTAAATAATCCATTTGTTTTTTTGTTAATTGGTTTTGATGCCACTTAATCATTGCCGATTCTTGGGGTTTAGGAAAAAAATCATCCCAATTTCCTCTAATCACACGTTCACAATGCTTTTGAATTAGTTGTATGGCCATACTAGATTGGGGGCCTTTTCCTACTAAATCACCTAGGCAAATAATTCTCTTAATGTTTCTAGAATCTATATCACTTAGTACCGATTTTAGTGCGGGGATATTACCATGAATGTCTGAAATGACAGCGATTTTTTCCATATGTACTATACTCCTAACGAATGGTTTGGTTTATAAAATAGTTCTCGATTTGTCTTCTCATCTCCTCTTTATTCTCACGGAATTGTCTGTGCCGATGGCCGTTACTACCTGAAGGATGAGGGAATCCTCTCAAAATAGGTGTTTCATTACAAAAATAGGTAAGAACTTTACTAACATTCACACACCCAGAGGGATAATCAATGGGTTTTCAATCCTAGGGATATCTTTCATAAAATAATTTTTTACATAGGCCAATAGCATGTCGGTTTTTAATATATTGGGCCGTGAACCGTTAAAATTTTGGTGATTGTAAAATACAGCATATGGGAGGATGGAGGTAGTGTAAACAAGATGACTAGCTTCACTGAAAAGTTGGGTTGAAGATGAAATGCCTAGATATCCCGGCAATTCAAGTTCATCAAGCATGGAAATAAGGTTATTTCTCATTGATCCCTCAAAGCTTGCACTTTTTTTTACTTGATGAAGTAGTTCCTCGTCATTTAAATGTCTATTCTCAATAACAGTTGTATAAGCTTTTTTCATTTGGTGAAGTCCCGGTGTAATGCCTGCTAGGACCACCTTTGCGTGCTCATTTATATAATCAAAGGGGGTGTAATAGACCTCTAATTTTTTCTCTACATCCTTTTCCAATAAATAAGTTGAATTTAATAGGTCATGATCGGATAACGGCAACTGTAGAGATAATATTTTCTCTTTATATAGATGAAATTTTGCTACCGTCACAATTCCCATTGATTTTCCTCCCATTTCTTAAAAGGTAAGGCAAGTGACCTTATTGTAATATTCCCAAGCTGCCTATTAAATAAAAGCTCCTTTCTTAAACTTTGGTGCTTTCTGTATAATTTATTCCAAATTTAAAGGACGATTTTAACTAACCTTCAAGCATAACTAGTATGTTGACAATCTTGACTTATCTTCGAGGATGTCTGTACGAAATAGAGCGGTATTCTGACTGCTTTATCGATCTATGATAATCACTGTTCAAATTAAGAATTTCCATAGAATCTTCCTCAATAACAACAATCTTTAATGAAAAAGCCTAAATAAAAGAAACACGGGTAAATATATAAAAAGAAGAAAAGTACTAGCGAATGGAGGTAAACCAATTGAAGGATTTTTTAAATAACATTGTTCCGTTACCTGATTCATTTTTTGAACAGCCTACTCTTGAATTGGCAAAGGCATTGTTAGGGTGCATTCTTGTAAAAGAAACGAACGAGGGTATAACGGCTGGATACATTGTGGAAACAGAAGCTTACATCGGACCTGATGACAGGGCGGCACACAGTTATAACAACAAACGGACTCCAAGAACAGAGGTTATGTTCCATCGTTCCGGACTGGCCTATACTTATTTAATGCATACCCATTGCCTTTTCAATGTAGTTAGCGGAGGGGAGGAAAAACCTGAAGCTGTATTGGTACGCGCTCTGGAGCCTCTCAACGGCATCGATTTTATGAAAACCCGAAGAGGCGTTGAAGATCTGACAAGATTGACCAACGGACCCGGCAAACTGACAAAATCATTGGGTATTACAATGGAGGACTATGGACACTCGCTAACCATTCCCCCTTTATATCTTGCCGAAGGCTACCGACCAGAAAGTATTTCTGCTGGAAAAAGAATTGGAATTGAAAATTCTGGCGAAGCCCGTGAATATCCTTGGCGTTTCTGGGTTACTAATAATAAGTTTGTTTCAAGGCATCAAAAGGCCGAACATGTATTTTACTGATGCAATTTTTGTTGGCTAGGAAACTCTCCTTGGCTACATGCGATTCTCAGACTTTCTTCCTATTTTGACAATTAGTAGGTTTATTAGACAAATACCTGGGTATTCCTCCTAGTGTAATCGGGTTGTTTTTTATTAAAAAACAAAAACATCTAAGGAGGCATGGTCAAATGACAAAGAAGATTAGTAGTTTTTTATTAGTAGTAATCCTCATTTTATCAACGATTCTATCAGGCTGTTCCAGTAAAACGGAAGCGGCTAACACCAAAGGAAAGGTAGTAGTCAACTTTTGGACCTTTTGGGGCTCAGAAACAAGAAGGCCGGTCATTGAAAAAATCGTTAATGATTTTAATCAATCACAAGATAGAATCATTGTGAAACATACATTTATACCTTGGGGAGATATTTGGACCAAAAATCTTGCCGCAGTAGCAGCCGGAAATCCTGCAGACGTTGTCATTAATGATATTAATAGTGTGGCCCAGCGCGCGGAAAACAATCAAGCAGAAGATTTATCAAAGTACATAAAAGCAGATACCTTCAAAAAGCAATTCTACCCGAATTTATGGGATACCGTTTTATATAAAGGGAAGCCTTACGCTGTTCCGTTCACCACGGATACCAGATTGCTTTTCTATAATAAAGATGCTTTTAAAGAGGCTGGATTAGACCCAAATGCACCGCCTCAAACGTGGGAAGAATTAGAGGGCTATGCACAAAAACTCGATAGAAAGCAAGACGGGCAATATACTAGAATCGGGTTTTATCCATTGTTTGGGGGCTTTGGAGCGCCAAGCTGGCTAAAAAATGCCGATAACGGTAAGGGTTATATTGAAAATGGACAGTTAAAAATTAATACACCTAATAAAGTAAAAGCATTACAATGGTTGGCCGATTGGCAAAAGCATTACGGGGATAAAACAATTCAAAAATATCAAGCTGAGTTCAGTAATGGCCAAGCCAATCCGTTTATTGCAGGAAAGGTTGCTATGTATACAGATGTGGCTACATTCTATACACAAATCCGTGATTCAGGTACGAAGATGAACTTTGGTGTAGCCCCAATTCCTTCTTTTGTTAGGAATAGTAAGCATTGGAGTGATGGAGGCGGATTTGTTGCCGAGGTTCCTAAAGGTGCCAAACATCCGAAAGAAGCAGTTGAATTTATAAAATATTTGACCAGTGAAAAAGCACAAAAATATTGGGCTGAAAAGAATTATGATAATGTCGCTAATATTAAGGGCGCTGAAAGTGCTTTGAAGGATTTAACGGGTGATTCAAAAATAGTCTATCAAGAAGCGGTTAACTCGTTACAATACACCACGATGTCGCCAGTTCCCATTCATTATCCTGATTATCAAAACCGGATTAATCCGATAATAGAGGCCGCAACTCAAGGTAAGAGCTCACCTGAGAATGCATTGGAGAATGCGGAAAAGGGTGTAGAAAAGATGAGGAAATAGTAGGCGAGAAGAGAAGCTATCGTGCTTCTCTTCTGTATAAAGAAAGGAAGGTTAAAGCGAAATGAAGCAAATCGATACAACACTACCCAAAATTCAACTTACCCAAAAGGCTTCTATAGCGGCCATTCCCTCTAACGCTTCCCGATTTAAATGGAAAAAAAACGCTACGGGATATCTGTTTATTTTACCTTGGCTTGTGGGATTTGTAGGTTTAACAGCAGGGCCTTTACTATTTGCCCTTTTTGCAAGCTTTACAGATTACAATATTACCTCAAAGATGAATTTTATCGGTTTAAAAAATTACAATAAAATGTTCACCCTGGATGATATGTTTTGGACTTCCCTGTGGAATACCTTCTATTATGTTATTTTTTCTGTTCCTTTAACTACAGCAGGGGCGATTTTTGCTGCGGTTTTAATGAATCAAAAAATAAAAGGAATAAAAGTTTTTCGTACCATTTTTTATCTTCCAGCAATTCTTTCAGGTGTAGCCGTTTACTTTTTATGGATGCAACTGTTAAGCCCTTCTACAGGATTAGTTAACCAATTCTTACATATGTTTGGTATCGAAGGTCCTAACTGGCTATTCGATCCTAAATGGACAAAACCAGCTCTAATCTTGATGAAAATGTGGAGTGTGGGAGGCGGGATGTTATTATATCTCGGCCGAATGCAAGGTATCTCACCATCCTTGTATGAATCCGCTGAATTAGATGGAGCGAACAGTAGGCAAAAGTTCTTTCATATCACCCTTCCGTTGATTACACCCATCATTTTCTTTGATGTTATTACCAGTACAATCGGTTCTTTTCAAATTTTTCAAGAAGCATATGTGATGACCCAAAATGGCAGTGGCGGTCCAGCTAATTCTATGCTCTTCTATAATCTTCACATGTGGAACAATGCGTTTAAATCATTTGATATGGGATATGCTTCAGCCATGGCATGGTTCCTTTTTATTATTATTATGGTGTTAACCGTTATCAATTTAAAAGCAGGGAAGAAGTGGGTTTATTATGAGGGAGGGGATGGAAAGTGAAAGCTTTTGGAGAATTAAAATTTCACCTTAAGAAGGAAGGGAAGTTTAAAAATCTGGTTGTATACATCATTCTAGTATTAGGTAGCATGGTATTATTGACACCACTTTGGTGGATGATTTCCACTTCCTTAAAATCCCCGCAGGAGATTTTGCAATATCCACCGTCTTTTTTTCCAGAGCATTTCCGTTTTTCCAATTATATGGAGGCATGGGAGACGGGAAACTTTACCAGATGGAGTATGAACACTTTACTAATTGCTGTTGCCACTACAGTAGGAAACGTATTGGTCAACTCTTTTGTCGCCTATGGGTTTGCAAAGGTAGGATTTAAAGGAAGAAATGCTCTTTTTGTTCTTGTTCTTTCGACTATGATTATTCCAGGTTTTGTGACCTTAATTCCTCAGTACATTCTTTTTTCTAAATTAGGATGGGTCAATACATATCTACCGTTGATTGTACCTGCGTTTTTAGGAAGTGCATTTAACATTTTTCTGATTCGCCAATTTATGATGACCGTCCCAAATGAACTTAGTGAGGCTGCTATTATAGACGGGGCAAGTCATTTTCGAATTTGGTGGTCTATCGTTATGCCTCTCGTTAAGCCAGCATTAATTACAGTTGCCATTTTTTCCTTTACTGGGGCATGGAATGACCTATTAACTCCACTGTTGTACCTAAGTGATGAAAAGCTTTATACATTGCAACTGGGGCTTCAAACTTTTAAAGGGAGTGTTCAAACCCAATGGAACTATTTGATGGCCATGTCAGTCATGGTGTTGATTCCTATTATTCTCATCTTCTTTTTGTTCCAAAGCTATTTTATTAAAGGGTCTAATTTATCTGCAGGGTTAAAGGAGTAACTATTTAAGTGCATGACTTAGGAAACAATATATATACTAAAAACCACCAAAAAAAGTCAAATTTGGTGGTTTTATTTTTATAGTTTAATTGCTGCTATCATCCGTATCATCGTAATAGGTTCCAGGAGCTTGTTCTGCATTAAATGTCCAATCCACTTTTAACTTGTCCCCTTGGAATTGATTTTGGTCTTGTCCATTATCGACAAACTCAAATAATACAAAAATCTTTTCCTTTTGACCTGGAGGGATTCCATCCGGACGTTGTGTACTTCCCACGAATTCATTAATAGCTGTTAAATCTGGAGTCTGGTTTTGCAAATCATACAATGTAGTTTCAACGACAGGGTTGGTTGCAGAACTTGTGTTATACATGATGGTTACTTTTATATGCTTTGCGAAATCATCCGTATTATCTGATTTTACATCCTCCACCGTATATTTAGTGTTCAGCAAGACTTTATAAATATCTAAAGACCCATTGTTTTCTAAAGTGAATTCACGGTAAACTTCATCACCCGGCTTGATATTACCGATATTTACAACCGCATTCGGGTTTAGGGCTAGATCTAGTGTACCCGATGCAAACGTATTATCTGTTTTTACAGAATCACTGAAATACGCAAAAGTTCCTCCACTAATTAATGACAATCCTAATGCTCCACTCATAACCACTTGACTCATTTTTTTAGTAAGACTCATCTTAATTCCCCTTTTAGTGTTTTTTATTAAACTCCATCGTAATCATTAAGAAGACTCTGGAGATCTAATCGAAGTTATCTTGCTAGATCTTGCTCAAATTCTTTTCTTATTTGAAGAAAGCTTCGTAGTGCGGAAAGTGTTAATAACAGACCTGGGATGATTAATAAAAGTGAGGCACCAGCTTTGGAACTGACAAAGTTCATTGCATAACCTACGTAAGGAATTGTAAATCCTGAATATTTTCCAATGATATTTTGTGGGTAAACGGTCCATAGATCTTGGCCATCATTATGATCGCCTTTTGTGGTATACGAAATTTCACCATTAGTGTTATGTACGGTTACTATTCTGTGGGTAATTAATTTATTTCCCATTTGAAAAGTGATAACCTCGTTTCTCTGAAAGCTTGTCGGGTTTTCTCCAACTTTTACTGCAATAATTGAGCCTGTCAGAAAAGTAGGTTCCATCGAACCAGATAATACAGCTTTGAACTGATAACCAAATAGAGTTGCTTGTCCACCAGTAAGCTTTGACGAAATAACGACAAATGCTAAACAACACATGATTATAAAGAAAAGAACTTTCACTAAACTATTTGTTATGGACAGGATCTTCTTTTGCATTCATAGACACCTCCTTACTTGTATTAGTAGCTACTAATTTTGAATGGATTGAAGATTTAATCTCATCTATTTGTTGAAAATGAATGGTTTCGTTTACTTGACGGACAAGTTGAGCGACATTTTGATAGCCGCTTGCTACAAATTGATATGATTGCGGAATGACTTTGGTTTGCTCATTATATGACTTAAGCTCCTCATGGATTTTCTGTAAATTCATTAATTGAATTTTGATATCTTGTTCTGTTTTATCAACTTCGACTAGTTTGGTAGATAACTCAGAAGCTGACCCTTCTAAGGATGTAGTCAAAATTGAGTTATATAACTGAATCAGATTAGAGGAGGTTTCTTTTGCCTCTCTTTCTAGTTGTTTAATTGTTTCCGGAAAAACAAAAGCGGCGGATAAAGTTACGGGCTCGGGAACCTGAGAAGTATAGGTAGCTTCTGTTTGTCCAATTATTTGCATCGCTAGATAAATTTGAATGGAACAAAGACACGGAATGAGAATGCCTTTTTTAATGATTGGTCTCAATTTTTCACTCCTTTACTCAAGCTCTGATGGAATTCATTATCACTGAGTTATCTGAAAATTGAAACCGTGTTATTTTTATTAAAAAGTCGGGGAGTTTTTTGTCGAAACAACCCGCTGTAGATGCAAAAACGATTAAAATCCCTCCAATAAATAACCCGACTTCGAGATATTGATTTAATTTTGAATTTTCATAATAATTTAACTTGCAATTGAACAACAAATTGGATCAAGGGGTGAAGGTTTTGAAAAAGAAGATGGCAAAAAGAATGAGGAAAAAAGCTATTCCAGCAGTAATGGCTCTTACGGTAGCATTTGGTGGGGGCCTTTCAACTCTACCGATTTTTGCAAATTCAGTAAGTGCAGCAACGAATTATGATGGCTTAAGTAAGGAAGAGATTGTCAAGGCGTTTCTCAACTCAAAAGTAGAAAGTTCACTTACCAAGTCAACTTCAACTGGGGATCAATTTAAAATAGTTAGTTCAGAAACAGACAGTACGACTAATACGTATCATGTGAAAACCGTTGAACAGTACAAAGGAATTCCGATCTATGGTTCAGGACAAACTGTCGCTCTTGACGCGAATAATAATGTTTATGCTTCCTTTGGACAAGTAACGAGAAGTTTAAGTCGTTCGATTATTCCTACAGAAGCAGCTATTTCTGAAGAAGATGCATTAAATATAGCAAAAAAAGGTGTAGAAGCAGAAATTGGTACAGTTAACCGATATGATGGAATTGATTCTGAATTAACCATTTATCCATACAAAGGCAAGTACTATTTAACATACTTAGTAAAAGCTTCAACTTCTGTCCCTGCTCCGGGATACTTCCACTATTTTGTAGACGCTACCAACGGTGAAGTGGTGGACAGCTTTAATGC
The DNA here is from genome assembly GCF_030818775.1 of Bacillus sp. SORGH_AS_0510. NCBI lineage: Bacteria > Bacillati > Bacillota > Bacilli > Caryophanales > Bacillaceae > Bacillus > Bacillus sp. SORGH_AS_0510. Next base: position 3,343,320 of record NZ_JAUTAU010000001.1, on the reverse strand, counting down.
GATTGACTATGCTGATGTACCAGCAGTTACTCCTGTTACAGGAAAAGGCCTTGATGCATTCGGAAAGATGCAATCGTTTATGGCGGTAAAAGATCTAAGCACTGGTACAAGTTATTTACATGGTGCTTCAATAACAGGATCTGTATCCAGTCCTACTACTGTGTTATTAAATACTTATGATGGTCATCGTATGCCAGAAACAAGCTTTATCCTCCTTTCTGCATTGTTAGGATTCACAGGATTTGAGGTACAAACGAAAAGTTCGACTAACTTTTTCTATGACCCTGCTGCGGTTTCTGCCCATATCAATGCTGATAAAATTAATAAATACTATCAAAATTCCATTAAACGTAATAGTTTAGATGGTAAAGGAATGTCATTAACGAGTACGGTTCACATTGGTTCAAAGTGGAATAACGCTGCATGGAATGGAAAGCAAATGTTATACGGAGATGGGGATGGTATTACTCTTGGCTCTCTTTCAGGCGGTCTAGATGTAACCGGGCATGAAATGACACATGGGGTTATTTCCAATACGGCTAATTTAACCTATAAAAATGAGTCTGGGGCTATTAATGAATCGTTAGCCGATATTTTTGGACAATTAGCTCAAGCATATACAGATTATAAAACTATAGATACTACAGATCCGAATTGGGAAATGGGAGAAGATATTTACACGCCTAATATACCAGGTGATGGCGGACTTCGTTCCTTAAGTGATCCAGGCTCAAAACGCATCAGTACAACTTATATGCCTTCAGGTTACTATCCAGATACTTATGAGGAAAGGTATTTAGGTACATTAGATAATGGCGGCGTTCATATAAATAGTGGTATTAATAATAAAGCTGCTTATTTAATTGCAAAGGGCGGAACAAACAACGGATACACGATTAAAGGACTCGGCAATGCTACCGCCCAAGCAATTTACTACCGTGCATTAACCAAATATTTAACACCTTCTTCTGGATTTAAAGAAATGCGTGAAGCGGCCATTCAAGCTGCTAGAGATAGTTACCCTGACAAAAATGGAGCTCCATCTCCACAGACGCAAGCAGTTATGGATGCCTATTCTTCTGTAGGAGTAGAGTAATAGCTTGATTATAAGACCATGAGCAGCTGGGCTGTTCATGGTTTTATTGTGTATTACTAATTATCTGTATTAATAGAAAAGAATAGTTCGAAAGGACTAATTAGTTTTTCGAACTTACCTAATAATATGTGTTTTTAGAAGGATGGAATCTAGGTAACTCTGTTATATATTTATATAAAATTATTGATAGGGAGGAGCTTTCATGTTTGAGGGGGAAGTAATTAAATTTTACCGAATCAAAGCGGGACTCACACAAGAAGAACTTGGAAAAGGGATTTGCACTGCTAAGCATGTTAGTAAAATCGAACGAGGTTCAACCTCCTATTCTCCAGAGTTAATTTCGTTATTTTCAGAACGATTAAATATTGATATCAAACAAGAAATAGCTAATTTTGAAATGTTTGAAAAGAATCTAAATAATTGGCACAACGCCATCATCAAAATTAGAATGAGTGAAGTAGAAGCCTTTAAAAGCGAATTCGATCAAACCCCGTTCATAAACGCCCCTAAATATGTCCAGTTATATCAACTTTTACTTGCAAGATATTATATTTTAAAGAATGAATTTAATAAAGCCTATGATATTTTACAAGCTTTGCAAAATGACGAACTTGAACTTCAACCGTTTGAAAAGAATCTATTATTCCATGTATTAGGGATTTATTACATCTCTAATTATAATAACTCAAGTACGGAGAACCATCATAAGGCATTACACTTTTTAAAGGAAATTGATTTCGATACATATGGTAATCTAGAATATTATTACCACTTAGCTGTAGCTTACTATTGGATTGATTCAAAGGTAATGACATATGCGTATGCGGAAAAAGCACTCCGATATTTTAAAGAAACAAGTAATTTTTTGCGAGCCATTAATGCGGAATCATTGATGCTTCTTCAAGTAGGGAACGATATTCATGTTGAGTTCGAAGAGATCAGAAATGCCTATATTAATTTAATTAATGATAGTGAAGCACTGAATGCCCCTGATAAGAAGGGGATGCTACTAAATAATTTGGGATATGAGTATTTTAAAAGAAAAGATTTTGTAAATGCCCAAATGTATTTTAAAGAGGCGCTGCAGATGGCAGAGAAAGGGTCAGTATTGTATATACAACGTTTAACTAACTATCTAAAAAGTAGTATTAAAGGGGAACTTTTGCGAAAGTCGGTGCTTAAAACCAATATCCAAAGAGGCTTAACAGCGGCAGAAGCATTGAACAATCGTCATTATCAAATATTGTTAAAACTTCTGTTATATTCAATCGATAAAAACGATGCTAACTATTTTCATTACATAGAAAAAACAGCCCTTCCTTATTTTATCGAACGTAAACATAATGTATTAATGAAACGCTATGGTAAGGAATTATATACGAAATATGTAGAGAACGGAGAGTTTGAAAAAGCGATTGAAGTCTCCAATCTATTATTAGAGGACGTAGAATAAATTTTTTATCTCTGCTAATATCTACCAGGAATGAACCAATTCCCATTTTACTAAAAGTCTATTAAACTAGTTTAGTGTTTCCAACGAAAAAATATGGCATAATAGATATTTATGAATAATGTCTTTATATAGTAAGAATTTCATTAGGGGGTACAACGATTGACTGTCACAACTTCAAAAGAAATGCTAGTTGAAATAGATAGATTAGATGAAAAAGGTTCCGGACAAGCAGTTCAGTGGCTTGAAAACGAGCTGGGAAATAAACGTAAGTTAAAGCTGACCATACCGCAAACTCTTCCTGGTGAAAAGGTTCGTGTCATTGTTGACCAACCGGATCGAAGGCGTAGAAAAGCGATGCCGGAGGAAATCATTGCGGCTAATCCAGAAAGAACCATACCACAATGTCCTCATTTTGAAAAATGTGGCGGATGTGTTTGGCAGCATTGGGATTATAGCGGACAGCTAAAGGAAAAAACTCGTCATGTGAAATTGGCAATTGAGGCTCAAGGCTTTAATCCGGACCTTGTGCAAGACACGCTGGGAATGGACGAACCTTGGCATTATCGAAATAAAATGGAGTTTACATTTGCGCCAGATGGTTCTCTTGGGCTGCATGAACAAGGGAACTTCCGTAAAATCATTTCCCTTGAATCGTGTTTGATTGCCGGGAAAGACATGGTAGAAGCGGCGATGGAAGTGGCAGCATGGGTAAAAGACCGCCAATTAACTGGATATAACAAAGACCTACATGAAGGACTGCTGCGTCATTTAATGGTAAGACAGTCTTTTGCGACGGGTGAAATCATGCTCGCTCTTTTTGCAACAGAGGGGCCGGATGCCCATTTAGAGCAGGCGGCTGCTGATTTAGTGAAAAGAATCGGACAGAAATTTCCACAAGTTAAAAGCTTGTTATGGCTAGAAAATACAGACTGGGCTGACCGCACACAATCAGAAAAAACTCATGTTTTAGCTGGACGAGATTTTATTTACGATGAAATGGATGGCTATCGTTACCGTCTATGGTTTGATACGTTCTTCCAAACAAATCCAACACAAGCACAGAAGCTGGTTGACCTAGCAATAGAAATGGGCGAACCAAAGAAAACGGAAAAAATGATTGATCTTTTCTGTGGGGTAGGTACGTTCTCTCTTCCTTTTGCCAACAGAGTAGAAAAACTGGCAGGAATTGAAATTGTAGAGAGTTCCATTGAATCCGCAAAACGTAACGCATTGGATAACGGATTAAAGAATACCTACTTCTTAGCCAAGGATGCTAGAAATGGTATTGATGAAGTACTGGAGAGCTTTGGTCATCCAGAATTATTAGTGGTAGATCCCCCGCGCTCAGGTGCAGGTGGTAAAGTGATGAGGAAAATTGGACGGGCGAAACCAGAACGAATTGTGTATATCTCTTGTAATCCAGACACGTTTGCTACAGATATCAAGGAACTGGAGCCATTCGGATATGAATTAAAGATTGTACAGCCTGTTGATTTATTCCCGCATACTGTGCACGTTGAGTGTTGTTCACTACTAATCAGAAAAGATTAATAGTAAGAAAGGCATCCATAATGGGTGCCTTTATTTTTTAGTAGTAACACTTATTGTTTAGTTTCCTTTCGTATTACGGGTGCGACTTCAGTTGCCAACCGCTCAATGTTTTCGGCCACTTTTTTAAACGGCATTCCGCCGATGTCCATTTGTGCAATAAAGCGCTGGTGACCAAATAGCTCGTATTGGGTCAATATTTTTTCAATTATCTGCTGAGAACTTCCAACAAACAGGGCTGTTTCTTTGCCAGCCATCTGGTTAAATTCTTCTTTTGAAAAAGTCTTTTTGACACCCTGTTGCCGATTAAGATGAGCCCAATAAGTAGAATGATACGGATAAAATTCTTTAATTGCCTGCTGGCTCGTTTTTGAAATAAAAGCGTGTCCTGTAACACCCACATTTATGTTTTCTTTTGGGTGACCAGCTTGTTCAGAACTTATTCGGTATAAGTCAACAAGCGGCTTATATTCGCTTGGATCCCCACCTAGCATGACTATTGCTAATCCTATTCCTAATCTACCTGCTCGTTCTGCACTTTCAAGGGAACTTCCGACACCCGTCCATATTGGAATTTTTTGTTGAATAGGACGTGGTGAAATTTCTGCATCCTTTAATGAGGACCGGAAGCGGCCATTCCATGTAACTTTTTCGCTCACATTTAGATGTAATAAAAGCTTCAAGTGTTCTTCAAACAATTCGTCATAATTCTTTGGATCATATCCGAATAGTGGGAAGGAGTCTAAAAAAGCCCCGCGGCCAGCAATAATTTCAGCACGACCATTTGATAGCAGATCAAGTGTCGCAAAATCTTCAAATAATCGTACAGGGTCGATGGTGTTTAACACGATCGTAGCACTTGTTAACTTAATTTGTTTGGTGACTTGTGAAATCGCTGATAAGACGACAGCGGGTGTGGACACTGCATAATCCAATCGGTGATGTTCTCCCACACCGAATACATCAAGTCCAGCTTCATCCGCCATTTTTGCAGCTTTAATAATTTCGTCTATTCGTTGCTTAAAACTGATCGTTCTGCCTGTTTGTGGATTTGGGTTTAAATCTGCTAAGGTGTAGATTCCAATTTCCATCCCATTTTTACTCCTCCACGATGATGTAAAATCGCTTTTGTTTAATTCTATTCAATTTTTTTAAAATGGAATTTATTATTTGTTGAAAAAATAAAAATGTATGTAAATAAAAGAAGCCATTTGTGGAATTGATTTTCACAAATGGCTTTTTTGTTCACTTAATTGTTATGAATTTGCTGTAGCTGCTGGTGAGGCAAACTCTGCAGCACTCTTTAAATCTTTATCTGATATTTTTATATTTGCCTTCTTAAATTCAGCTTTTAGTACTTTCATGATCATGTCTTGAGTAACCTTTGAGTCTTTCACTTGATCTGTCAGGGTATCTTTCATCTTATCAAAAGATTGTTTTTCTTTTATTCCCGTTACTTGAATGATATGATAGCCAAATTGCGTTTTGACTGGAGCACTGATTTCGTTTTGTTTTAATGCAAAGGCAGCTTTTTCAAAATCCGGGTCCATTGCACCGGAACCAAACCATCCAAGATCTCCGCCTTTTTTAGCACTCGCGGTATCTGTGGAAGACTGTTTTGCTAAATCCTCAAACTTTTCACCTTTTTTAAGTTTGGCTTCAATATCATTTGCTGTTTTTTCATCGGCAACTAAAATATGGCGAGCTTGTATTTCCGGCTTATAAGCAGCGTAGGCATCTTGTAGTTCTTTATCCGTTACCTTAATGTTTTTATGCACCGCTTTTTTCTCTAATAGATTTAGTTTTACACTTTTTCTGAAGTCATCTTCACTTTTATAACCATATTGTTGTAGCGTGGTGAGAAATTGATCGCCTAGCTGCTCTTTTGATTTTTGTACTTCCGTATCGATTTCTGATTTAGAAACGCTATATTCCTTTGAAAGGACCTTGTCCACAAGTAATTGTTGAAGTGTTTGAGTTCCATACTTTGTTTTCATTGCCTGGTATAGTTCATCTTGTGAGATGTTCCCTGCATCAGACTTCACAACAGTACTATTAGTACTACTGCATGCTGATAACCCCAAAGCACTTATAATCAAACCTGTAAGAATTAGTTTTTTCATTTTAACACTCCTAATTTAATAATCTACCTAAAGGTCAAAACTATCATACTTAAAGAATATGAATAATCCATGAACAAGCTGTGAACACTCCCATAACAAATGCTTTTCCTCACATTCATTAATGAACAAACATAAGATGATACAGGAATGGAAAAATGACAACAAAAGGGGGAAAAGGAGTGCCATCAGTAATAAATCTAGGAATTATGAATATCAATTCCCCTCAACCAAGTTCTGCAATTTTTGTTGGTGAATCGGTAGTAACAGGAATGGATGCAAACAGAAAGTATAATTTAGGATTTGGGGGTATTTATGGTTATCTGAATGTAATATCAGGGAATATTTCCAATAATGCGGATAGCTTTGAATTTATGGATGGTGTAATCTTTGATCAAGATTATAAACCAAGTGTTGGTGGGAATTTATAGGACGATGGTTTGTGGCTTATATACCCAGGTTATGTAAATAAAAACAACAAACCCTTTTTTAAACTAGGGTTTGTTGTTCATTTTTGTCCATCGTTTTATATTTTTCTTCTTGCCTTTTTTTCTTCTCCATTTTTTTTCTTTTTAAAAAGTCATGTTCGTTATTTGTTAACCAAGATCGAGTATGGTCAAAGGAGTTTCGATCACCATGAATATTTCCTAATCCTTGGTTATGCTTTTTGCTGTTTTTAAAGTCCTCAATAAAATTGTTTCCAATACTAAAGCAAGAAGCGCCTTCAATACTACCGATTTTAATAGTCCCTATGTGAAATGTGGGCGATAAAATTGGATTAGACATATATTATTCACCCTCCCATTTTTCTTTATGTTTCACCCAGTAATTATTATTTAGTTTATTTTCATTTCCAATTAAAGCTCCAACACCCTCGTTTACAATCCTTGAGCTTCTAAAATTTTTATGTGTATTTTTTTTACCAATGAAGACACCAGAAGAGGTTTTAATGTTTCCTACTGAAATATTCCCGAACGTGAGCTCGATCATGTGCAGTTTCTCCTTTCCTTTCAAATTTAGTCTATTCAAAAAATGGGCGAATGACACGAATATTCATAGGTATCTAGGTGAATGTCACCATTCTAATTCCCAATACATAAGGTACAATGTATAGATAACTATTTGTATTAAATAAAAAAATGTGGTGATTAGGATATGATGAAATCCTCACAATTTAATTTTATAGGGGATATTAAGGTCCAAACTATGCAAAGACAGTCTGGTATCTTTATAGGGGAAAGTAATAATGCGACCGGTTGGAGTGCTCATGGAAAAGATAATAGTGTAATTGGAAGTATAAGTGGCCAATCAAATATTCTTTCTCATAATATTTCTATATTAAGTGATCCTGATTTTATTGATACACCAATTGATGACCGTGATGTTAATATTTCTTTCGAAAATGCTTGTGATGAAAATCATACATCTAGCCTCTCACTCCATAATTTACAGGTCAATTCTATGGCTGATAGCACAGTATTTGTAGGAGAAGGTCATGTAACCGGGATGGACGCCAATGAAAAAATAAATTTTTCTCAAGGGCATATTTTTGGAAACAAAAATCAGTTATTAAATAATTTAAATGTTACTAATGACCCTGATCTAATAGATGCCGTTATTGAGGATCAAGACATAAAAATTGCTAATATCGAAAAGGGATAACCATGGGAATTAGAAATTATTTCGGAAACGAAAACCTTTAGAAGTATTTTCTATACTTTCTTGATTAGGTGGATTAGTTTCTGACATTGCATCATTTTTTGCCTTACTTTTATTAATCTTTATGTCTAGGTCTCTCGCCAAGTCCTTTTTGGTGGAAATATTATTTCCTATTATCAATTTTCCACTTAGCTCGTCAATATCAATATTGTCTAACCGGAAGACAATGTTTTCTAGATAATCAATTTGTACATGATCAAAATGGATATTTTTTCCTCCATCATTTTCTTTTTGTTGTTTTTCTAGCAGTTCAATTATTTGATCTAGTTTTGAAACTATAAGAGGGTTTATATTAATATCTTTCTGTCTTTTTCTAAAAGAAAAAAATCTAAACATAAACTCCCCCCCAAGTAGAACCCATGATAGTCCCTGTCTAAATTTTATGCAACGAACTAGGACTTATTAATAAAAGTATAGTGGGAAAACTAACATAAATGAAGGAGGAGTGAGAATATGTTCGTGCAAGGGACCATTATTGTTGGTGAATTTGATTCGGCTATGAATGAATTCTCCATACAGAGAGTGAAGGATTTCGAAATAGAGTCGGTTCTTAAGGTAAACCAGATAAATAATGTTTATCATTATTTAAAAAAACATCAAGATGAAGAGGATGGGCAAATTATCACTTTATATGATCAAATGCCTGTACACTTAGCAAAAAACGAAGTGAATCAGTTAATTACCGATTTAGAGAGAGTATTGTCCATGTATCACTGATACATATATAATTGCTTAAATAAAAACAAAGCAGACCCTAGGGATCTGCTTTGTTTTATGATGGATTTGTGGACCATAGTCCAGCAGTTTTAACGAAAACTCTTGGATTAAGTTTTAAACTAGCTACGACTAATTCTGCTAGATCCTCCGGTTGCATTACATTTTCTTCAGTGCCTTTAACAAGATTGGTATCAATGGCTAAATCTGTTACGACTGTACTTGGCGTTAGAGCAGACACACGGATATTATGTTTTCTTACTTCTAGCATAAGTGATTCTGTTAACCCTAAGACAGCGAATTTTGAAGCACTGTAAGCGCTAGTTACAGGTGCACCTTTCTGACCAGCAGATGAAGAAATATTGATTATATCTCCAGATTTTCTTTCGATCATACCTGGTAATACCGCTCTAGTTACATTATATACACCCATTAAATTGACTTGGATGATTTTTTCCCATTCGTCAGGTGTTAGATCGAGGAACCCGCCAAATTTAGCAACACCTGCATTGTTGATTAGGATATCAACTGGCCCTAAGTCAGATTTGATATGATCAACAGCATGTGTAACGGATTCAAGATTTGTAACATCTGCTGTTGCAGCAGAAACATTTACATCATATTGAGCAAGTTCAGCAGCAACGTTTTCAAGATTAGACATATTTAAGCCGATTAGTCCTAAATGAACACCTTCTTTTGCTAAGGCGATAGCAGTAGCACGTCCAATGCCTCTTCCTGCACCTGTGACGATGGCAGTTTTTCCAGTTAAAGAAATCATTTTATCACTCCTAAAATAATTACAAATTGAAATAGTTTATTTAATAGAAAGACAGTAAATGCTAGTATACGATTTATATTTATTTATTAAAAGTACGCACTTTTTTCATACATAGTGATAAAAAGTATACTATAAGATATAATAACCATTGAGGTGAAAAGTTATGTCAAGAATGCTTGAAAAGACATTTAACTGTGAAAAAGAACTAACACTTTCCGTGATCGGTGGAAAATGGAAAATGCTTATTCTGTGGCATCTTGGAAAAGAGGGGACGAAACGTTTTGGTGAATTGAAAGCTCTTATGCCGGGGATCACGCAGAGAATGTTGGTTAATCAATTGCGGGAACTGGAAGAAGACTTGATTGTAAAACGCGAAGTTTACCCCGTTGTTCCTCCAAAAGTAGAATATTCCCTAACTGAACAAGGAAGAAGCTTGATGCCGATTCTTGACGCGATGTACCAATGGGGAAAGGATTATATGGAAACGTCTGGATTGAACCCTTTGATACGTCAAGAGGCGAATACGAAATAAATTTTCAAGTACGAGTGGCCTTGCAAATAGGACCGCTCTTTTTTTTGCTTTACCTTTGTTACTGTTAATGGATGTATTTGTTATATCCCAATTAAAGATCTCGTTGTTGCTTCTACGAGTCCGTTTTCACAAAAACAAGTGCGGGTATGTAGCGTAGCTAGCGTCTACGAGCCCGTTTTCTCAAAAAACAAGTGCAGAAAGGTCGCATAGCCGGGGTCTATGAGCCCGTTTTATCTATTCAAACCCAGCTTGGGTCACGTAGACCTCCCTCAGTCAAACTATTCTTCTCCAATTTGTTCACTGTATAAAAAGCGTATTTTGAATTTTTACTTGTAGTATGAATATCCTAATAAAATATGTTCTTTAACTAACAGTATACTTTTTTACACTATGTAATGAAAAAGTGCGTACTTGTTCAAATTTTTCATTTCGCTAATAATAGGATTAAATGATGAACACAAATAGAAAGAAGGGGATTCAATGCAAATGAGAGTATCAGCCGTTCAATATCATCTACACACCATTAGCTCTTTTAAAGAGTTTGCAGATCAGGTGGAGCATTATATAAAAACAGCTGAAGAATTCGGATCCGATTTTATCATTTTCCCTGAATTTTTCACTACACAGCTAATGTCCATTGGTAACGATAAAGGGGAAGCATTAACCATTCAAGAACTTCCTGATTATACCGATCAATACAGGTCGCTATTTATCGAGCTTGCCAAAAAATATAAGATGCACATTATAGGTGGAACACATGTGATTCGTAAAGGTGATCGCCTTTATAATGTTGCCCATATGTTTTATCCAGATGGAAGAGTGGTAGAACAAGCAAAGCTTCATATCACTCCAACAGAGGTCCATGAGTGGAATATGAGTGCAGGAGACGGACTAGAAGTTTTCGAGACCGAAAAAGGGAAAATCGCAATGTTAACGTGCTATGACATTGAATTTCCAGAAATCGTTCGTATGGCAAAGGCGAAAGGGGCAGATGTTATTTTCTGTCCATCCTGTACAGACGATCGCCACGGCTTCCACCGTGTTCGTTACACAAGTCATGCGAGAGCCATCGAAAATCAAGTCTATGTTGTCACTACAGGTACTGTCGGTGCACTGCCAACGGTTGATTTCATGCGTGCTAATTTTGGGCAGGCTGTTGTCATCACACCAAATGACATTCCATTCCCGCCTAAAGGAATATTGGTTGAAGGTGAGATCAATCAGGATATGATCGTTACAGCAGACCTAAATTTAGAGCTGTTATATCAGGTACGTGAAAAGGGATCGGTTACTACATGGCGTGATCGACGCACAGACCTTTACCCTGATTGGGAAACCAAATAAGTTAATACCAAATTGAAATGGGGGTTCGTCATGTATCGAAAGGAATTTTTTGTCTTCGACCAAGACAAACCTGTTCCAGTTGTGATCCGAAATTATGAAGAAAAGGACTTTCCTGATTTAATTCGCATACAACAGGAAAGTTTTCCTCCTCCATTTCCATCTGAGTTATGGTGGAATGAAGAACAACTAACAAATCATGTAACTCTTTTTCCACAGGGAGCTTTATGTATTGAGGTGAATGGTGATATGGGTGGGTCTATGACGGGATTGCTCGTTGACTTTAATCCTAAACATCCAGACCATTCTTGGGAAGAAATAACGGATCATGGCTATATTCGTAATCACAACCCAAATGGAAATACTCTATACGTTGTCGATATTGGAGTTCGTCCTGCTTATCGAAAGTTAGGATTAGGCAAGTGGCTGATGTTTTCAATGTATGATGTGGTGGTTCATTTAGGATTGGATAGATTGCTTGGTGGAGGTAGAATGCCAGGTTATCACAAGCATGCGAATGATATGACACCTGACAAGTATATTGAAGCCGTGGTAAAAGGAGAATTGAAGGATCCAGTTATTACTTTTCTCCTCCGTTGCGGACGGATCCCAGTAAAAGTAGTAGCGAATTATTTAGAAGATGAAGAATCCTATAATTATGGAACGCTAATGGAATGGAAAAATCCGTTTATCAGTTCAAAATAAAAAGGAGATGATCCAATGGAATTTAGTAGAATAACTAATATTATTGATCCGTTATTTAAACAAATGCATCAATTAATGCAAGATGTATTCCCACCCGAAGAAGTACTAGAATTTGATCTTTGGAAAGAACCGTTAGAAGATCCAGGTATCCGTGTTTTTGTTGCTGTTCATGAAGGAAAAGTAGTGGGTGCGACTGAGTACCGGTATTATGAAGATTTTAATGTAGCAATGACTGACTTTACCATTATCGGTAAAGCAGAAATGGGAATAGGACCATTTTTAGCCAATAAAAGATTGGAAGATTTGAATGGATTAGCAGCTGCGAATGGAAAAAAGTTAATGGGAATGTTTGCTGAAATCTATGATCCATATCGTGTTGAGCATTATGAATTTGGTGGCGTTAAGCCAATGGATCCGTATGTTCGTCGCGAAGTGTTGGCTCATCTTGGGTACAAGCGTCTTGATTTCCCATATGTTCACCCGTCTTGGAATAATGATGGAGAAGCGGTAACTGGCCTTGACCTTTGTTTCCTTCCAATGGATGGAGAAATGAATGAGCTGCAAACAGATTTAATCGTGAAATTTTTAAAGCGCTATTATACCGTTTTATCCAATAAACCAGAATCTTGGTACGCAATGATTGAAAACATAGAAGCAAAAGAGAAAGTGGCATTATTATATTTTTAATAATTGAAAAGGCTTGCTGATTAGGTCGAAGTATTGACTAGTCGGGGAGCTTTTTTTGTTATTATAATGTTGATAATAAAAAAATTCATTTTTTTTACATAAATGTGAACAATAATCCAATTCAGTTCCGTCTAATACTTAAGATTGTTCAAATGGTTTTCGGACCAATTTATATATAAGAGAGGTTTAAAATGAAAAAATATTTGGAACTGCCCCTTAGGATACTTTTCATGGTCTCAGGAATCCTATTTGTTTTTGCATTACCCACTCTAATTGGAATTGGAGAATCTCTATCCATTAACTTTAAACCGTTTTGGAAATTTGTTGAGATTAATATTGAAAAATTGACTCAAATTAATGACCCTCAATTCATTTCCTTATATGAACAAATGAATATGGCTGAAAGCTATCGGTATTCAATGACTATTGTATTTGCAGCTTTACTGGTGGTTATTATCGTGGGTGTGATTGGAGCTATTATGGTGAAACTTTCACCTAAAAAACTGGGAAGCTTGTTCAAAAAGGTGATTGATTTTTTTGAGTCCGTCCCTGACCTACTCGTTATTTTTCTATTTATGTTTTTTGTGATCACTCTCTATAAAACTACCGGACTGAAATTTTTACAGCTATATGGCATCTTTGGTCACAAGCCATACTTTGTTCCGATTATAACCATCTCATTCCTCCCAACCCTATTTTTTATGCAATTTCTAATTAAGGCCCTAGAGGGGGAAGAATCTAGAGATTATGTTTTATACCTCAAGGCAAAAGGAATGAGGAAGTTTAGAATATTATTAATACATATGATTCGTAACATTTTTCCGATACTAATCATCCAGTTGAGAACGAGTATTTGGATTATTCTTTCCAACCTTTATCTTTTGGAGTTTATGTTTAACATCAATGGATTCACCAAAACGTTTCCAGTTGCAATGGGAATGGGAGAGTTTTTATTACTGGTCATATGCCTACTATTGTTTACATTACCTCTTTTGATCGTAGAAGCGATAAGCCTTCTGGTGCTTAAGTTTTTTAAAGGAAAGGAGAGTGTTAGTTTATGAGGAAATATAAAAAAACTTCGATTGGAGCGATACTCCTCCTTCTCCTTTTTCTAGCAAGTTATTTATATCCTCTTTATGGATCAATGGATTTTAATAAACAAATCTTAATCACAGATGAAAAGGGGAACATTTTAGGAAGAGCCCCGTTTCCACCGTCGTTTGAACATATCATGGGAACAGATCGTAACGGACAGGATATGCATTTGCTCATGTTGTATGGTGCGAAATATACTCTTGTAACAGCACTTGTTGTTGCCCTCTTGAGAGTAGTATTTGGCGGAGCAATGGGCATTTTCTTATCCCTTTATGTACCGTACTTGAAAAAGTATTTTAAGGATTTTTTCGTAATTTTTAGATATATACCGACCATTTTCTTAGGAATTGTATTAATGTTACCAGTGCACGGAGCGTTTGACAGTCCCATGTCCTCGGTTGTAGCTTATCAGATTTTGATGTTAGTCTTTCTAGGATTCCCTTCGGTTACTATTTTTGCATCAGAGATAACGGATGAATTAGTCAGAACATCCTTTGTGAAGAGTTCGTATCTAATGGGGGCTAGTAAGCTTCATATTATCCGAAGGCACTTGATGCCTTATTTTCGTTCTTATGGTGTTTTATTTACTTTTCAACAGCTATTAAGTGCCCTGCAAATCACGATGCATTTAGGAATTTTTTCGTATTTTCTTGGGGGGCAGACAATTGGTGGAACATTTGGGTATGAAGAACCACCCAAAGCAGCTTCTTTAACTAATGAGTGGGCGGGTTTAATCGGTCAGAATTTCCATGATTTTATGAGGGCGCCGTGGATGATTTTTGCTCCAATTCTAGGTTTTTTCGTTGTGATCTTAATTGTGAATATGATGAAAAAAGAACTGGAAGCACAGCTAGACGGAGCACTTGTCATAAAAAGGGGAAAAGTAAAGAAACAAGCAGTGCCTTCACCTACTCAACTAGAGAAGCACCATTTTGAATTTGTGGTAAATGAACATCAACCACACATTTTCACGGAGAAGTTTGGTAACGAATCTAAGAAAAAGTTATTGAGCAGGAAAGGGTTGATATGGGGGTTCATTATTATTTTCATAAGTGTAGTGACTGTTTATGATCCAGGTGCGAGAATCAAACTTTCGGAGCCGGCTAGTGCCAAAAAGAAAAGTACATACACAAAGTCTGCTACTGCCCATTCTCCACTAGCACAAGAGACCTCAAGCCAAGTCAAGCAGAAACCCCATGCTGTTGGGGAGGAAATTAAACTGACAGATTCGATACTAACGGTAACGAAGGTTGAAAAATCAACAGGGACCCCAAAGGAAAAACCTAAAGCAGGTAATGAATTTTATATTATTACTGTGGTAATTAAAAATACGGGAACGGATAAAATAAAGTTTGCCCCTCATTACTTCAGTGTTACAGATAGCAAAGGAAACCTCTATTTCCAGCCATTCCTGATGATCGATATTGACACAACCCTCTCATCAGGGGAGCTCGATGCCGGTAATAGTGTCAGTGGTACACTTGCCTATGAATTGCCAATAGGGGAGAAGTTCCAGTTGCAATACTTCCCTTTTCAGCAAGTGAATGGACCAATTATTAATTTTCAATAGACTTTTATAGTGACTAACCCTCTACAATAATTGTAGAGGGTTTTTTTAGCTACTATTATTCAATAGTTTCAGCCCTTTTAAGTTGTATCTCTTTCACCTTCTGGTATTGTTCATCAGGCCACCATGCTCCGCAATCATCAGATACTACACAGGCGGCACATTTTTGTAAGTCATAGACAATCATTCCAGTGATGGGAGGAGAATATAAATGTAGAGTGACTAAATCCGTTTGGTTGGAAGCTTGCATTTTATGAATAGCTTTCAGTGGTGCATAAAAATATTTCCCTTGATGATGGAATTGTCGAAACAATTCGGTTGGCAACCCATTGCCTGTCATCTCATAAACCGAATTTAGTGAAGTACCGGATAGGACTTGGATCCAACCGTGGGAATTCCCATGATCATGCGGGGCACACTCTAATTCAGACCAATTCATTACGAGTAATTCCACTTCATCATTTTTATAAAGAAGCCTACGATTGTAAGGTTTCCCTTCAGATGGTTCTGGCAAGCTAGCAAGTTCATCAATTTTTATATCAAGTTTCAATAAAGCCTCTTTTAATTCCTCTTTAGATGGGCATTTCAATGGCTCTAGAACTGTCTTCATCCTATTTTTCAAATCCATGAAGTTCTTCTCCTCCTATAGTCGTTTTTTCTTAAAGAAATTGAACAACATAGGCATCAGATGTCCGTTAACAACAATGACTCCAATAATAATTATGATTCCTCCAGCAACACTTATGAGTAAAATTTTCTCCTGTAAAAGCAATACCGCAGCAATTAAGGTGGTAAGGGGCTCTAAATATAAAAACATTGAGACCTTCGAAGCCTCCAGTACTTCAAGTGCCTTTCCCCAATACCAATAAGCGATACCTGAAACAAAAATGCCGAGAAACACCAAATGTGCCCACTCTGAATGGGTCAATTGGGAGAGGGATTCCCAACCTTTGTTTCTTATGAGAAAAGGTGTGGTAAGAATTAAGCCAAGTAAACTCATATAAAAAGTTACCAGAAGGGGAGGATAAGGGAGCTTTAAGCTCCGTAATAGGACTGAATAAACGGCCCAGTTTAACGTGCTCAGCATCATGAGAAAAAAGCCAATATTCATTGCTATTTCGAAGGAGTGTCCACTTCTTGTCGATGTGACTAGCAGTACACCAGTAATGGCAAGGAACATACCTGCAATCTTAATGAAATTTATTTTTTCATGTAAAAAAAGAAGTGAAAGAATAACTGTAAATATTGGTGAAAACGAGATGAGCCAACCAGCAGAAGAAGCGTTAATTGTTAACAATGCAGTTGCTTGAAGCACCTGATGTACAAATACGCCAAGGATGCCCAGTATCATTAAATGTGGCAAATGTTTCAAAGAAATGAACAACCGGATCCGTAGGACAAGTAACAGGAGCAGCAAAAATAAGGCTCCAATTCCAAACCGTAAGACAAGTAACGAATAGGGGTCAAGCTTTCCTAATACTGCTTTGGTAGATACAAATGAAACTCCCCAAAAACTGATTGACATGGTTGCGTACATTGAAGCAAATAACCTGGATTTGCTAGTAGACATAGCGGAGCGTTCCCTTCAACAAAAGATTGTTATTCAATCTTATGCTTGTCCTGAGAGAAAATGTTTCAATTAGTAGCTAGAAGTAATAATCTTTACACGTATTTTTTGTTCTGTTTGTTTTTTGCGTTAGATTAATTTTTTTGGTCTAAGGAAACTTTTTATTCCTCTAGAATACAATATAGAAAAGCGGAGTTGTTCATTATGTATATATCTAGAAGAGTGAAGAAGAAAATTTTAATAAATTCCTACCTGTGTAAATGGTTGGGGATTATTAGTGAAGAAAATTATCAAAGTATCATCAAGAAGATACAACCATAGTTATTCCCCAAGAACAATGTACGAGTGGGGTTTCATAGAATAATGTATTAATTAATGAGGGTGTTCAAAATGAGGGTACTATATCGAGAACCTATCATCGGTCAACCTTGGACCGGGAGGCATGTTGTTTTACTTCACTGTACAACAGACAATCAATTTGTCAATCTTTATAAAAGTTTTCACGCACCGATTGAGCCGCCGCGCCAAAATTGCGCAGAAACTCTATCGCAATTTCTAAGTATTGGTTATCATCTTATAGCCATAACTCCAATCCCACCGAATCAAATTCAATATTTTTTGGTGCTTTAAGTAAACCTGAATAAAAACAGGCTTGGTTTATTAGCAAACCAAGCCTGTTTTCTCTAGAATTCAGTTTCTTCTAATTGTTTTGAACTAAACGGACAAGCATATGTGCCAGTTTATGCTGCTCTTCCTCCGTACCAACCTTCCATAGCTCTTGTAATAATCTCTCCTCGGAATTCTTCGGTGATTCTTTTGCGGCTAGGTAATCAGCCACTTTTTGTGCAGAGTTGGCTAATTGTTCTTCATCCATTCCTAGTCTTTCGCCTAATTGAACTTTTCCGCTAAGAAATCTCCCTGAAATCATCAAAGCTCGTTAAGGAATCTCCGTTTTTGTAAATCTGATTTTCAATTGTTTGCTCATTTAAGTGCTTGTCCATACATATCACTCCTATTAGGTTTTATTAAAGAGCTAATTGATCACCTTAACTCATACATTCCCTGTGTCTTCCAAAATAAAACCTATTAAACAATGATTCTTTTTAAAAATCATACAAAACATGTCCAACTAAAAGAAAAAGAAATTAAAGAATGAAATATTTACAAAAGGTACAAAGCAAGGGAATCCAAAAAACGGTGTTGGACCAAAGAACCCAAATCCATAACCATCACTGGAGCTGCGTCTACCAAATTCTTCGATTTCGAGTCCTTTTTTATTAATATTTATCACTTTACCTACAACCCATTCGCCATTAGTATTGCGAAAACGAACCATTTTACCAACTAATCTTAATTGTTGCGCACGCTCATAGGTTAATTCCATCTCAACATTCCCCCTTTCTAATAGGACTTACTATAAAATATGAAATTATTAGCAAATTGCAAGGGCATTATACTATGTCAATTCATTTTAGATGGACATAGGTGTTAGAAAAATGTATTAACACATACACTTTCTTAAGGGATAGATCTCGAAAAGGAGGAGAGGGAAGAATGATCTACGAGAGGAATAAAGCGATTCTACTTGCAGAAAATATTAATAATTTTATAAGGTTTCTTGATCAGAAACATGCAAATAAAAATAATTATAGGTTTCAACCGGATAAATTGTTTCAAATTAAGCTACTTTCAGAGGAATATAAATTTAAAATTATTGCTGAAGAACTACTTAGAATTAATCAGTTTGACTGGGATGGAAAGTACACATATTATTTGGTAGAACAGTTTCGTCAAGGGATGAGCATAATTGACGAATACGTACAAAATAACTACAATGATCTATTCCTTCTTACGGCTAGAATTCATACTTTAAAAAACCTCAGCTTATCCTTTAATAAATAAAAGAGGAGAATTTTTATTAGTAAAAGCTCTCCTCTTTTTTGTGTTAATTATTATGATAATATAGATTTTTTCGATGGCTTTCCTTAAATTGTTTAGGTGTTTCTCCTGTCATCTTTTTAAATAATAGCGTAAAGTAATTTGGGTTATCGTACCCCGTGATTCTTGCTATTTCCCCAATTTTTAACTCTGTTGATACTAACAAGTGTTTTGCTTCTCCCATTCTTCGATTAATTAAGTAATTAATCGGTGTCAATTGCATCTGTTCCTTAAAAACATGCGATAGGTAGTACTTATTGATAAATAATTCATCTGCAATGTCCTCAAGTTTAATATTTTTTTTATAATTTTTATCAATATATTCTTTTATCCGATGGGCTAGGGTATGGCCTTCTTTTGTTTCATTTTTACGATGTTCCAGCTTAATGGCTCTATGAATTAATGCAATGGAAGAGGTTAACAAGCCCTGGCATATTATTTCATAACCCGCTGCTTGTAAGGAGGATTCTTCAAATATATGTTCTAAATAGATACCGATTTGCTCTGAATATTCATTCTTTCGGATCACTGGTTCTAGATTAGAAGGAATAATTTCAAGATCGTTCAAATGGTCAATAACGAGATTTGTGACACCACAATAAAAGGTTTTGAGCGGGTTAATTGGATTGGAATATTCTTCATGTATGACCCCCGAATTGTAAATGAGAATGTCACCTTCTTTTGCAATATAACATTTATTATTGATAATAAAAGTTCCTACTCCCTCACAAATATAAATTACCTCACTCAAATCATCGTGCTTGTGACTTGGAAAGTTCCAGTTTGGATTTCCTCCGACCTGCCCGGAATAGGCAAGGGCTGGGGGGATAATAAATTTCAAAGGTGAATCTACATATTCCTCATTGAAAACTTTGTTTATAGAGTTTTCCATCATCGCATCCTCCGATTAGTTGTTTTAGCAGTATAATTCATCAACAGCAAGATAATATAGTTTTTTACAGAGCGAAAACAACATACTTTAGATTACTAAATTTCAAGATATGTAGAATAATGATGTCTTTTTTTTCATTTTATAACAAAAAATTCAATAAAAACACCCGAATTTTTATGATCTGTACCTGGATTTAGAATTGTTACTAATGAACTAGTAAAAAAATTAATAGGAAATAAAAAGAGAAAAGCAAGATATTGTAGTTTTTCTTTTAAGCTTAGCAAGATAGTTAATTGTATTAACACTATGGCGATAGTATTATTCTAACTAATAGGTCGCCTACCCATAAACGATAACAGGGAAGGAATAAAGGAGGAGTTTAATATGAAAGCAGAAAAGCTAAATAACATCCTTGAAATTGAGATTCCATTAAATGAACGCAAGAATAACGAACCATTAAGAGTATTAAGTGAAGAGGATTGGAAATTCTGGAAGGAAAACGGCTATGTTGTTGTTCGTAACGCGATTCCGAGGGATCATATTGATCGTTTAGTAAAGTTAATTTGGGAATTTGAAGAAAAGGACCCTAATGATTTATCTACATGGTACACAGCTCCAGCACGTGAAATGGCAATGAAAGAGCTGATGAATACTGGAATGGTTGAATTATACAACCATCAGTATTTATGGGATAACCGTATGTATGAGAAAATCTACAATGCTTTTGTAGATATTTGGGGCACTGAAAAGCTATGGGTAAGTATTGACCGCTGTAATTTGAACCTACCAATGAGACCAGGCCATGAATATAAAGGATTCATTCATTGGGATGTAGATACTTCCTTAGATCCAATCCCGGTTAATGTACAAGGTGTTCTATCCCTAGTTGATACTGATATAGATATGGGCGGATTCCAGTGTATTCCTGAACTTTATAGAACTTTTGATGATTGGGTAAAAACACAACCAGCCGATAGAGATCCTCATAAGCCAGATACTACAGGATTTACTCCAACAAAAGTGGTGACAAAAGCTGGAGATTTACTCATTTTTAATAGTATGCAACCACATGGTATTCGCCCAAATTACTCTGAAAAGGCACGATTAGCACAGTATATATCCATGTTTCCTGCACAAGAAAATAATGAGAGTTTAAGAGAAACTAGAATTCAATCTTGGAGTGAAAGAATTAAACCAGAAGGATACGCATTCCCTGGAGATCCTCGCAATTGGGAGCAAGTGAAGTATGAACAAGCAGTACTTACGGAATTAGGAGAGAAACTTTTGGGCTTGAAAAAATGGTAATTAATGCTAAATGGTTTTCTTAGAACAAGAGCCACGTGGAAAAATTAAAGCTGTGTTAAAAAACATTGTTGATTTATACACCCTGTTGATTGTAGCGGAAGGCACGAAGACTCCTGTGGGAGTATGGTTTTGGGGAGACCCCGCAGGTGCGTTTCTCCGAGGAGGCTCCCCGAAACACCTACGAACCGCTCGTGCCTGGAGCGGAAATCAACAGTCAAGTTTAACAGAGCCTTTATTAAAAGCCTACATGAATATTTTTATTATTATTGGAAGTTAGTTCCCTCTAACCTCTTCATTAGTTCATATGGTCGGACCTTAAAGGCTTCAAAAGGTATGGATTGCCCCTTCATGGCATCTAAGACCCTTGGTTTAAACTTTCCTCGTTTTATATATTGATGAACATTGGATGTATCAAGTTTCACAAAGCGAACATCTTGTGTTTCTTCTGACGTTCTTAAAACTCCTCCCGTACATGTACCATGGAAGACGATGGAAACCGTGCTGCCATTTGAATAAATGCCGGTTACGCCATGTAACTTAACAGTGATTCCAGTTTCTTCGAAAATTTCTCTACATAGTGCAAGATCTAATGTTTCTCCACTTTCAACTCCTCCTCCAGGAAGCTCCCATGTATCTGCTCGCCAAAAGGTCTTAACCAGTAATGTTTCTTCCTTTTCATTTGTAATATATCCACTAACCGTTACTGTTTGTTTTTGGGGGTGGTGGTCCTTAGTTGGAGTTAAAGTATCTTGATGAAAGTCTGTATAAAGCTGTCCTAATTTTATTAGTTGGTCGTGTGTTTGCTGATGAAGGGCATCTTTTTTGACTCTTTTTTGAATGTTCAAATAGTCCTCGTAGCTTGGATATTGCCATATGACTAAAAGTTCATTCTCCACTTCTGTATTCCAACAGCCTACAAGGATTGCTCCGTTTTTAAGCTCGTTAGCCTTTAAGAAATTATTAAAGAAATGGTTAAACTCTGGTTTCCTTCCAGGCGTAATCGTATAAAGTTCTCTTTTATAGTACATGATGACCCTTCTTTCTGTTGGCTCATATTGTTAAATCAAGTAGAATAGTAGTAGAAGAGAAAATGTTGGTAATAAAGTTGTTAGTAATCGATTATACATAATAATATTTTGTTAGTGAAAAAAAAATGCATGTTCATGATGTCCTGTATCTGACACTATTAAGTAGAGGTAATGTATGAATAGTATTAATGTGGAGAACACGAAGAATGTCAATGAATGCTATCAACAGGCGGAGCAAAGAGCCGCTCATTATTTTCAGACGCTTTATGACCAGGTAATTAAAAGAACCTATATACCAACCTTAACGAATGATTTTCAGGTGTGGAAACAGAACCACGTGAGACATCCATTGTTATCGTTATTAGGATCTCGAAAGAATAAACCGAATACCACAGATTATTCCAATTATATTCGATGGATGGATGTAACAGGGAAATTAGATTCGTATTTACTTCGAAGTATTTCTTATATTTATATGAGGGATTTAGGAAAATCTTTGCAATCAGCCGATACCCAGGCTAGAATCCGACATGTCGTAGACGGGCTGAAAATTCATCTAACATCTTCTAAAAAAGAGAACAAATCAGGTTTAGTCAGTATGGATGGATTATACAATTGGGCAAAAAAGGAAGGGGTTGAATCTACATTCATCTGGCTGATGGAGAAATTAAAGATTGTTTCCTCCCAAATTCCGGATGGGATGGATGCGGGACATGCCCAGCGAAAATTGATCAAAATCATTGCCGGAGTTTTAATGCACGTGATAGAAGAGATGGACAATACCCTAGCACCATTTGAACGTACGAAGAAACTTAATGAAGCGATTAAACTCGGATATTCGTATGGTCTAACTTATCCTTTTATTGACGACCTTCTAGATGCTAACGTCCTATCCACTCAAGAGAAACAACAATATACTGATTTAATACGGACCACACTCATCACAGGAGTTGTTCCAGAATTGGGTAGCTGGAGTGGTAATAACTTGAAACTAATTCAATTTATCCATTCTGAACTACGTGAGGCTTATGAATATATTAAAGGTCATCAGCACTCTGAGTCATTGAATTCATTCTTTGAACAATCCTATGTTTTTTTTCAGTCACAGGAAGTAGACCGCATTAAAGCTCTCTCTAACCCCAACTACACAAATGAAGAACTTTACATACCAATAATATTAAAATCCTCTTCTTCTCGCTTAATTGTCCGCTCAGTCATTAGTGCTTCTGAAGATGAAGAATTTAACAAAAGATCTTTCTTTTATGGATTATACAACCAATTGGCTGATGACTTTGCCGATATGTTTGATGATTGGAAGGAAGGGGCAGTCACTCCGTATACTTATTATTTAAAATATCATGACCGGCGACCAGATTTAATAAATCCCTTTGAGCTATACTGGGCTGTGATTAGCCATTTAATCCATAACGTATATAATTCGGATTTACTGACCTGTGAGGTCATACTTGATCGGGCAATTAATGGACTCAAACGATTCAAAGCAAGAATAGGGATGGAAAAATATTCTGAGGTGATGAAAGTATTTGCTTCTGAGGATCCAGACTTCAATCGTGTCATTCAGACCATGGTTCGAAAAGCGGATGATGTTGATTTTTTTGATAAACTTCTTCGTGACCAGATTATTACCACCATTAAGAACCAACGGAAAGAACAGGATGAATTTATGGATACCGTTAAAACTGTTCGTACTCAGATCAATAGCATCTTGAGAATCCAAAAGCATGAGAATTCAGCTTACATGAACGAAACAATTGTTGATGCTGCCAATTATAGTCTGGCCGGAGATGGAAAACGGTTGAGGCCCATTCTGACGTGGGTCATGGGAGTTAACGAATATGGATTAAATCAGTTTGCAATTGTTCCATTGCTGAGATCGCTGGAATACATGCACACCGCGTCACTAATATTTGATGATTTACCATCGCAGGATGATGCTTCTCTCAGAAGAGGACGTGCAACACTTCATCAACAATATAATATTGCAACAGCTGAATTAACTGGCCTTTATTTGACTCAAAAAGCGATTGAGGAACAAGCATCTCTTGATCAGTTTGATTCTAAGACAGTGCTTACATTAATTCAGTATTCAACACAAGTAACCGAAGTCATGTGTAAGGGTCAGGCGATGGACCTAGGTTCCAAAGGTAAGCCACTAACACTCGAACAATTGAATTCTATGTGCTTTTATAAAACGGGTATTGCTTTCGAAGCATCCTTGATTATGCCTGCGATTCTTGCACAAGCAGATGTTTATGAAATGAGAGTTCTAAAGCAATTTGCTTATCATGCCGGGATTGCGTTTCAGATTAAGGATGACCTGCTTGATGTAGAAGGGAACAGTACTTTGTTGGGTAAATTTATTGGTAAAGATGCTGATAATAACAATTCCACATTTGTATCTATCCTCGGGCGTGAGGGTGCAAAAAAAGAGATGTGGGAACATTACTGTCTCGCCATAGAGGCTTTAAATGAGGTACCGCGCAAAACCACTTTTCTGAAACACTTATTGAACTATATTGTTAACCGTGATCATTAAAAAACGAAAAGCCTTGGAACTTGCCAAGGCTTTTTGGTATGCCGCAGATTATGTAGAAAAATGGAAATGAAAATGTGGTTAGAACCGATAAATAT
The DNA here is from genome assembly GCF_030818775.1 of Bacillus sp. SORGH_AS_0510. Taxonomy (NCBI): domain Bacteria; kingdom Bacillati; phylum Bacillota; class Bacilli; order Caryophanales; family Bacillaceae; genus Bacillus; species Bacillus sp. SORGH_AS_0510. The sequence goes on along the minus strand of NZ_JAUTAU010000001.1, from coordinate 3,318,583 downwards.
ACGGGAAAAGGATTACTGTAAGGGAAATCCTTATAAGATAGGAATAATGTGAACTATAAAGCAAGAATAATAAATGGAGGGATATCAATTGAGAATCGATAAATCTGAATGGCTCTCACTTAGTAAGGAAGTAAAAGTGAAATTGATCCGTTTAGCTATTTTGGAGAATTCAATTAAATATCTCACTGTTACATAGATGATAAATTACAACAAATTGTATAGAATAGAGTCATTGTGAGTCTATACAATCTTGAAAGGTGAGATTATGGGATACGAAATCGATGGTATTTTAATATCAGAAGAACAATTGAAGCAAAAAGTGAAAGAATTAGGCGCTACCATGTTGAAGGATTTACAAGATGAATCAATTGTTTTTATTGTTGTCTTAAAGGGTGCTTTTGTTTTTGCTGCTGATTTAGTAAGAGAACTTGGAGGGAATGTGACCGTTGATTTTGTGGCCGCTTCAAGTTACGGAAATCAAACGGAGACTACAGGAAAAGTACGTTTGTTAAAAGATATTGATGTGAACATTACAGGGAAGAATGTGGTGCTTGTCGAGGATATTATTGATTCAGGGTTAACATTAAGCTTCTTAAAAGAACATTTCGATCTTCATAAACCGAAAACCATGAAAATCTGTACCTTACTTGATAAACCTGAGCGCCGAAAAGTCGATTTAAAAGCAGATTATGTAGGATTTGTTATTCCTGATAAATTCGTTATTGGATATGGAATTGACTATGCAGAGCATTATCGAAATCTGCCGTACATTGCAACTGTAAAAGAAGTTTAAGACCTGCCGCGGCAGGTTTTTTTTAGTTTTTAAATGTCATTACCTGAATAAATAGAACCTCCTTTTTCTAGCTATTAACAAGTGATTGAAAAGCCAAAAAATAAATTCTATTATCATACAGAAATATACAGTTATTTTTTTTCCCTAAATGACCACCAAAGATCTGTTTTTCTATGGTAGTATCTAAATAAGTTATTTTAGTAAAGTAGGTGAAAAACATAATGGAGAAGCACAAAATATTAGCCATTCTAGAAAAAGAATTAGTGATTGCACTTGGCTGTACGGAACCTGTTGCGATTGCATTGGCCGCAGCAACCGCAAAAAGCTATGCAAAAGGGCAAATTATAGAGTTATGTTTAAAAGCTAGTGGAAATATTATAAAAAATGCAAAATCGGTCGGGATTCCTGGTATGTCTTCTAGTGGTCTCGATTTCGCAGCAGCAATTGGAGCAGTAGCTGGAGACCCAAATAAGAAACTTGAAGTTTTAAGTGGACTTAATTATGAAGATGAGCGGTCAGCGCTAAAGCTTATTGAGGAAGGCAAAGTAACATCTGGTCAAGCAGATACACCGAAAAGACTATATATTGAAGTCACACTAAAGACAGATCAGCATACTTCTAGAGTGGTTATTTCTGATAATCATAGTAATATTACTTTAATTGAGGTTGATGGTAAGGTTGTGTATCAGGGGGGATGCGAGAATATAGGCTTCCAATCAGATGAAGATGAATTAGTAGCACTTACAATTGATGAAATATATGAGTGGGTTCAAGATGTCGATATCAGCTCATTATCACTAGTAAAAAAGAGTATTGAACTTAATAGAATCATTGGAATAGAAGGACTTTTAGGGGATTATGGGTTACAGGTAGGGAAGACAATTAAGGAAAATGTAAAAAAAGGCATACTATCTGATGATATAGCCACTGCAGCGATGTCTCTAGCCTCAGCTGGGTCAGATGCTAGAATGTCAGGTTCAACACTGCCGGTCATGGCCAATACCGGAAGTGGAAATCAAGGAATAGCTGTTACCCTTCCGGTTGTTGCAGTCGCAGAGAAGCTGCAGGTTTCAGAAGAGAAGATGATTCGCGCTGTGGGGCTTAGCCACCTCATTACTATTCATATAAAATCAAAATTTGGTCGACTTTCTGCTTTATGCGGTGTAACTGCCGCAGGAATGGGTGCAAGTGGAGCAATTGTTTATTTACTCAATGGTCATCTACAACAAATTAAAGCAGCCATTCAAAACACAATTGGTAATGTTTCAGGAATGATTTGCGATGGGGCAAAGGCTGGATGCGCTATGAAAGTATCCACATGTTCTAATGTTGCAGTACAATCAGCATTGTTGGCTCTTAACAATCAAGAAATTAAATCCACTGATGGATTTATTCATGATGACGTGGAAAAAAGTATAGAAAGCTTTTGTAAGCTTGGAAATGAAGGAACACGGCATACGGACGAACTAATTTTAAAATTAATGATGGAAAAATAAATGCCATTTATATTAAGAAGTTATAGGTGTATTGATTGGTGTCCAAATTTGTTAAAAGTACAAAAACAAGAAAACACTAAGTAAAGGAGCAATGACTGAGTTATTGCTCCTTCTTTGTAATTCAATATTAATCGTTAGTAATTTCTTTCAATGACAAAGTGGGCCAAATCGCCGCGATAGATTGTTCTTGAGTATTCAATTACTGATCCATCATGAAGAAAGGCTTGGGTATCGAGCACAAAGCAAGGGTCTCCCACCTCGATGTTCAGCTTTTCTGCAGCCTCCTGATCTGCGATAAATAATTCCAACGTTTCAACAGTCCTGTTGATTTTTAATTCAAATTGAGATTCTAATTGGCTATATAAAGACTTTTCACACCCTTGTTTATTTAGGGCAGGTGTTTTATACCAGGGTAGATATGCCGTTTCAAACTGAATCGGTTCATCATTAACAAAACGGATTCTTTCAAGCATATTCACAGGCGCGCCTTCTTGGAGCTTTAATTGCTCACAAAGAAATTCGTCTGCAGGAATTACTTCTAATAGCAGTACTTTGATTAAAGGATTCTTACCCTGCATGGAAATTTGACTTGAAAAGTGATCGACGGTTGTGGTTAAAATTTGCTTAACTTTGTTTGCAGATACAAAGGTTCCACTTCCACGTTTACGATAAACATACCCTTCTGTTGTTAATTGTTGTAGAGCAGTTCTCACAGTGGTTCGACTAACACTATATTTCTCACAAAATTCTGCCTCAGTTGGCAGTTGTGAGTTCGGTTTATATTCCCCATCCTTAATTAAATGAATTATGGCATCTTTTACTTTAAGGTGCAGTGCGCTTCCATCTTTCGCTTCTTCTACCATATTGGTATTCCCCCTCATTATTTATAGATTACCAAAAAATAGATAATATTTGTACCCTTAAAAATACAATTCTAAAAATTTGTAATTACAAATCAAAAAAATAATAACAAATTTATAAAAATTGTATTGTAAATATTCTGAATTGTCATTACAATGAGTGTAACAATCTTTGTACTATATAACGTAATAGGATTCATGCTTACTTTTATAGAAAGGAGGAAACCCAATCTTAGGCGTATAATCTAAAGGATATATCAAGATGGATATTGAATTCTTTTTAAATTATATTTTGAAATCGCTTTCTTTTTAGGGGGTATTTATGAAAATCTTATTATGCTGTTCTGCAGGTATGTCTACAAGTCTATTGGTTTCTAAAATGGAAGCTAGTGCAAAATCACAAGAGATTGATTGTGAAATTTGGGCAGTAGGTTCAACGGAGATATATAACGAGATTAACAAAGCAGATGTACTGCTTCTTGGACCACAAGTACGGTATTTATTATCACAGCTAAAAAAAGAAGGAGAAAAGCATGGTGTACCTGTAGATACTATTAATCCTAGACACTATGGTCTATGCAACGGAGAGGAAGTACTAAGGCAGGCAATCAATTTAATAAAAGGGGAGTAGGAAACATGATGAATTTTATTGATAAATTTATTATGCCTTTCGCAAATAAGCTTGGTAATAACAGGCATCTTCTTGCTATTCGTGATGCATTAGTCGGCATGATTGCCATCACAATGATTGGTTCGTTAGCTGTGCTTTTGAATAACTTAGGTTCCGTACCCGGAATAGGAAAATATTATGAAAAACTCATGGTCTCTATTTTCGGTGAGACATGGAAAACGTTAGGAGGAGATATCTGGTGGGGAACGCTTGCCTTCATGACCATATTTGCTGTTTTCGGTATTGCTCATAAGCTGGCAAAGTCTTACGGGGACGATGGTTTCGAAGCGATGTTGGTTGCGGGTGCTTCCTTTTTTGTACTGATTCCACAAGTGGCTAATGTCTCAATTACTCCTGAGGGTGGAGAGGTAGTTTCAGGCGGGGTGTGGGGCTTTATTGGCTGGAATTATTTCAATGCGACCGCATTATTTACCGGTATTATTGTTGCAATTATAACGACTGAAATTTTTGTTCGCTTAGCAAAAATTAAGTTTTTAGTCATCAACTTACCAGATGGAGTGCCGCCAGCTGTGTCTCGTTCATTTGCCAAGCTGCTTCCTGGAATGGTAACTATTTTTACTGTTGGATTATTTGGCCTTATTTTACGTAAATTTATTAGTGATGGTGCTTATTTAAACGACTGGATCAATAAAGTTCTTGTATCACCGCTTACTGGTGCAGTTGATTCAATGTGGTTTGCTATTTTAATAGTATCCCTGGTACATGGTTTTTGGATTCTTGGTCTTCACGGGCCTAATATACTTGGAGGAATTACCACTCCATTAATGACGAAACTAGGCCAAGAAAATGTAAATATGTATGCACAAGGTGTACATGATTTAGGAAAATACCATATCCTATCTGGTTCTTTCTTAGATGCATTTGTGTATCTTGGTGGATCTGGGGCCACTTTAGGTTTAATAGTAGCGATGATTATCGCAGGGCGAAAACGAAATAAGCAGATAATTGCTTTAGGTACACCTCCTGGTATCTTCCAAATCAATGAACCTATTTTATTTGGATTACCAATCGTATTAAATCCACTTTGGTTCATTCCATTTATTCTAGGACCTATTATCATGACAATCGTAGCTTATTCTGCAGTAAGCTTAGGTTTGGTACATCCAGTTGTTGCTGACATTCCTTGGGTGACCCCTGCAATCGTAGGTGGTTTACTTGCAACTGGTGGGCACATTTCTGGAGCAATATTAGCGGCAGTGAATTTATGTATTTCTATCGTTATCTACCTTCCTTTTGTCATCGCTCAAGGACGAATGGATGCGAGGAGAGAAATGGGTGAGGTAACATCCAAACCTACTGATACGCTAAATGTCTAAATGAAATCTCAGGTCTGAGGTGTAAAAAATGAATAATGGTTTAAAGATAGTTACCATAGGTGGTGGCTCGAGCTATACACCTGAGTTAATAGAAGGATTTATTAAATATTATCACGAATTACCTGTACGTGAATTATGGTTGGTTGACGTAGAAGAAGGAAGAGCAAAGCTTGAAATCGTAGGGAACCTTGCAAAAAGAATGGTGGAAAAAGCAGGGGTACCAATTAAAATTTATTTAACAATAGATCGAAAAGAAGCATTAAAGTCTGCGGATTTTGTAACCACTCAATTTCGAGTTGGTCTCCTGGAAGCACGCAAAAAGGATGAGAGTATCCCATTAAAGCACGGAGTACTAGGACAGGAGACAAATGGGCCAGGCGGTTTATTTAAAGCACTTCGAACGATTCCAGTTATTCTTGATATTTGTCGCGAAATGGAGGAGTTATGCCCAAATGCATGGCTCATAAATTTTACCAATCCTGCTGGGATGATTACAGAAGCAGTACTGCGTTACAGCAATATTAATAGAGTAGTAGGACTGTGTAATGTACCTATTGGAATGGAAATGGGCGTGGCGAAATTATTAGGAGTGGAACATAGAAGAGTCAGAATTGATTTTGCTGGTTTAAATCACATGGTCTACGGATTAGATGTATTTGTTGATGGTGAATCCGTTAAGGATCAAGTAATTTCGTTAATTAATGACCCTGAGAAAAGCATAACGATGCAAAATATTCATTCAATGGGCTGGGAGCCAGAGTTTTTGAAGGCGTTAGATGTGTTTCCGTGTCCATATCACAACTACTATTATAAATCTGGAGATATGCTGGAAAAAGAATTGAAAAATTTTAAAGAAGGCACCATTCGGGCAGAGGTTGTAAAAAAGCTGGAAGAAGAGCTTTTTGAGTTATATAAAGACCCACAGTTAGCAATTAAGCCTCCTCAATTAGAGAAAAGAGGCGGTGCTTATTATAGTGATGCAGCTGTGAGGTTAATCCACTCGATGTATACAGATAAACGAGACATCCAGGCTGTTAATACATTAAACAAGGGTGCTATTGCAAGTCTCCCATTTGATTCTGCTGTAGAAATCAGTTGTATGATTACGAAGGATGGACCGAAGCCAATTGCAGTAGGTGAATTACCAATTCAAATTCGCGGACTTGTTCAGCAAATGAAATCCTTTGAAAGGGTAGCCATTGAAGCTGCTATTAGTGGGGATTATGATCAAGCATTACTGGCACTGACAATTAATCCTCTCGTTCCAAGTGACCGTGTGGCAAAAGTTATATTAGATGAAATGCTCGAGGCACATAAGGAACACTTGCCACAGTTTCATAAATATTTTAAAAAGAGGGAATAGGAATGGAAAATATGGAGCAAGTAATCTTTCAAATCATCTTGCATGGTGGAAATGGTCGGAGTGCTGCGATAGAAGCTATTCATTCAGCTAAACAAGGGGACTTTGAAGGGGCGAGAGAGAAACTGAGGGAAGCCGACAATTCCTTACATGAAGCACATCAGTTTCAAACAGCACTTATCCAAGGGGAAATAAGGGGAGAAAAAACCGAAATCTCTCTATTAATGGTTCATGCCCAAGATCATTTAATGAATGCAATGACAATGAAGGAATTAGCTGCAGAAGTAGTGGAGCTATACAGTAGACTTAATGATTAAATTAATTGTTAACGCAGATGATTTTGGTTTAAGTAACGGAGTGAACCATGGAATCATTGACAGCTATTTGTATGGGATTGTTAAATCTACCACGATGATGATGAATATGGCCGGAACAGAACATGCAATTCAATTGGCCAAGAAATACCCAGAATTACGGGTTGGCATTCATCTTGTTCTAACCTGTGGTAAACCTCTAGTTAGCAAGGTGCCGTCATTGGTTGATGCTAACGGGTACTTTAAGTCTTACTCTGCTTTAATACCTAGTGAAATTTCGTTAGAGGAGTTAGAAAGAGAGTGGACCGCCCAAGTCAAGCGATTGCTCCATTCAGGTATTAAACCATCACATCTTGATAGTCATCACCATGTTCATTCATTAGAAGAATTGGTTCCCGTGGTAAAAAGCATATCAAATAAATTCGGGTTGCCAGTAAGGAGAAACGGGCACGTAGCTATTGATGGAGTGGACTCCTTGTCGGACATAGCTTTGTTTGATTTTTATAATGATGGTGTAACTCTGGATTACTTTGATAATCTGAATGATCGTATAAAGGATGGTTTGACTGTTGAGGTAATGTGTCACCCGGCATATTTGGATAATACCCTTTTAAAGGGGTCATCATATTCGTATCAGAGATTAACAGAGTTAGAAATTCTTCAAGCAGTTACATTACCGGAAAATATCATATTGGTTTAACTAATTCCCACAAAATTAAAAAATATTATTCCCTTGAAATTCTTAAGCCCCTATGCCCTATAAAGCCGTTCTCTTTTGAGGTACCCGCATAGGAAAAAACTGCTATAAAAACAACTATAAAAGCAGTGTGTTTCTCATATGAAATCACACTGCTTTTAGCACGTTTATAGGACGATTATGTAAAAAAATTTTAGTGGCTATTTCAACTAACTGTCAGTATAGTTGAAGAAGGTATGGTGAAATTTATGAAATGAATATATCACTTTATTAAATCAGGGGAAGGGATTATCATATGCGTTGGTCAAAAACAAAATTTCTGTTAGAAAGTTTGATATGTGAAAACTTGGTAAAAAGGGTTAAAATCCATTTAACGAGTTACAATGCATCAATTGGGGAACCTCGAAGAATATGGATAACATTGGATAACACTGAAATTTTTAACGCTTCAACGCAATACTATTTGATTGAGCACGATAAATTATGGGAAAATGTAAAGCTCATGACAGATAAACCTTTTCCAGAGTGTTTGTATGAGTGTTACCCTGAGTTCGTGGGTAAATTTAGCGATCAGGATTATTCAATGTTAGTTTTAGAACAACGTAATGTTTTCAATGTGGACAGAGTGTATAGTGCATTGGTTCAGTATCCCAATCTATCTATAGACGAGGCAATTTGTAGTGATAATGTTATTGTTCAAGCTTTAGCTATGATTGACAAAAGACTTGGTAAAAGAAGATTACATAATATAAGATTTGCACCAGACACGCACCATTTAATTAAGGGATTTTATACTATTAGGTGTGATGCTGAAGGTAATCATAGTCTTTCCATCTAAAATAAAATTTCTATTTTTATTCAATGAGGGCTGTATTAAAATGGGATTGCTGCGGCAATCTTATTTTTTTATTGGAGTAACGATGCATATAGTTAAAGAAGGTAATTAAAAACAAGCAGAGAACTATAATGTATATAAATATAAAGGGAATGATTTTGTTGAAGCAGCATATCTCTATTGAAGTTGATTTAGAAACTTTAGAAAACAGACAAAACGTTATTGGGAATATATATTTCGTTATTGACTACCATCGTTATTTTCCCGAAGAAGGATGGTCTGATTTCGTTGTTATTATATTATCCAGGTGGATTAATTCAATTAAGGGGTTAATGGTTTCTGGTTTCGGAAGAACTTTTGAGTTTGATTTTATGGACGGCACCCCACTTGTCTTAGCTAAGAAGTTAGATAAAGAAAATTTAGAATTACGCTTTTGCATGGATGAGGCAGCAAAACGCCAAGTCATTCTAACGGCAAATTGTTCAATTAAGGAAGTTAGAGATTCAATCCTGTCTGTTTCAAAAAGAGTAATAAGGTTATTTGAAAGAGAAAATTGGAACAGGGAAGATATTGATGAACTTAAGGGCCTAGTTTTATCTTTAGAACGATACCCCTTTCCTTATTAAGCTACCGGGTGCTTATTCAAAATACATACCTTTTTTTAGGGGGAGGAAAAGTTTTAATGGGGACATACTGGACTATTCAGACCATTGATGCTTGGGAAAATGCTAAACAACTTGGTTTTCTTAGTGGTGACCCGAATAAAATTTGGCCAGAATTTAGTGATGCTTATAATTGGATGATGCAACAAATGAAGAAGAAAATTCCTAAATACACAGGTGAATATCCAATCTGGCTCTGGACAGAAAAACCAGACTTACGAAGATATGGGCATCTTAATAAAGGAGAACGAGGAGTGCTTCTGAAAGTTGAAATAGAGGATAGCAGATTATTATTGTCAGATTTTATGGCATGGCACTCCGTTATTTATAATACTTATTTCTTCATAGATGAAGACGAGGATCACTTGTTTTATACTTCCAATAGAACGGCCATTGAGGAGAGTTGGCAAAGAATTTTTGATTTGGAGTTTTTAGAACAAAACTCAAACTGGGGTGACGTACGTATTCAAGGGGTCACAGGAAAATTAACCTTAGATGAAATTTCTATAGTAAGGGAATTTATTGCTCGTTAATCTATTAAGACTTCATAAACAGACTTTAGCTACTTAGGCCAAACAGATTTGTGAAAAATTGTTCTTAAAAACGGGTGCTTTAGCATAAGAACAAAGTGACATAAATGTGGGAACTTCATTGGAAGTTCCCTAATTTTTTGATTTTGATGAAGATGCTATTAGCGTATGAAATCGCACACGAAAACGCAAGACCATAATTTTTATTATAGTGTATGCCAATGGGTATGTGGTTTAAGATGCGATTTTAGCCCTAATTTCCTTAATAAACCTTAATAAATCAATAAAAGGTGGAGCAATTTCCATTACAAATTACACTGAGAAATGGGTTGCTTTTATATATGGTTTTATAGGTGCGGGTACTTCAAAAGAGGACGGCTTAATGCCCTATGCGGGCTTCTTTTTTCAACAATTCACTATGCAACGTGGAAATCCATTATCAATTTGATATTATTGAATAGTAATGTTATATCAAAATGTATCCTATATAATGTAATAAATAGGGAACAATACTGTCTAGCATCTAGGAGGAGTATCATGCAGAAATACCATTGGGGAAAAATTGTTTTCTTTTCCTTGTTTTTTTTAGTGCCTATCTTAATATTTGGAACCAGCTTTGCTAAGTCTGCCAGAAAAGTAAATACGCAAGAAAAGCCAATAACAGTCTATTTAGCTGGGGATTCGACTGTATCTAACTACTCAAGCTCGTTGGCACCTAGGGCAGGATGGGGACAAGTTCTCAATCAATTTTTCGATAATCAAGTTGTTGTGAAAAACGCAGCGACCCCTGGCAGAAGTTCAAAAAGCTTCATTGATGAAGGGCGACTTGATACGATCTTGAATAAGATTGGTAAAGGAGACTATCTTTTTATCCAATTTGGCCATAACGATGAAAAAATACAGGATCCAAATCGGTACACTGAACCGTATTCCACATACAAAAGTTATTTAAAACAATATATTGATGGTGCACGTGCTAAACAAGCTATACCTGTTCTTGTGACCCCCGTCGAACGAAGATATTTTACAATGGATGGAGTCCTAAGTAGGACGCACGGTGATTATCCGGCTGCGATGAAGGAACTTGGATTAGAAGAACATGTACCGGTCATCGACCTTACCGCTAAAAGCCATGCATTATTTCAGAAGCTTGGACCAAAAAGTACGAAAGATGTGTTTCTTTGTCTTGATGCTCAAGAGAATGGGAACTATCCAAATGGTGTTCAGGATAATACTCATTTTCAGAAGACCGGGGCTAAGATGATTACTCAACTAGTTATTGATGGGATCAAAGAATCTAACCTAATGACACTCACCAACCACTTAGAAAAAGACCACAATGAATGAGGTCTTTTTCTCTTTTTTTCATATCTACATAGTTAACATTAAAATATCTAAGTTCGATAGGTGAGTCGATCCAGAGTCTCGAATGTTTTTTAAACGATTTATATCCAAAATGTCAATCGTCCGTTTGGATAGTCGGATTACCTTTTGACTTTTCCATTTATTAAGTATTTTATTTACGGTAATCCTAGAGGTTCCTATGTACCGGGCAAAAGAGGTTTGGTCAATGGAAAAAATTCCATTTTCATTAATGAGCTTTAATAAATAATGTGCCATCTGTTGTTCAACAGGGGAGTTAAGAAAGGAAATAATTTCTGCTAATATCCTAAATTTATAGATTAGTGAATTAGTAAGAGTACATGCAGCTTCAGGGTGTTCAGTACAAATTTTTGCTAGTGCTTCATCCGAAAAATGATAGATGACAGAGTGAGATGTTGTGATGGCTGAGGTTAAATAAGTTTCCTTTCTAGCTCCATGCTCACCAAACAACATTCCTTCTGGAACATAATTCACGGTGCGTTCCACACCTTCTTGAGATAAAAGGGTAATCTTTATTCCTCCCGTAGACAAGAAAAAAAATCCTCTCCCAGGCTCTCCTTGATGGTAGACAACCGAATTTTCCTCTAGCTCAAGTTTTTTTCCATAATGTAAATATGGTGTCCATGCATATCGAAGATTCTTCATATGATCACATCCCCAAGCAGGTTCTTTAATTCCTCGGGTTTTCGAATGAGTACTTTTTTACCATGAATCTCTACGATTTGTTCTTCTTTCCATTGCTTTAAAATTTTATAAATGGTAATTCTAGTTAAACCCGTACATTTGGTTAAATCTTGCTGGGTGAGGGGAACTTCAAAATTTTTAAATTCGTAACAGATATTCATTAGAATGGCGGCTAGTTGTTGCTCAGGTAAAAGAGTATCCAAATATATTTTATCAGCTAGAATATGCATTTTATGTATGACGGTTTTGATTAACATATTTAGAATAGAGGGTTGATTTTTTATTAGTTTTTGAAAATGATCACATGAGAAAAAATAAAGAATGGAGTCATTAACAGCTGTAGCCGTTGTAAAATGGGGCTGTCGGTCCATCGCTTGAACACCTAATAGTTGTCCAGGAATGGCAATGTTTAATAAACGCTCTTTTCCCATTGCAGTTGTTGTCGTCACTTTAATTAACCCCTGTTGGATATAATAGAATCCTTCCCCAGTAGTGCCTTGCTGGTAAATACAAGCCTTTTCCTTAAAAAATTTTCTTGTACCAAACTGCAAACATGTTTCCCAATTAATATCACTATCAAACAGGATTGCCACGAAATCAACTCCTAAGTGAAATTTGACTGCATTGGTAGAGGAATGTCTAAATGATTTTTGATAACGCTTACATTATTGAAAACACCTTAATGAAAAAGTTTAATAGGTCTTTTCAACTTAACAATAGTGTAAAAGAATTTTGATATTTAGAAAAGAAAAAAGTATTTTTTCAGAAAAAATGTTAAATAGACTACAATTACTCAAAATATTCAGATTTATAATATCCCTATGAATCATAAGGAGGATGTTTATGGGAATTCGTACGGGAGAACAGTATATTGAAGCATTAAAATCTCGGAATCCAGAAGTTTGGCTATCGGGAAAAAGAATTGAAAATGTCTTTGAGGAACCAGTTTTTAATCAGCCTATCCTTGAAATGGCAAAGTTGTATGATTTACAGCATGATCCTCAATATCAAGAGGACATTACACATATTTGTGAAGAAACGGGTGAAAGAATTTCGAATGCATTCTTGGTGCCTAGAAGTTATCAAGATTTAGATGCTCGAAGAAAAACTTTTGAGGTCTTTGCAAAAGCAACATTTGGTTTAATGGGAAGAACTCCTGATTTTCTAAATGTCGTTGTAACTTCCATGGCGAGCAATTCAGAGTTCTTGGATAAATATAATCCTGAATGGGGGAAAAACATTCGGGCTTATTTCAAGTATGTTCGAGATCATGATTTGTTTTTAACTCATGCTATTATTAACCCTCAAAATGACAGGAGTAAATCTTCGCATGAACAACAGGATATGTTTACCCATTTAGGTGCAGTGAAAGAAACTCCTGATGGCTTAGTCGTAAGGGGAGCTAAAATGTTAGCAACTCTTGCTCCAATAACCGATGAAGTGATTGTATACTCTTTCCCTGGTTTTAAACCTGGAGATGAGCGTTATGCACTTGCCTTTGCACTTCCACTTGATACCCCAGGTCTTCGTATTTTATGTCGTGAAGCAATGCAAGACGGAAAACGACCAGTTTACGACCATCCATTAGCATCAAGATTCGAGGAAATGGATGCAGTCCTTGTGTTTAATGATGTTTTAGTGCCATGGGACCGTGTCTTCCTTTATAACAATGTGGAAGCTGCTAATCTACTTTATCCGAAAACTGGAATTGGGCAGCAACCAGCCCATCAATCGGGAGTAAGAGGGTTAATTAAGCTTCAATTTGCTACTGAAGTGGCTTGTAAGATAGCTAATTCTATTGGCGTAGATGGATACCTAAATGTTCAAAATGATTTAGGTGAATTGGTCCAATCGGTTGAAACCATTAGAGCTTTGCTTAGGATAGCAGAATATGAATATGAAGTGCTGCCATCTGGTGAGGTTATGCCGGCCTATGCATCACTAGAAACCATCCGGGGGTTACTGCCAAAAATGTACCCACGTGCGATTGAAGTCATGCAAATTATAGGTGCTGGCGGTCTTTTGATGTCTCCTACAGATGCCGACTTCCAAAATCCGGAGTTAAGAGAGGATTTAGAGAAGTACTATCTTGGAAGAGAGGGAGTATCCGCAGAAGAACGTGTTCACCTCTTTAAACTTGCTTGGGATTTATGCGGTGAGGCGTTTGGACAAAGGCTTCTTCAATATGAACGCTATTATACAGGAGACCCAATTCGGAAAAGAGCAATTTTCTATAACAACTTCAAGAGGAAACATTCTTTTGAGCTCGTTGATGAAGCGATGAAAATATTTGAACGCAAAGGTGAAGTGCCCAGTTTATAAAAATAATTAGTTAAATATGGGGAGGTGTGATCGATTGAGACGCTAACAGATGGAGTTTTGACACTTACGGGTTCTGTAATTGCTATAGGTGCATTTGATGGGGTTCATAAAGGACATCAAGCCGTGATTAAGCAGGCGGTGAAAAAGAGCCGGATCTCACAAGTCCCCAGTGTAGTGTATACATTCGATCCACCTCCTCGACATTTTTTTAAGGGTGTTCAAACATTGACTTCTATTGAAGAAAAGCTGAGAAGGATCTCAATGTTAGGTGTAGATTATGTGATTGTTGCTAGTTTTAATGAATGGTATGCAACTCGTCCACCTGAGGATTTTATCTGTGAATTATCGAAACTTAATCCGATGGAGATTACGGTTGGTTCCGATTTTCATTTTGGTAAAGATAGAAAAGGTGATGTGAGTCTTTTAGAAAAGTATTTTAGGATACATGTAGCATCACCTGTTTATTGTAATGGAGGCAAACTTATTTCATCTACACGAATTCGACAGCTTATTTCAGAAGGTGATTTTAAGCAGTCCTATACATTGCTGGGGTGGCAAGCAGGAATTGACTAACAAATAGGCTTGGTATAACGGAGGTTTTAGTATATGAAACTATTGGGGATTTCAGGAACAATAATTGGAGCAAAGACGAGTATTGTTGTCCAAAAGGTTCTAGAGGAAGCAAAGAAATACCAACCAGATCTTGAAGTAGAACTCTTGGATTTAAGAAATTATGAAGTCCAATTCTGTGATGGTCGTAATCCTTCTTCCTACAACGAGGACACAAAAAAGGTTCTTGAAGCGATTCATTCCGCTGATTTTTATATTATCGGTACACCGATTTTCCAAGGATCTTTATCAGGTCCGCTCAAAAATTTATTTGATTTGATTAATCCAAAAGATTTTCGCAATAAAGTGATGGGGTTTGTTGCCACAGGCGGAACATATCAGCACTACCTTGTGATCGAAAATCAATTGAAACCAATTGCCGGCTTTTTTCGGGCGTTTGTTGCACCTGGGTACGTATACGTTAATAATGATCATTTTAATAAAGAAAATGAAATCATAGATTCTGATGTACTATCCAGAATCTCAGCCTTAGCGAAAGAAGTGGTCTTCATGCAGGAGGCATTTAAATCGTCAGAAGAAAAATTAGTAGGAATAGTTCATTAAGTCTATGCCAATCGTTGAACTGAAAATAGTAGAAGGCAGAGAACCCAATGTCAAAAAGAAGCTAGTGAAAGATATCACCGATGTCATTGCAGAAAATCTTAGTGTTCCACATGACAAGATTCGGATTCTGTTATATGAAATTCCTTCAGAAAATTGGTTCGTTGGGGGAACCCCTAAATCTAGCATACCTGAAAATTGAGAGGAGACGATTATTCATGTCACATACATTGAAACCAATAAACCTTTGGGGGTTTATTGAAGAAAACAAGGACTTACTAAAGCCGCCAGTTAATAACAAAGTAGTTTGGAAAGATTCAGAATTGATGTTTATGGTCATCGGTGGCCCCAATAAACGACGCGATTTTCACGTGGACCCTTCTGAAGAGATTTTCTATCAAATTAAGGGTGATTGCTACGTTGAGATTATTAATAACGAGGGAAAGCGAGAAGTCATTACAGTGAAAGAAGGAGAAGTTTTCCACCTGCCTGCGAATGTTCCTCATTCCCCACATCGAGTCGCTGATACAATCGGTATTGTCATCGAAAGAGACAGAGCTACAGGAGAATTAGAGGATTTTGTATGGTTCTGTGATGAATGTGATCATGAGATGCACCGCGTTACCGTTCAATTAACAAATATTGAAGTTCAAGTGAAAGAAGCAATCAACGGGTTTAATGGAAATCTTGAACTTCGTACTTGTAAGAATTGTGGACATATCATGCCGGAAGAAGCGAGTGAATGGAAATGCGAGTAGATTTTCATACACATATTATCCCTGAAAATTTTCCGGACTTTGCGAGCAAGTATCAAAATAACAGGTGGCCGGTGCTCCAGCCAACTTGTTCATGTGGTGCCAATATTATGGTGGATGGCAAAGTTTTTCGAGAAGTGACAGACCAGGTTTGGAGCCCTGAGAAACGAATTAGTGATATGGAAAAAGAAAATGTAGATATACAGGTTTTATCACCTATTCCTGTTACCTTTTCTTATTGGGCACCGATTGAAGAAGCAATAGCCATGGCTCAATTTCAAAATGATTTTATTGCTGAGACAGTTTCACAGCATCCTAGCAAATTTATCGGTTTAGGAACGGTTCCTCTGCAAAATGTGGAGGCTGCTATTCGTGAATTGGATCGCTGTGTCCATGAGCTTGGATTAAAAGGAATTGAAATTGGTACAAATATAAATGGGAAAAACCTTGATGATGAATCGTTATTAGACTTCTTCGCAATGTGTGACAAATGGAATGTTCCTATATTCGTTCATCCGTGGGAAACATTAGGAAGTGATCGATTAGCTTCTCATAACCTAATGTATACCGTCGGTATGCCAAGTGAGACAGCATTAGCTGCCGCAAGTTTAATACTCGGTGGAGTTATTGAGAAATTTCCGGGACTAAAAATTTGTTTTTCTCATGGTGGGGGTTCACTTCCTTACATCCTTCCAAGACTAGATCACGGGTGGAATGTGTGGCCGCACTTACAGATGACGGAAAAGCCGCCAAGTTTTTATGCAAAGAAATTTTTCTATGATTCAATCGTCAATAGCCCGGTAAATATTAAATTCTTAGTTGAAAAATTTGGAGCAGAACAAGTGATTATGGGTTCTGATTATCCATTCTTACTCCGTGAAACTCCACCAGGAAAAATCATAGATGATACTTTAACACTTACCGAAGCTCAGAAAAGAGCCATGTTAGGTGAAAACGCATTACGATTCTTAAATTTACCGGTTAATCAACTAATCTAGCAGGAAAAGAGATGAGAACATGGTTGAAAAAGTGATGACACCAGAAGAGAGATTAGCAAGTCTTGGTTTGAAGTTGCCGCCTCTTCGCTCCGCTTCTGGAAATTATGTTAGCTGTGTTCGGACAGGGAATCTTATTTTTACCTCGGGTCAGGGTACAGATGAATATCGTGGGAAACTTGGTGAAGATGTATCTATAGAGGTTGGGTATCACGCCGCAAGACAGTGCATGCTTAATCTTTTAGCGGTTGTTAAACATGAGCTAGGTGATCTTAGCAAAGTAAAACGGGTGGTCAAAATTCTTGGTTTTGTCAACAGTACCACTGACTTTACAGCACAACCAAAAGTCATGAATGGCTCTTCTGATTTATTGGTTGAAGTGTTTGGGGAAAAGGGAAGGCATGCGAGATCGGCAGTAGGAATGGCACAGTTGCCTCACAATAACGCAGTTGAGGTTGAAATGATTTTAGAGGTTGAGGATGGTGATCAAGATGAGTAAATTGCTTGAAAAACAGCTACAAATCAACGATGCAAAGCTTTTTATTAATGGAGAATACGTTAATGCTATTTCAGGAGAAACCTTTGACACGATTAATCCAGCAACCAATCAAAAGTTAGCTTCAGTCGCAAGTGCAAGTGAACAGGATGTAGAAAGAGCTATACAAGTTGCACAACGAACCTATGAAAGTGGGATATGGAGCAAGATGCCAGTTGAAGAGCGAGCAAAAATTCTCTGCCGCATGTCCGACCTAGTGATGGAACGTGTAGATGAGCTAGCTTTAATCGAAACTTTAGATGTAGGTAAGCCTATTAAAGAAAGCAGAGATTTTGACATCCCTAGAGCAGCATCCAATTTACGATTTTTCGCTGAAATGGCTAAATATATCCATCATGAGCATTATGAACAATCCAAGCATATGAGCTATACAAAATATGCGCCAGCAGGTGTAACAAGTTTAATCATTCCGTGGAATTTACCTTTTATGCAAATGACTTGGAAGGCTTCAGCTGCCCTTGCTGCAGGCAATACAGTAATTGTTAAACCAGCATCCTATACCCCGTTGAGTGCAGTCATGTTAGGTGAAATTGCCAATGAAGCAGGATTACCGCCCGGAGTGTTGAATATACTTACAGGACCCGGTGGAACAGTGGGTACTGCGATGACTACTCATCCGAACGTTCGTCGAATATCCTTTGTTGGGGAAAGTTCGACTGGGAAAACGGTTATGAGAAATGCCGCATCACAGTTAATTCCCGTTTCATTAGAATTAGGTGGAAAATCAGCCAATATTGTGTTTGAGGATGCAGATTTAGACGAAGCAGTTGCGGGATCTATTGAGGCAATTTTTAGAAATCAAGGAGAAATTTGTTTAGCAGGCTCACGATTGTTAGTTCAAGAATCCGTTTATGATAAATTCCTCGAAAAATTTGTTGCAGCCGTTAAGAAAATCAGAGTGGGGGATCCATTGGATGAAAGTACAGATATGGGTGCTCTGATTTCCAAAAGTCATTTAGAAACTGTCGATAATTATGTGCAAATAGGAATCTCTGAAGGTGCGAAGCTGGCAATTGGCGGCAAACTAGTAGAAGGTTTAACACAAGGGAATTTTTACGAACCTACAGTTCTCTTTGATGTAAATAATAAAATGAGAGTGGCACAGGAAGAAATTTTTGGCCCAGTATTAGTAGTCATTCCGTTTAAAACGGAAGAGGAAGCGATTCAATTAGCTAATGATTCAATTTATGGCCTCGCAGGCGTCGTTTGGTCAAACGATTTAAGACGTGCCCACCGTGTAGCAGCCCAAATTAATTCAGGCTTATTCTGGATTAATTGTTGGTACTATCGTGATTTAAGAACTCCATTTGGAGGTTCGAAAGCTAGCGGGATTGGTCGAGAAGGCGGACGTCACAGCTTTGAATTTTATACAGAGGCCAAGACCATCACAATGAAATTATAAGATTGAAAGAGAAAGGTGGCTGATTGGCCACTTTTTATCTATAGGCTGTGTTAAAGAGCTATGATAAGTTTTATACCCTGTTGATTGGAGTGGAAGGCACGAAGACTCCTGTGGGAGTATGGTTCAGGGGAGACCCCGCAGGCGCAAGCGCCGAGGAGGCTCGCCGAAACACCCACGGAAAGCGAAGTGCCTGGAACGGAAATCAACAGACAAATTCAACAAAACATATCTATAAAAATAGTAAAGGCTGGTGCAGGACAATTGAAAACTTTAGTAGAATCGATTGCTCATGAATTACTTGAGGCAGAAAATCTTCAACATTCCGTAGCTCCATTAACACAGCGCTTTCCTGAGTTAAATGTGACTGATGCATACCAAATACAGCTAGAAGTAATTGATAAAAGATTGAAAGAAGGGCACGAGGTAATCGGGAAGAAGGTAGGACTTACAAGTGTGGCAATGCAGCAAATGCTTGGTGTGAATGAACCAGATTACGGCCACCTGTTAGATGATATGAAAATAGCAGACGGTGAAACCGTGAAAATAGCTGAATTCATAAGTCCTAAGGTGGAAGCGGAAATAGGTTTTATTTTAGCCCACGATTTAGTAGGGCCAAATGTGAATTACCTTGATGTATTAATGGCTACCAAATATGTGGTGCCTACTATAGAAATTATAGATAGCAGAATAACAGATTGGAAAATTAAATTAGTTGATACAGTGGCAGATAATGGATCATCAGCAAGGGTTGTCGTAGGAAATAAGCTATCAATGATTGAAGGCCTTGATTTACGAACTCAAGGAATGGTTCTTTATAAAAATGAAGAACTTGTGGCAACTGGGTCCGGAACAGCCGCGCTTGGCCATCCAGCCCAAGCAGTGGCCTGGTTAGCTAATAAATTGCATGAATTTGGTATTCATCTAAAAGCGGGTGAGCTCATTCTTCCTGGAGCACTTTCTAGTGCCATTGCTGTAATAGAAGGCGACACGATTACTGCAAAATTCGGTCCATTAGGAACGGTTACCGTCACATTTGAGTAAGGGAGGTTTTTTTATGGGGAAATTAAAAGCTGCGATTATTGGTTCGGGCAATATTGGAACGGATCTTATGTATAAGCTTGAAAGAAGTGATTGGTTAGAATTAACGGCCATGATTGGGATTGATCCAGAATCAGATGGATTGAAACGAGCACATGAACGAGGCCTTCAGGTTTTTTCAAATGGAATTCAAGGACTCGTAGATTCACCTAACCTTGCAGACATCGTTTTCGATGCTACATCTGCTAAAACCCATGTTAGACATGCGAATATTTTAAAAGAATTAGGTAAGCTGGCCATTGACCTTACGCCTGCAGCTAGAGGTCCATTTGTATGTCCAGCTGTAAATATTGATGCACACTTGAATGAATGGAATGTAAATATGATAACTTGCGGCGGTCAGGCAACAATCCCGATTGTTCATGCCATTAATCGTGTGGCTGATGTAACATATGCTGAAATCATTGCCACAATTTCCAGCAAAAGTGCAGGTCCCGGAACAAGGGCAAATATTGATGAGTTCACGATTACTACACGTAGGGGGATTGAAGAAGTTGGTGGTGCCGATCAAGGTAAAGCCATAATTATTTTAAATCCAGCAGAACCTCCTGTGATTATGCGTGACACTGTTTTTTGCGAAGTGAAGAATTTGGATAGAGACAGCATTCTCCAATCTATTTATGAAATGATTGATACTGTAAAACAATATGTCCCAGGTTATCGATTAAAACAAGAGCCATTATTCGATGGAAATAAAGTGACTGTATTCTTGGAAGTTGAAGGGGCAGGAGATTACTTTCCTAAATATGCCGGGAATTTAGACATTATGACAGCGGCAGCAGTAAAAGTGGCTGAAGATTTTGCCCGTGCCCAATTAGGACAAAAAACGGTAGGAACTGCCGCATTGGATTAATCATTTATGGGGAGGACATAGAAAGATGAATGTAAGTAAGAACCTGCCAATCAAACTTACCGAGGTATGTTTACGGGATGGAAGTCACGTCGTTGCACACCAATACACAGAAGATCAGGTACGTTCGGTAACACGTGCTTTGGATCGTGCTGGAATGCACTATATTGAAGTGAGTCATGGTGATGGCTTAGGAGGATCAACGCTTCAGTACGGTCGTTCATTAGTAAATGAAATGAAATTAATCGAAGCGGCAGTAGAGGAAGCAAAACAGGCAAAGATTGCCGTATTGCTGATTCCTGGAATCGGCACGGTCCATGAATTGAAACAAGCACATGGGCTTGGGGCTGGATTGGTTAGGGTTGCAACTCATGTAACTGAGGCAGATGTATCAGCACAGCATATTGCCATGGCGAGAGAGTTAGGGATGGAGTCATTTGGATTCCTCATGATGGCCCACATGGCACCCGTTGAAAAATTAGTGGAACAGGCAAAACTCATGGAGAGCTATGGTGCACAAGCAGTTTATGTGACGGATTCTGCCGGTGCCTTATTACCTCATCAAGTTCGTGAACGAATTCGTGCCCTAAGAGACTCCTTAGATATTGAAATAGGTTTTCATGCTCATAATAATTTATCACTTGCCGTTGCCAATACGCTGGTTGCAATTGAAGAAGGGGCTACCCGTATTGATGGAAGTGTTCGCTGTTTAGGAGCAGGTGCAGGGAATACACAGACAGAAGTGTTGGTTGCTGTATTAAACAAAATGGGAATCGATTTAGGGATTGATCTTTACAAAATGATGGATCTTGCTGAGGATATTGTAAAGCCGTTAATTCCTGGTTCACAGGAAATTAGTGAGGGTAGTTTAGTTATGGGATATGCCGGTGTTTATTCTAGCTTCCTCCTCCATGCCGAACGAGCAAGTAAACGCTTTAATCTAGATCCTCGTGATATTTTACTTGAACTTGGAAAAAGAAAGGTAGTTGGCGGTCAAGAAGATATGATCCTTGATATTGCGGCTGAAATGGCAAATAAGAACAAAGTGGAGGTTCAATCATGACACTAATGCAAGGAACAGAACAAGAGATTGTAGAGTACCTGCTAGAGGCAGAGAAGGAACGGCGAGAAGTAGAAAAAATCACCACAAGTTATCCATCTTTAACGTTTGAGCAGGCCTACGAAATACAACAGAAATTAATTGAACGTAAAGAACAGGAGGGGCAGCGTCGAATCGGTGTAAAGCTGGGATTAACGAGTAAGGCGAAGCAGGAGATGATGGGGGTTCATGAAGCGATTTATGGTTACTTGATGGATGATATGCTTGCGCCTGAATGGGAACCGTTACAATTTAGCGGGTTTATCCATCCGAAAGCAGAGCCTGAAATTGCTTTTTTAATTGATGAAGACATCCAAGGTACTTCTGTGACAGCAGAAGACATCTTAAGAGTAACTAAATATGTGGCACCAGCGATCGAGATAATTGATAGCCGCTATTTAGATTTTAAATTTACACTCGTTGACGTGGTAGCAGATAACTGTTCGTCTTCCAAATTCATTGTTGGAAACAAGTGGGTATCACCTAATGCTCTTAACCTGAAAGAAATTGGCGTGTATATGTCAAAAAATTCAGAGGTAGCTACGGTTGGTACAAGTGCCGCTGTGTTAGGCCATCCTGCCACAGCTGTTGCCTGGGCTGTAAATAAGCTTGGAGAAAAAGGATTAGGACTAAAAAAAGGTGACATCGTTCTTAGTGGTGCGATAACCGAAGCGATTAGCTTTCAAGCGGGAGATACCATTCTCGTGCAGTTTGCAGAGCTAGGAAGTGTATCATTTTCCTGCAAATGAAATCATAATCAAAAAAATAGAACGGTAATACTTTAACCTGTGGAGGGGCTAAATGGTGAACAAACATACTCATTTGAATAAAGGGAATGAATCTGAAATTGGATTAAAGCGAGCATTAAAAACCAATCAGCTTGCAATGATTGCCATGGGGTGTGCTATTGGAACAGGCCTTTTCCTTGGTAGTGGTCTGGCTATTAGTACAGCAGGACCGGGTGTTTTAGTAAGTTACGGAGTTGGTGCCATTATCGTCCTCCTGTTAATGGGCTGCCTTTCTGAAATGACGGTGGCTCATCCTACCACAGGTGCTTTTGGTACGATAGCTGAGAAATATGTTAGCCCACTCGCAGGATATCTTGTGAAATATTCCTACTGGGTAGCAAACGTTCTAGCTGTTGGGGTTGAGGTAAGTGCCATTGCTGTATATATGAAGTACTGGTTTCCTCAAGTGCCCGGAATGGTTTGGATATTATTATTTGCGGCGGTTCTTATTATTGTCAATGCAACAAGTGTAAATGCTTTTGGTACATTTGAATATTGGTTTTCAATGATTAAGATTAGTGCTATCGTTGGATTCATTTTGCTAGGATCATATATTCTATTTGGTGGTTCACATCAGTCCGATTTAGGGCCGGAAAACCTAGTAAATGACAAAGGTTTTTTACCGTTCGGATGGTGGGGAGTATGGGTTGCGACTTTTATTTCCTTATTTAGCTTTTTAGGAACAGAATTGATTGCGGTTACAGCTGGTGAAGCGAAGGATCCAGATATTGCAGTGCCGAAAGCGTTGAAAGCTACTGTTTTCCGCTTATCCACCTTTTATATTTTAACAATTGGCATCATGTTAATGATCGTACCTTGGAAATTAGCAGGTGTTGAAGTAAGTCCTTTCGTAAAAGTAATGGATCTTTTAAATATTCCAGGGGCGTCAGGAATTATGAATTTTATTATCTTAACAGCCGCCTTATCATCTATGAACAGCCAATTATATGCCTCTACGCGCATGATGTTCTCTCTATCCAAAGGAAATGATGCACCTGCATTTTTAGGGAAATTAAGTAAAAAAGGAGTTCCAATAAGGGCGCTAGCTGTTTCTACATTAGGAATTTTTCTTGCTGCATTAGTAAATGCTCTATTACCAGGTTCCTCCTATGCATTTATGATGGGCATTTCCATGTTTGGTGCTATTTTCACCTGGTTTATGGTGTTTGTTTCACATTTATTTTTCAGAAGAAAGTGGGAGAGGTCTGGCGGCCGAAAATTGCCGGTAAAAATGCTAGGATTCCCATATTTGACGGTTATTGGGGCAGTTCTTTTATTAAGTTTAATGATCACAACATGGTTTACAGACTTTAAAATCATGCTTCAATTTGGTGTTCCATGGTTACTTTTTTTAACTATTTCATATTATCTTTTTAAAAAGAGGTCACCCAACCAAAATCCAGAAAAGAGATTAGATGATATTCTAACCGAAAATGTTAATTAAGTGAGTAGCGGGATTTTAATAAAAATGGGGGAGGCAAAAATAAATGAGTACGCAAGAAAAAAACACAAAGATAGAACTAGAAAAAGAGATACAAACAGATTTCCAGAAATCAATGTCGTACGGAGATTACCTCCACCTTGAAAATATTTTATCAAGTCAAAGTCTGGTATCCAATCACCATGATGAAATGTTATTTATCATCATTCATCAAACAAGTGAGCTATGGATGAAATTAATTATTCATGAACTGACATCGGCGATTGGGTATATAAGCCGCAATGACCTTGAACCATCCTTTAAAATTCTCTCAAGAGTTTCTAGAATTCAACATCAATTAATCCAGTCATGGAGCGTCCTTTCTACTTTAACACCGGCAGAGTACTTGGAATTTAGAGATAAACTGGGGAAGGCTTCAGGATTTCAGTCGTATCAAAACCGACTCATTGAATTTGCATTAGGAAACAAAAATGTTCATACATTAGCAGTCTATCAGCATCAACCTGAGCTTTACGAAATAATGCAAGAGGCACTTGGAAAACCAAGTATATATGATGCAGCAATCAATGCTCTTGTTGCACGTGGATTACCTATTGATCAAGAGGTTATCAATCGTGATTTGTCAAAAATCTATGAATTCAATGCAAGTGTAGAAGAAGCATGGCTTACGGTCTATCGTAATGTTGATCAATATTGGGATTTATACGAATTAGCAGAGAAATTAGTTGATATTGCCAACCAACAGCAATTATGGCGTTTTAACCATTTGAGTACAGTGGAGAGGATCATTGGGCATAAGCAGGGGACTGGTGGATCTTCTGGTGTAACCTATTTAAAAAGAGTTTTAGACCAACAGTTTTTCCCTGAGCTTTGGAGTTTACGAACAAAGCTTTAATTAGTAGTATTTTCTATCCATTCACATAATTCATATACTCATATATTATTAGTATCAGAAGATCTAACGTGTGAATGGAGGAACATTGTGAACACAGACCAGGCTTTTGACTTTTTAAGAGAAGCAGGAGTTACAGAGGATATTTGTATTCAAACAGTCAGGCGTTGGCTTCGTGAAAGAAAAATTAATTACGAGGGTAACGGACTTCAAAAATCAGGGTACATACTGGAGGATACAGATCAGGCCTTTGACATGTTGTTAGATGCAGGTGTCCCGCAAATTATGAGTACACAACTAGTGAGACGCTGGCTCAGAGAAGGCAAGATTCAAAATGTAGGCAATGGGACACGGGAAAATGAAAGCATTCCAAAAGATAATGTTATAAAGCGTGGCGCGAGTACTGATCTAGAAAAAATGATCCGTCAATTTAAAGCAAAAATCAAAGCGCAAGAAGAGCATATAGAAGGAATGGAAAAGCTGCATCAAAATTCAATCAACACCTTAATTCAGCAGCGAAATAAACTAAAGATTGAGATTGCTCACATAGACAAAGAAAAAAATGAACTACAAATGGAAATGAAAAAGCTTCTTCAAGAGAATATTACATTGCGTAATGAAATGTTAAAGCTTAAGGAGGAACTTTCTAGAGGATCCAAAAAGGAGCAAGAGCAACAGGCACACACGCCTCCTCCCCAGATGCAGACAAACTATCGTCATAAATTAGGTCTTTCAAGAACAGCAAGTTCTAGAGACGTTTTAGCAGGGTATAAAAAATTATTAAAAATCACCCACCCTGACCACGGGGGAAATGCAGCGGCATTTCATTATATTAAAGCCGACTATGATCAATTCAGAAGTACAATAAAAGAAAAATAAAGTTGGGGACAGTCCCCCGCTGCTTTAGCGCAGTGGGGGACTGTCCCCAAAATCTACTAACAGTCGTTATGTTTTTTTAGGTGCAGTGGTGGTGGAATGAGCCAACCTTTTTCTTTATTTAGACGTAAGACTTTTGCGCCAAGTACTGCCTTTTGGTTATGAAATTGTCCATACATCATAGCCACATCTTCACGAATAGATTTTCCGATGACCTGACTACATGCAACTAATCCAGCAGCGATATCAACTGAAAGGGTAGCTGCAATGGCTGGGTCTGGAATTCTTGCTCCTACAGGAATATCATCTAAACATGCTTCAGGAGGTTCAGGTGCAGCAGGAGGTAACCCAATACCGTTTTCCTTTAACAACACTTCAATCTGCTTTTTCTCCTGTTGGCAATTTTCGATGGCCTCGGCGATTAATTTCTTTAGATCGTCATCACCTGCATGGTTCATCATGGTTTGGTAACCAGCAATCATACTGTTTCCAGCTAATAACGATGCCCAAATATCAAAAACTTCTCCATAATGTAAAGGCTCTTCTTTAGGGTTTCCACTTAATATCCCCATTGTAACCCTCCTTATTTTATAAGAAAATTTATTCACTTGAAGTGCCACCTTTCTTGAAGCACATCAAATAGTCTGTCCAAGTTCGGAAAAAATAATTGATAAATTAAATTACTTATTTGTAAATTCCTAAGTGAAAACGAGCGCATTTAAGCGCTCGTTTGAAAACTAACGACGGTGTTCGACTAGGTCGATGGCGCCTAAAACAATATGTGCTAAACCAAAACCAAATATTGTATTAGCAACCATTTTATTGGATCTTCGTCTATGTTTTAATACGTAACCAGTAGCTGTTGCAGCAGTTCCTAAAGCCGTTGGTATTAAACCTTCACGAATATTCAATTAGACCTACCTCCCACTTATCATTAGACACTTAAGGCAAATGTCCTTCATTAGTTTTTGATAGAAGAGAACAACCTATACTTTATGAAAAAGGTTATATTTTTTTAATGAAAGAATAAATTCGCTAAAAATAATTAACCTAAAGAGAGTGGTTATATTAGGAGAAAAGAGGGAGTTCAATTATGGAGCAATCAGGAGTAAGCAATAATCATTCGGTTCAAACACACTTAAATAACTATAAAGAAGGAATTGGAACATATACGCAAATGATGCCAGATTTAATAGGCGCATATAATGAATTTACAGGTGCGTGTTTTAAAGAAGGAGAGATATCACAGAAAAATAAACACTTGATAGCTCTTGGCATTAGTGTTTACTCACAGGATGAATATTGTATCATTTATCATACAAAGGGTTGTTTGGACCAAGGTTGTTCGGAAAAAGAAATCTTTGAAACCATTGGAGTTGCAGCAGCCCTCGGAGGCGGGGCAGCAATGAGTCAGGGAGTTACACTCGTGCAGGAATGCATCAACCAACTATCGAGCACAAAACATTAAGATACTACAAAAGAAGTAGGTCCGAATTGACCTGCTTCTTTTTGTGTCCATTTAATAAACTGTAAAACTGATTACAGTTTTTAACATTAATTTTTCAATGTTTGTTCATAATCTGTTCATAATTAGCTTGTATGCTAGATGTTAGGATATTTGGCACAAATCTCATATACTAAAATCAATTAATTTATGTCATAATACGTTTCTAGTAAAGGAAGGTGTAAAAATGAATAAGATTCTGCACAGAAGTCAAAGTATTTTCAACAAATATATTGGCTTTTTCTTTTTAACAGTAATATTCCTTTGGGTTAAAACATATATAGTTCAATTAACACAGTTTCATTTAGGAATAGAAAACTCCTTGCAAAAGTTTCTATTATTCATGAATCCATTGGGTTCATCATTGATATTTTTAGGTTTTTCATTCTTTCTTAAAGGAAGAAAGAAGTATATTGGATTAGTAGTTATTGAGTTTCTTATGTCGTTTCTCTTATATGCCAATGTATTATTCTACCGATTCTTTAACGACTTTATTACACTTCCAACGTTAACACAGACCCAAAATTTTGGGGATGTAAGTGGAAGTGTTGTTACGCTTTTAAGACCATATGACTTTCTATTTTTTATCGATACACTTATTTTAATAGGATTGCTTGTTTCCCGTGTAATTAAAATTGAAATGAAAGATATGAATCGCAGGAAAGCATCCGTTCTTTTTTCCTTATCATTAGCCATTTCATGTGCCAATTTATCATTGGCAGAAGTTGATCGCCCTCAGTTATTAACAAGAGGATTTGACCGTAATTACATCGTCAAATATTTAGGTATGTACAATTATACGATTTATGATGCAGTTAAAAGCACAAAAGCTTCTGCACAAAGAGCGATGGCAAGCAGTGATGACGTAACGGAAGTCATTAACTATACAAAATCAAATTATGCAGCACCGAACCCTAAGTACTTTGGTGCTGGAAAAGGGATGAACGTCATTTACTTGCATCTTGAATCGATGCAGAACTTCCTTATTAATTACAAGTTAAACGGGGAAGAAGTCACACCATTCCTAAATTCAATGGTAAACGAAGAAAATACCATGTATTTTGATAACTTTTACCATCAAACTGGACAAGGTAAAACATCTGATGCCGAATTTATGTTAGAAAACTCATTATTTGGTTTACCGCAAGGGTCAGCATATACAACTAAAGGTTTAAATACGTACCAAGCAGCACCGGCAATTTTAGGTCAACAAGGCTATACATCAGCTGTGTTCCATGGAAATTCAGGAAGCTTTTGGAACCGAAATGAGATTTATAAATCCTTCGGCTACAACAAATTTTTTGATGCAGATTATTATGATTTGAAATCTCAGGATCTAGCAGAATATGGATTAATGGATAAGCCATTCTTTAATCAATCGATTCCATTATTAGAAACACTACCACAGCCGTTCTATACAAAATTTATTACAGTATCAAATCATTATCCGTACCCAATTCCTGCAAAGGATGCGACAATTGCACCAGCAACAACAGGTGATTCATCAGTGGATACTTACTTCCAAACGGCTCGTTATGCTGATGAAGCTATGAAGCAGTTTGTTGATTACTTGAAGCAAACTGGCTTGTACGATCATTCTATTATTATTATGTATGGAGATCATTATGGTATTTCGCAAAACCATAATAAAGCAATGAAGCAAATAATGGGTAAAGAAATTACTCCTTTCGAAGGCTCTGGATTGCAACGTGTACCATTATTTATCCATGTTCCAGGCATGCAGGGCGGAGTGAACCATGAATATGGCGGTCAAATTGACCTTCTTCCAACTCTACTTCATCTTTTAGGCATTGATTCAAAAGAGTATGTACAATTTGGTACAGACCTATTATCTGAACAGCACGATGATCTTATCCCATTCCGAAATGGAGACTTTGTAAGTCCAACGATCACTTCTGTAGACGGTAAGTTCTATGATTCAAAAACAGGTTTGAAATTGGGCAAGAATCAACTGGAAGAGGCAAAAAACTATCAGAAGTCAGTCATGCAAAAATTAGCCCTATCAGATAAAGTGGTAAACGGAGATTTATTACGTTTCTATACGCCAGATAATTTCACACCGGTAGACCGCTCAAAATATGACTACAAAAAAGCGGACAATTCAACAACCGAAAAATAAATTCAAAAAGACTGCCTAAGAATTTCTTGGGCAGTCTTTTTTATGCATTAATTCAATTACTTTTCCTAAAGCTAAACAAGAGAAAATGTCAATGATAAGGGTGAAAGCGGATGGGAAGGGTTTGGGGTATATATAAAACTGACTGGATCAATATTTTTAGAGTTCCAACCGTTGTGTTATTAATTTTCGCTCTAATGGTATTACCATCCGCTTATGCTTGGTTTAATATCAAGTCTATGTGGGATCCATACAGTAACACTTCCGGCATTAAAGTCGCTGTTACGAACGGAGATGTAGGAGCTGAACTAAATGGTAAGAGGATCAATGTTGGAGATGAAATTATCCATACCTTAAAAGAAAATCATAAGCTTGGCTGGATATTTGTAAACGAGGGTCAGGCGGTGAGAGGAGTACGAAGCGGAAAATATTATGCATATTTAATTATTCCCAAGGACTTCTCCAAAAAGTTAACGAGTATTTTAGAAATAAACCCACAAAAGCCTAAAATTGAGTTCGGAGTAAATGAAAAAATTAATGCGGTTGCCCCTAAAATTGCGAGCTCGGGCGCCTCAAGTGTGACATCGCAAATTAGTCAAGCTTTTATTAAGTCGGTAGGTGATGCGATTTTTTCGGGATTTTTCAAGGTAGGGGTGGAATTGGAGAAAAATTTGCCATCCATTCAAAAAGTGGAAAATCAGATCTTTGAGCTTGAAAAGGCATTACCACAGATTCATGAATTGGGAGCGAAAGCAATAGAACTTGAAGGGGAATTGCCGGAATTACACGAGAAAGGGCAGAAAGTGATTGAACTGGAACAAAGAATCCCAGAGATTCAAAAAGCAGGGGAAAGTATATTAAAGGTTGAAAGTGCTTTACCTCGCATTCATGAAGCTGGTGACAAGATTGTAGCTCTTCAAGGGAAGATGACAGATTTAAAAGGGGCCTCTTCTATTATTTCGGATGTTTTAACGAATATTTCGGATATCGAGAAAAAAGTACAGGAGGCAATTGCAAGTGCACAGGAGTCGGATCAGGTTAATACAGATGAAAATCAGGAAGCGTTAAGGAAGTTTCAAGCTGAATTAGAAAAAATTCATGCAACAGTGCAAGAAATTCATTTAGGGCTTAAACAAAAAGTAACCTCGGTGGAAAATGATATGGCCACTGCTTCTAACTTTATTAGTAATGAGTTGCCTGTTGTTGAACAAAAAGTACATAAAGCAGCTGATTTTGTAAGGACCGACTTGCCGAAATTGGAGGATGATATTAGAAAAGCAGCAAATCTTGTTCGTACAAAACTTCCTGAAGTGGAAAAGATGATTCACAAAGCAGCCGATTTTGCTAGAAATGATCTTCCAGGATTTGAGTCACAAATTAAAAATGCAGCAAATAAGATTCGACAATTCGAGAGAAGTGTGAATATTAATGATCTGATTGAACTTTTAAAGCATGATCCTGAGAAAGAAAGCAGCTTCCTTTCTAATCCCATACTATTAGAGACAAAAAGGATCTTTCCAATCCCTAATTATGGTTCAGCTATGTCACCTTTTTATACGATGCTGGCACTTTGGGTTGGAGCGACACTACTTATAGCCTCCCTTAGAGTAGATGTAGAAAATCCTAATGGTGACTATCGTGGTTATCAGATGTATTTAGGGAGACTCCTGACTTTTTTGACCATTGGAATATTTCAGGCTGCCATTGTCTCTTTAGGAGATTTGTTTTTAATTCACGCGTATGTAGTTGATAAGCTTTGGTTTGTATTGTTAAGCATTCTTGTAAGCATGGTATTTATCATCATCACGTATACTTTATGTTCTGTGTTTGGCAATATTGGAAAAGGGTTAGCAATCATTTTCTTGGTCTTGCAAATCTCGAGTTCCGGTGCAACTTTTCCAGTAAGTACGACATCATCTTTTTTTCAAGCATTGAATCCTTTTATGCCATTCACTTACGCGGTAAGCATGCTTCGTGAGACGGTTGGAGGAATGGTAAGAGAGGTGGTTATAAGGGATATTATGTACTTATTGGCTTTTGCAACAGCAAGTTTCCTTTTAGCCCTTGTCTTAAAAAAGCCTTTAGAGAACAGGATTGAACGAACAGCACAAAAGGCAAGAGCCACGAAAATTATTCCTTAAAGAAAGAGCAGCCTAGTAAGCTGCTCTTTCTTTAATCACTCTTTAGAGTTACCGAATAATGGTCTCAAGGGCAACTTCAATCATTTCGTTAAAAGTAGTTTGACGCTCTTGAGAAGTAGTTTGTTCCCCTGTTAGGATATGGTCACTAACTGTTAAAAGAGTTAAGCCTTTTACACCAAATTTAGCTGTTAGGTAATATAGGCCCGCGGCTTCCATTTCTACGGCAAGAACACCGTGTTTACTTAGTTTGCTATACGGGTCTTCCTTTTCAGAATAAAAAATGTCTGACGAAAGAACTGTTCCTACATGTAGATTTAGTCCTTTTTCTTTTCCAAACTCATAAGCGTTTTTTATTAATTTGAAGTCTGCGGTTTGAGGGACAGCATATCCTGGGAAACTATCACGAATTATCATGGAATCGGTTGCAGCAGCTTGTGCGATAATGACATCACGGATTTTTACATCTGATTGAATTGCACCACAGGTACCAATTCGGATAAGGTTTTTTGCACCATATTCTGTGATAAGTTCATGAATGTAAATGGATGCAGAGGGCATACCCATGCCAGTACCTTGAACAGATACACGCTTTCCTTTATATGTACCTGTATATCCTAACATTCCGCGAACATTGTTATAGCAGACCGCATCATCCAAAAATGTTTCTGCAATGTATTTTGCGCGTAATGGATCACCTGGCAGTAAGACAGCTTCAGCGATATCTCCAACCTTTGCTTCAATATGTACACTCATCTCAAAATCCTCCCGTAGACTGTAATAGTATCTAGCTTCATATTTTCAAAATTAGCATACCACATTGTCATATTACAATCTGTTAAAGGGATAACTTCATTTTTGTGAACCAGTTAACAAAATATTCGTTACTGAGATAACTGATTAGAACGCTTTCATTTGGTATAGTAGGAATGCGTTAAATGTTATACCACTTTCTTAAGGTTGGAACTTCTTCTGTTTCACTACACATTGCTTCCAATCGAGTCTTATCTAAAAGGTAAAAATATTTTTCACGAATATCAATTAGACCTTCATTTTGAAAGTCACCCAATGTTTTTGATATGGATTCTCTAGTTACACCCAACATCGAGGCTAATAAAGATTGATTAATTTTAAAATCAATTTTAAAAATTGTGCCACTAGGTTCACCAAAATTATAATAGAGGTCCATGAGCAAATTCGCTGCTTTGGTCCGAACATCATAAAAGGTTAAGTAGCGAACTAAACGGTTGAGCATTCGTGTGCGTTCTACCAAAATCATATAGGCTTTTCTTAATACAGAAGGATATTTATCTACGATCATTAGGAAGTCCTGTTTCGTAATTTGCCAGGCGGACACATTTTCAAGTGCTTCAATAGAGGAAATTCGATGGTTGTCATTAGACAAGGCTTCTACTTCTCCTACGATATCTCCAGGCATGGCTATGCTGAGGACAATTTCCTTTCCTTCATGATTACGATAAATTTTCACCATTCCTGAACGGATGATATAAACATCATCACCTTTATCATTTTCAAACATGAGGACATGGTTCTTTTTAAATTTTCGTTCCTTTAAAAGAGGTAGGATATTTGGTAAATCAACCTCAGGAATATCCGAGAAAATTGTGATTTCTGAGATATTGGTAATCATGAACATACAACCTTTCGGGGTCTTGGTAACAAGATAATAAATGTTATTAGCTAATTATAACACGATTTACATTATTGAACTCGTGTAATCAAAAAGGGGTAAATACGGTTGGAAAAAATTTTAAATGGATTATTTCAGATTAATAAACAACAAACCAGTATACGTACTGAGGTACTTGCTGGATTAACAACGTTTATGACAGTCGCTTATATCATCGCTGTCAACGGAGCGATTTTGAGTAAGGCAGGTATGCCGTATGAGGCTGTCACACTAGTAACAGTAATTAGCTGTTTTTTGGGTTGTATGTTGATGGCATTATGGGCGAATTCACCGTTAGTCCTTATACCGGGTATGGGAGACAATGCATTTTTTGTTTTTACGCTTGTCTTTTCACTTGGGCTATCATGGCAACAAGCACTTGCGGTTGTTTTTATTGCGGGGCTAATCTTTTTCCTTACAACAGTGACCAAAGGAGCGGAGTATCTATCACGCTCCATTCCGAAAACAATGATTCATTCGATGACTTCTGGAATTGGTCTTTTTATCGCTTTTTTAGGATTGAAAAATGGAGGTATTATCGAAGCGAGTGAAGGTACATTTGTACAACTTGGAGACTTGGGAAGTCCGCATACACTTACGACAATCCTTTCATTGGTCATTTTAGTTCCGCTTTTCTTGCGTAATGTGAAAGGGAACTTCTTGATTGGGATTATTGCTGGTACCTTAATTGGTGCAGTACTTGGTATCGTGGATTTCTCTTCTCTTAAGGATTTTAGTTTTTCCTTTAGTGGATACGATCAGATTTTCCTTGCATTTGATTTTAGCCAAATTGGTACGGTCAATTTCTGGACAGCTGTTTTCTCATTGTCAATGGTAATCATCTTTCAAAATATGGGGGCACAGCTTGGGATGCTTCCTGATAAGTCAAAGTTTCAAAAATCTTTTCAGGCAAATGCTTTATCCGTTATGAGTGCAGGATTACTAGGCTGTAGTCCAACGACAACAGCAGCTGAATCGGCTACTGGGATTGCTGCCGGAGGAAAAACAGGTTTAACTTCGTTTACAACTGGATTGTTGTTTTTACCGGCACTTTTTCTAGTTCCACTTTTTAAAGTCATTCCGAACGAAGCGATTGCACCGGTTCTGATTATTGTAGGTTGTTTAATGGTTCAGAGTTTGAAAGAAATACCTTTTAGTGATTTTACAGAAGCCTTTCCAGCTTATTTAATGATGGCAATCATGCCTCTATCTTTTAGTATTGCAAACGGGATTGCATTTGGATTTATCGCCTATCCCATTTTAAAGGTGGTAACAGGTCGAAAGAAGGAAGTCTCCGTTACAATGTACGTGATTGCATTTTTCTTCTTGGTCTATTTTATATTAGGATCACTCTAATAAAACCAGGCAGTTGCCTGGTTTTTTTTTCGACTAGAGCCCGTAGCCGGGATAAATCTGTCATCATGGGAACTAGAGTAAGGGACTAGTGCCCGTAGACTGAATAATTTTGCCATCACGGGAACTAGAGTAAGGGACTAGGGCCCGTAGCCCGGATAATTCCGCCATCATGGGAACTAGTGAGACGGACTAGAGCCCGTAGCCCGGATAATTCCGCCATCATGGGAACTAGTGAGACGGACTAGAGCCCGTAGCCCGGATAATTCCGCCATCATGGGAACTTGTGGAACGGACTAGTGCCCATTGACCGTAATAATAAATAATAATATACATGCATGAAGACTTACTGGTAAAATTTACACAAAAGGATTTTCTCATCTACCTGTTTGAGAGGAGCTTTACTAATGAATAAAAATAAAAATAAAAATTGGTACCGTATGTGGAGAATCTTGTGCTTTGCCTTATCTGTATTAATAAGATTTTACTGGTTCCGGTTATTAAGAAAACCTTTATCCGAGAGAGAAAAGTTATGGGGCAGGATCGGTCAAGAGTTCCGACAAACATTGTTTGAGTTAGAGGGCCTATTAATCAAAGTAGGTCAATTTCTAAGCATACGTGCAGATCTACTTCCCGGAAAATTTGTCGAAC